>CAZEJJ010000054.1:0-40215 GCA_964512185.1 uncultured Enterobacterales bacterium | reverse complement strand
AACGATGAGGACGGCGATGGCTACGACAGCGACGCCTACGGCGGCACCGACTGCGACGACGCGGACGCCGCGGTCAACCCCGGCGCCGCCGACGCCTGGTACGACGGTGTGGACTCCGACTGTGACGGCGGGGACGACTACGATGCCGATGGCGACGGTTACGCCAGCGACGCCCACGGTGGGGACGACTGCGATGACGCGGACTCTGCCATCAACCCCGGAGCCAGCGACAGCTGGTACGACGGGGTGGACAGCGACTGTGACGGCGCCAGCGACTACGACGCGGACGGCGACGGCTACCTGTCATCCGCCTACGGCGGCTCGGACTGCGATGACACTGATGCCAGCATCAACCCCGGCGCCAGTGACAGCTGGTACGACGGCGTGGACTCCGACTGCGACGGGGCCAGCGACTACGACGCCGATGGCGACGGGCACGACAGCGACGCTCATGGAGGCGATGACTGCGACGATGCGGACGCGGCGGTCAACCCTGACGCGGTGGACGCCTGGTACGACGGTGTGGACTCCGACTGCGACGGCGCCAGCGACTACGACGCCGACGGAGACGGCTTCGACTCGGACGGCTACGGCGGCTCGGACTGCGACGATGGCGACGATTCCATCAACCCGGGTGCCAGCGAGACCTTCTACGACGGGGTGGACAGCGACTGCGATGGGGCCAACGACTACGACTACGACGGCGACGGCTTCGAGTCCGCCAGCCATGGCGGTGACGACTGCGATGACGCCGACGCCGACACCTGGCCGGGCGCCCCGGACGATCCCTACGACGGGGTGGTGAACGACTGCGACGACAGCGACGAGTACGACGCGGACGGCGACGGCTTCGTCTCCGACGCCTGGGGTGGCGACGACTGCGACGACAACAACTCGGCGGTACACCCGGGCGCCGAGGAGAGCTGGTACGACGGCCTGGACCAGGACTGCGACGGCAGCGACGACGACCAGGACGGCGATGGCTTCGTGCTGGCCGACGACTGCGACGATCTGGACGAGGCGGTGAACCCCGAGGCCGAGGAGGTCTGGTACGACGGCGTGGACCAGGACTGCGACGGCAATGACGATGACCAGGATGGCGACGGCTGGTCGGTGGACTCCGACTGCGACGATCTGGACGCAGATATCTGGCCCGGGGCGGAGGGCTGGGACGAGGACTGCGACCCCGTAGGCGAGACCGGCGACACCTCCGAGCCCCCGGGTGACAGCGCCGAGCCCCACGACAGCGCACAGCCCGACAGCGGTCCCCTGTCGGACGACGACGGCTTTTTCAAGGGCGGTGGGGGCTGCTCCTGCGCGACCGGAGGGGCTGCGCCCCTGGCCTGGCTGCTGCTGGTTCCCGGATTGACCATCTTGCGCCGCCGTCGCCGACTCTGACGCCATCCAGCTTCCCGGTGGGGGCCCGCGCAGCGCGACCTCCCCCGCGAACGCCCAGCGCCCGTCACCGATGGTGGCCCAGCCGGTATGGTTCGCCACTTTCCTCTGGTCAGCGTTGCGGTATGGGATAGTCAGCGTGGTCGCCGAGCTGCGGTGAATCTTCCCCCCTTCACCCCTCCCTTTCCCCCGCGCGCGATCCCAGGAGCTGCCCATGCAACCCATCGAGGCCACCAAGAGCTGGTTGGGCTGGCTGGAAGCGCACGCCGATCAAGGTCCGTCCCTGCTCAGGCAGCTGGAGCAGAGGCAGCGCGAGCTGGGCTGTGTCTACGGCGGCAAGGTCCTGCCCGCCTTCCTGCGCCCGGCCTTCCTCTCCCTCCGCCAGGAGAAGCTCCTGAGCACCACCTCCCAGGTGCTGCTGGACTGCGCCGAGCAGGTGCTCAGGCACTTCCACGACGACCCAGATCTGCGATCCCAGGTGCCCTTGAGCCCCGAAGAAGAGGAGTACATGCTGCCCGATCTGCGCCTCAAGCGGGTGCAGGTCATCGCACGACCCGATGCCTTCATGGTGGGCTCTTCCATCAAGTACCTGGAATTCAACGCCGAGAGCCCGGCGGGCGTGGCCTGGACCGATCTGCTGGAGCAGGCCTTCCTGGAGCTGGAGCCGGTGAAGTCCCTGCCCTGGGCGCGCTTCCTCAAAGGGTCCAGCTGTCGCCACAAGCTGATGCTCTCCCTGCTGGAGGCCGCCCAGCAGGTGGGGCTCACCGATAAGCCCAGGGTGGCCGTGGTGGACTGGAGCAACGTGGCCACCATCCGCGAGCACCACCTGGTGGCCGAGTACCTGGAGGCCCACGACATCCCCTCTGTGGTGGTGGACCCCTGCGAGCTGGAGCTGCGCGGCGACAAGCTCTACGCTGCGGGCGCGCCGGTGGACCTCATCTACCGCCGTGTCATCCTGGGTGAGCTGCTCAAGAAACGCGACGAGCCGGGCGTACAGGCCTTCCTGGAGGCTTCCCAGCGCGGCCTGGTGTGCGTCGTCAACCCCTTCTGTACGCGCATTCCGGGGTCCAAGGCCTTCATGGCGCTGCTCTCCGATGAGCGCAACTCCCACTACTTCACGCCGGAGCAGCAGAGGGTGCTGAGCCAGGTGGTGCCCTGGACCAAGATCGTGGGCCACCAGCCCTGCAAGTTCCGTGGCAACAAGGGCAGCGTGGTGGAGCTGGCCAGCAGGCACCGCGACCACCTCGTGCTCAAGCCAACCTACTCCTACGGTGGCAAGGGCGTGGCCATCGGTCCCGAGACGGAGCAGGGCCTCTGGGACCAGCTGCTGCACAAGGCCGCCAGTGAGGTGGGTGGCTGGACGGTGCAGGAGTTCGTGCCCATCCCCGAGGCTTCCTTTCCGGTCTTCGAACCCCACTACCACCTGGACCGCTTCAAGGTGAACCTGAACCCCTACATGTTCGGTGGTCGCTATGCGGGTTCGGTGGTGCGCATCTCGCGGAACTCGGTGATCAACGTCAGCGCGGGTGGGGGCGTCATCCCTGCATTCACCCTCGATGGCAGCACTGGAGGCGGTGTGGTCCCCATCTTCACCCTGCCTTCCAAGGATCAGCTGAAGTCCTGATCTGCCAGGTCAAGAGCCGCTCGGCGTTGTCCGCGCGAGCCCTTGGATATCGCGGTCATACCCTCCAGGATCCGCTGGCTGACGCCCTCGTTGGTGAGCTGGTGGACGTGCGGCCGCGCCCCTGGCGGGGCATATTGAACCAATGAGCTTCCACGAGTCGTCCCCTTCTGGCATCCTGCGCTACCGCGTCGATCGGCCCTCTCCCATCCTGGCTCTTGCCCCCCACACTGGCAGCCTGGTGCGCGAGGAACTGCTGCGCCGCATGCGAGCCACCGCAGCCGAGCGGCTCTACGAGGAGGATCCCGGCACCGGGCGTTTCCTCGACAGCCTGCCCGTGGCCATCTGGAGTCCGGTGAGCCGCTTCGAGGTGGACCTCAACCGCCAGCCCGAGGACACGGTCTACCTGGGCCCCGAGACCTGCTGGAACATCGATCTGTACGAGGAGCTGCCCACGGCGGAGCAGCGTGAGCGCTCCGTGCTGCGCTACCACGAGGCCCTGGCGGTCATCGATCGGCTCGTGGACCAGACCGTGGAGCGGTTCGGCTACTGCATCATGCTCGACTTCCACGCCTACAACTTCCGCCGCGATCACCAGCCGGTGGACTGGTGGGATGAGCCCGGCAAGCCCTTCTTCAACCTGGGCACCGCGGGAGCTCATCCGCGCTTCCGTGCCGTGATCGACGCGCTGCTGGCGGCCTACCGTCCCATCCACTGGCAGGGTCGCCCGGTCACCGTGGGTGAAAACGTGATCTTCCTGGGGGGCGGCATCCATCACCGCCAGCAGCGACGCTACCCGGAGCGGGTCCTGGTGCCCTCGCTGGAGTTCAAGAAGGTCTACATGGACGAGCACGCCGGCAGCTTCTACGAGCCGCACTTCAGCCGGCTGGTGGCCGACACGCTGGCCGCCCATGTGTCCGTCTTCGACCGGCTGCCGGAGCTGCTCCCAGGGCTGGTGAGCGCCAGGAGTTTTTCCTGGAGATAGCAGCTCCCGCTTGGGCCCCTCGTGGGTCGAAGGGACCTGCGCCATCCGCCCTGACGTCCGTCTGCGTGCCGCTGGGCTGTCAGCGGTCCGAGTTCCTCCTCACCACCGCCGGACAGCGGCGCGCCGGGCATGGCCGGCTGCGTGGCCCGAGGCCAGGTGCCCAGGCTCCCCTGGCTCTGGCCATGTACGGATGGACTCGCTGGGACCCGGAGCTGGGAAGCCTCGATCCCTGGCTGCTGCTGGCGGGCCTGGCGATGGTGGGAAGCCGACGCACGCTGGCGTGAGCTGCCGCGCAGCGGCGCGTCCGGGAGCTCGGCCCGCTGCGGTCTGGCGGCTTGCCTGCGGTCAAGGCGGGGTTACCCTCCCGCCGGAGTCTGTCATGGCCATCCTCGACATCATCCACGCCCCTGATCCGCGGCTGTCCGAGGAGTGTCGGCCTGTGCGGGCTGACGAGATCGGTGCCGATCTTGAGCGGCGCGTGCGCGACATGGCCGAGACCATGTACGCGGCACCGGGCGTGGGGTTGGCCGCCCCCCAGGTGGGTGACCTGCGCCGCTTCCTGGTGGCCGATCCAGGCTACGACGACGCCGGCGCCGAGGCCCGCCGCGGCGTGAACCTGCTGGTCATGGTCAACCCGGAGATCGTCGAGTCCTCCGACGAGAGCTACCGCGCCGAGGAGGGCTGCCTGTCGGTGCCCGACCTCTGGGAACACTTCACCCGCCCGCGCTGGGTGCTCGTCCGCTTCCTCGACGAGCGCGGCCAGCAGCACGAGCGGCGCTTCGAGGAGTTTGCCAGCACCGTCATCCAGCACGAGATGGACCACCTCGACGGTGTCACCATCCTCGACCGCGTCTCCCGCTTCAAGCGCTCCCGCTACCTGCGCGCCCGCAAGAAGGCTCGCATCCGGGAGCAGGGTCACGCCTGATGCGCGTGGTCTTCATGGGCACGCCGGCCTATGCGGTGCCCACCTTGAGGGCGCTGCTGGCCAGCGATCACGAGCTGCTGGCCGTGGTGGCGCAGCCCGACCGGCCCGCCGGTCGCGGGCGCCGCCTGCTGTCTCCGGCCACCGTGCAGCTGGCCCGGGAGCACGGGCTGCGCACCATGCAGCCGCGCGGGGTGCGCAGCGGCCCCTTCCCGCCCAACTTCCAGGCCCTGGGGGCCGACGTGGCGGTGGTGGTGGCCTACGGCCGCATCCTCACCCCCACCCTGCTGCAGGCCCCGCGGCTTGGCTGCGTCAACGCCCACGGCAGCCTGCTGCCCGCCTACCGGGGCGCGGCCCCCATCCAGTGGTCGGTGGCCCGCGGCGAGCGGGTCACCGGGGTCACCACCATGCTCATGGACGAGGGGCTGGACACCGGCCCCATGCTGCTGGAGCGTCGCACTCCCATCGAGCCCCATGAGACCGCCGGCCAGCTGGCCCTGCGCCTGGCCGACCTGTCGGCAGATCTGGTGCTGGAGACCCTCGATCGTCTGCACCAGATCGAGCCCCGTCCCCAGGATCACGCCCAGGCCACCCATGCGCCACCTCTGCGGAAGGAAGATGGGCGCGTGGACTGGTCGCGCAGCGCCCAGCAGATCCACGACCAGGTGCGCGGCATGATGCCCTGGCCCGGTGGCCAGGCCACCTTACGCGGCGCGCTCATCCGCATCCACGCCACCCGTCCTCTGGCCTGGGAGGCCTGCGGCGTGGCCCCCGGCACCGTGGTAGAGGCCCGCCGCCGCCTGCTGGTGGCCACGGGCGACGGCGCTGTCGAGTTGATCAAGTGCCAGCCCGCCAACCGCCGCGCCCAGTCTGGGGCGGCCCTCATCTGCGGCCAGCGCATCCTGGTCGGAGAGGTGTTCGCATGAACTTTCCCCTCGTGGCCCCCTCCATCCTCTCCGCCGACTTCGCCCGCCTGGGCGAGGAGATCGCCGACGTGCAGGCCAAGGGCGCCGACTGGATCCACGTGGACGTCATGGACGGCCACTTCGTGCCCAACATCACCATCGGTCCGCTGGTGGTGGCGGCGGCACGGCGCGCCACCACGCTGCCCCTGGACGTGCACCTGATGATCGAGCGGCCCGACCGCTACCTGGCCGACTTCGCCGAGGCTGGCGCTGACTGGCTCTGCGTGCACGCCGAGGCCTGTCCCCACCTGCACCGCAGCGTGCAGGCCATCCGCGAGCTGGGGGTCAAGGCCGGCGTGGCCCTCAACCCGCACACCCCGGGATCGGTGCTGGACTACCTGCTGCCCCAGCTCGACCTGGTGCTGGTCATGACCGTCAACCCGGGCTTCGGCGGCCAGACCTTCATCGAGGCGGCGCTACCCAAGATCAGCCGACTGCGCGAGCGCATCGATGCCGAGGGCCTGGCCACCCTCATCCAGGTGGACGGCGGCGTCAAGCCGGACAACGCCGGCCGGGTGTTCGGCGCCGGGGCCCATGTGCTGGTGGCCGGGAGCGCCGTGTTCGGCGCCGACGACCGGGCCGCCGCCATCCGTGGAGTGGGCCTGAGGGATTGACCCGGGGTCATGGGACGCTCCTGTCCCGTTCTGGGGGGTGCGTGACCCATGGCGGCGGCGCGAGCTGCGACCTTCTGGCCGCGGGCCGGATGGGTGTGTCCGTCAATATGTGAGTGAGCAAGCGGAAGATTGGCTGCTCGGGCGGGGTGGCACGAGCCTTGCTCCTACCTCGTGCGCTTCGAACTCCAGGGAGCCAGCATGTCCCTCATCTTCATCGCCCTGTTGGCCGGCTGCAGCGACTACCTCTTCTCCAGCCACAACGACGCCTACGAGGAGCGCGAGCACCCCACCCGCGACGAGCCAGGGGACGACGACGACACCGCCGACTCCGACTTCCCCGCCGACGATCCCGACGACGATGACTCGGGCGCGCCCGGCGATTCCGACGAGCCCGTGGAAGATCCCGACGACACCGAGGACGAGCCCGACGACGATCCTCCAGGCGGCGATCCCAACGATCCGCCCGACGACGAGCCTCCCGCCGTGTTCATCAACGACGACTGCGCCTTTGGCGACCTCGCCGAGTTCTCCGAGGAGCAGATCTACGTGCTGTCCTGGGACCCGGTGGAGGCCAGCGGCACGCTGGTGGCGCCCCACGCCGACTGGTACCACGTCTACAACGAGTCCATCGTGGAGTCGGGCAGCTCCCAGCGCAACGAGAGCGCCTACTTCCGCGTGCCCAACACCGGCAACCCATCGGGCGTGCCGGCCTACAGCAATTGCGGCAACGACTACGTGGTGGCCGACGCCGACAACTACGGCTTCCCCTCCGGCTCGGTGATCTACATCGGCACCTTCTGGCTGGAGAGCGGCTCCAACACCCTGACCATGTACCACTACTGCCCCCTGCAGCGCGCCGGGCAGTGCGGGTCCTTCCACGACACCGCTGACTCCAGCGCCACCTGCAGCAGCTCCAACGCCAACTCGGTGCACTTCTACGGCCACGGTCTCTGCCTGGTGACCGCGCGGGACTGAAGGCGGCGCTCGCGGCTCTCGAGGGCCCGTAGTTCCCTCGAACGCGACACGTCTGCACGCAGGTCCCCTCGAACGCGACAGATCGGGCCGCCTGGCGGGCTTCTCACCCGAGCCCTCACGGACCAACACCCGTTTTCGCTGGATGACTGGCCCGCAGGCCTGCGATCCCGGTGCCACTTGTCGCGTTCGACCCTGGTTGCGTGCGAGCCTGTCGCGTTCGACCCCACTTCGGTGCAGGATTGGCCTGCGCGCACCCCGCGCATAGGATCGGAGCATGCCGCGCGTCTTCGCTATCGCCGATCTGCACCTGTCCTTCGCCAGGCCCAAGCCCATGGACGTGTTCGGTGAGCTTTGGGCGGACCACGTGCGGCGGCTGGAGGCCGCCTGGCGGCGAGAGGTAGCAGCTCAGGACATCGTGCTGGTGGCGGGGGACATCTCCTGGGCCATGCGCCTGCCCGAGGCCCTGGCCGACCTGCAGTGGCTGGCGGCCCTGCCCGGCGAGAAGGTGCTGATCCGGGGCAACCACGACTACTGGTGGGAGTCCATCAGCAAGCTGCGGCGGCTGGAGCTGCCCGGGGTGCACTTCGTGCAGTACGACAGCGTGCACATCGGCCCGGTGGCTATCGGCGGCACCCGCCTGTGGGAGCTGCCCGAGCTGCGCTGGCCCCAGGAGTGGCGCCCCATGCCCGTGGAGGGCGGCGGGAAGCGCCAGGTCGTGCGCGACCAGGAGAAGCTGGTGGCTCGCGAGCTGAACCGGCTCGAGCTCAGCCTGGGCCGGCTGCCGCGCCAGGCGCGCCACCGGCTGGCCATGGTGCACTACCCGCCGGTGGGCTCCGACGGCGAGCCCTCCCGCGCCAGCGCCATCATGACCGAGCACGGCATCGACTGCTGCGTGTTCGGCCACCTGCACGCCCTGGGCCCCGGCCACCGCCTCGGCGCTGACTGCGTGCTGGACGGCACCCGCTACCTGTTGGTCTCCGGCGACTGGGTGGGGTTCGAGCCGCGGGTGGTGCTGGAGTTCTGAGATCGACCGCCCTTGACTCTCCCCGGGCTGCCGGCTAATCCAGCGGGCCTTCGGGGTGTAGCGCAGTCTGGTAGCGCGCCTGCTTCGGGAGCAGGAGGCCGACGGTTCGAGTCCGTCCACCCCGACCATCGATAACCGGCCCCCGACGGGAACTATCCTTTCGGGGGTTCGGTTCGTTTGGGGTGGCGCACGCCTGCCTGTTGTGCCCCTTTTGGCCATTTTCCTGCACGCTCACCCGTCGCCGCAGGCCTACGCGTCGGGTTCACGAACCACGATGTTCGGCGGCCGCTCGATCTCGTCGTCGGGCATGACCACGATGCGCAGCCCCCAGCCCGCGTAGGTCAGCAGCATCTTCTCGAGGTCTTTCAGGCCCAGGAGGCGTCCGTCCACGTCCAGGTGGAGCTCGAGGTCCTTGTCGCTGATCACTCCGCGCAGGACATGCCCACGTAGGCCCCAGTGGGCCATGGACTCGTCGAACTCGATCTGCGGCTGGCCTGGTGGCACCTCCACCGCCACGAAGGGATCCGCTTCGCGCCGGGCCTGGATGGCCTCGAGCCTCTCGTTGTGGATGTCCAGCAGCTCCTGGTCCGACAGACGTTCGATCTCGGGACCGATGTGCAGCTGCAGCGTGTAGACGTCCGGGTCCTGGTATTCGAACACGGCGCTCTCTCCATGACGCGAGACGTGCACCTCCGCCAGGTTGGCCACGTAGGGGTGCCGGCGTGGCCCGCTGGAGAAGGGTTCGGGATCCACGTCACTGGCCACCTTGCGCAGCGTGGCCTCTGCCACCAGGCTGAACTGCTGGTGGACGAGCAGGCTGCGCATGTCCCCCGGCGCGAGGCCATCCAGCTTCGAGGCGAGCTCGTCCCTCCGAAGCAACCAGGCCCGGACCGGCTCGGACTGCCACCACTTGCGCAGCAGCTCGGCGGAATCTTCCACTCTGCGCCACATGTCCGCGCAGCGTTTGACGTAGTCGGCAGCCCACTCGGGATCCGCCATGTTGGTGTTGCTGTGCCTGGGGCCCTCCTCCCAGCGCTCGCCGAGCAACATGGGAGCCACGTAGCGGTTGCGCGCGAAGGCGCGCACCAGGGCTGTCCCCACGCGGTCGCGGTCTCCCTGCTCGTGGAGCGCCAGGGCAAGGTTGTAGCAGCAGCCGGGCTCGTCCAGGGCGCGTTCGTAGGCGACGATGGCGTCGTCGAGCCGCCGCAGGCGGTGGTACGCCTCGCCGAGCAGCCAGCGCACGCCCTGGTTGTCGTTGGGGTTGAAGGTCAGGATTTGCTCCCAGAGGGCCGCGGACTCCTCGTGGTCGCCCCTCTCGGCATGTACCAGAGCCAGGTTGTGCAGGGCACGGAGGTAGGGGCGGTTCTCGAGGTGGCCCCATTCCACCAATCCCCGATCACGCACGAGCGAGCGTGAGCCGCCATCGATGGCCGCCTGGAAATGACCGGCTGCAGCCTTCAACTGCCTCCGCTCCAGGGCCACGATGCCTAGGTGGTTGTTGGCGTCGGCGTGCAGGAGATCGATCTTTAGAGCCCTGCGATAGAGACGGCAAGCGGTGGGGCGGTCTCCAGCCCACCAGTGCTCCATGCCCTGGTCGAAGAGCTGCCCGGCGTCCGAGCTGCGCAAGGATTTGTCGATGTCCATGGTTTCTCTGCTCCGATGTTGAGGGGCGGCCAGGTCTCGCGGCTCGTCGAGCGCACTGTCGATGACGCGGCCGAGTTCTGCCAGCGAGGGGCGCACGTGGACCAGTAGGTGGCGGTCGGCGGGTAGCGCCGGCGAGAGGGCCGTGAGCGAAGATGTCAGCTCCTTGCAGAGCCTCTGGATGTGCTGCTCGCTGCGAACGGACTGGCCCGAAGGGGACGACATCCATTCCTCGAGCGCTGCGCGCAGCTTCTCTTCGATCTCTGCCCATTTCCAGGAGAGCCGTGGGTGGCGCCAGGCGAGATCGCGGCACCAGGACTCCCATGTGGGGCCGTCCAGGGTGGCTTCCAGCTCGACAGGTGAGGCGAAGGACGCGAGCGCTTCCTGGCGGACCTTGCCGCTGGTGGTGCGCCGGTTGTGGACGATGAGGACCTGGCCTCGCTTTCGACGGATGAAGGGCATGATGTAGTGCTCATATCCGGTAAAGGGCACTACGGTCAAGGCGCGATGAGTGAACAGCCACACCTCACCTGCGGTTCGGAGGTTGAAAAGGGAGGTCGGGGGCAGGAGCCAGAGCTTTGATGACGTCCTGTCTACAGGTTTCTCAGCACCAGCCGGTCCCGGCGCGCCGTCCTCGGCGGGTACGTGGGGGCGGGAGCCTTGAGTGTGCCCAGAGGATTCGTGACCTCGAACCAGTCGGCGAAATCCTCGAACAGCGCCATCACGCACGCGAGCGCGATCTCGGGACGTCCCACTGCGCTCCAGTCGAGGCTCTCGAAGGCCGGCGCACCATCGGCGACCTCGTCGTAGATCTTCGGCGTGTCGCGGGAGATCAGGTGCTCCAGGTAGTGCTTCGGGTGGCACTGCTCGCGCCACCAGGGCTCGCCGCGCGCCTCCTTGGCGATGTTGATCCGCTCACAGCTGGGGAGCCAGGAGGGATCGGTGGTCTCGAACAGCTCGACGTCCTGGCTGCGCAGATGGGTGTTCGTGGCCGGTGCCACGCCCAGCCGCAGGAGAGCCGCCTGGTCTCCGAAGAAGTAGCTCTCCACCATGGGGATGAGGAGATGGAAGGAGCAGCTCTCGCGAAGGCGTTGTCGCAGTCGTTCCTCTGTGGTGCTGCCCAGGTCCCTGCGCCGGATCTCCCGCTCGACGCTCACTCTGAACTGTTCGATGACGACCTGTGGTTGATCGAGGTTGGCGATCTCCAGATCGTCGACACAGACGACGAGATCAGGCCGTTCTGAGGCTCGGGAGCGCGGGTTCCAGAGTTCCGTGACGACCACCCTGGCCAGGGAGAGCATGCCCCGGGAAGGCTCTGCTCCGAGGGTCAGTCTGCTTGTGGTTGCCGCATGGGTCTTTCTGGGTGGGAGCCACAGGTTCTCCTCGCCATCAGGCTTCGTGTGTGGGAACCACCGCCGCAGCGAATCGTGGAGCGCTCTCTTCTCCAGATCGCCTGTCACTACGAGCTTGATCGTCGCCATGTTCAGGGAGCTTCGTCGTTGGAGCCAAGCTCTCCGTCCACGTGGAGCTCGCCATTGCGGAAGTTGGCCAGCCAGCCGCGATCGAAGAGTTCATCCAGTCGCTCAGGACCCGGCCGTTGGTTTGTCCGCAGGACATGGATCTGTTCAGGGAGCCCGTTCAGCTCGTCGAGAAGGCTCGATGAATGCGTGGCCAGGAGCAGTGTCAGCTTTCGGATCCGTGCCCACTGTGAGGCCGTGGACCAGAACCGGCGGATGGCGAAGGGATGCAGCGAGTTTTCGGGCTCATCGATGGCGACGACGCCGCCTTCGTTCCCATCCGCCAGCTCGCAGAGAAGGATCAACATGGCGAGGACGCCGTTGGCCTCGCTCGAGAGGGGCGTGGGAAGCTCGTGTCCTGGCGCGTAGAACTGTGCATGGAGCGACTGCCCCGCCTCAGAGAAGTCGATGTCTTCCACCAGCCCGGGGAAGGCGGCGTTGAGGCCATTGACCACGAAGTCGTACTTGAAGCGGCTCGGGCGTTCCTGGTGCCACCGGCGCAACATGGTGATGGCGTTGACCCCGCGGCTGTGCACGTGGCGGTTGTCGGTCGTTCTGGAGCCCTGGGAGCGCAGGGTCCAGAGATCGGGGTCGTGGAAGACGGTGATGCTACGGAAGAAGGCGACCAGATCCAGGGCGCTCCCCTTGAGTCGGTCGGCATCGTGCAGAGCTCGCAGACCGAGGCGCTGGTCGGAGGAAGGCCGAAAGTCGCCGTGGACGAAGTTCCCCAGCGAGTCCTTCGAGTAGACGACCTCGTCCCCGTCGCGGAGCACCTCGTCGGCAAGGTAGTCCACCGTTGGACCGCGTGGCGTGAGCTTCAGTCGCCACGACAGGCTCCCGAGGTCGATGCCGATCTCGACCGGCTCGTCCTCGTCGGCATCCCTGTTGCGGAGCCCGTGGCTGCCCCCGAACACGTTCGTCACCGCGGCGGGCAGGCCTCGGTCGAAGGCGAAGCGCAGCGCCTTCAAGGTCAGCAGCAGCGTCGTCTTTCCGGAGCCGTTCGCTCCGACGAGCACACAGGCCCCTTCCGGGCTCCAGCGGATCTCACGGAGCGCGAAGAGGTTCCTGACATGGAGAGTGAAGGCAGGCATGAGGAGACCATATCCGGCGACCTCCGTCGCGTCAGTCAAGTTGGAGGTGTGCCCCCCCGCTGTGCCCCCATCGCCCTCCACCCTCCTCCTCGTCCAGACACCGCGCCACCACCTCCTGGCAGCGATAACAACGACCTACATGCTCCAGCAACTCCTCGATCCGCTTCGGGAGCAGGAGGCCGACGGTTCGAGTCCGTCCACCCCGACCATTCAAAACCGGCCCCCGATGGGAACTATCCCCTCGGGGGTCGATTGCGTCCGCAGAAGCGCACGCCTGCCTGTTGTGCCCCTTTTGGGCTATTTCTTGCACCCTCACCCATCGAAGCAGGCCTACGGTCGGCGAAGCCGAGCACGACCGGGCCCGCCACGGCGGCGGCGGCCTGGTTCCCCAGGTACCCGCAGACGACCCGGTCCAGGAGCAGCTGGCTCCCTTCGGATGAGCGGCGGCTCCATCCCTAGGCGTCGGGTTCGCGCACCACGATGGTCGGCCGCCGCTCGATCTCGTCGTCAGGCACGATGACCAGGCGCAGGCCCCAGCCCGAGTACCCGATCAGCAGGCGCTCGAGCTCCTCCATGTTGAGGGTGCGGCCGTCCACGTCGAGCTGGACCCGCAGGTCTAGGTCGTTGATCTGAGCCCGGAGGACCTGGCCGCGCAGCCTCCACTGGGCGGAGCCTTCATCGAACTCGATCTGCGGCGATCCCGCTGGCACCTCGATGGCCGCGTAGGGGTTTTCCTCGCGCATCGACAGGCGAGCCTCCACCAGCTCGTTGTGCATGTCCAGCAGATCCTGGTCGGACAGGTCGCCCATCTGTGGGCCGACCTTGAGCTGCGTGGTCCAGACCTCGGGGTCTCGGTACTCGATGATGGCGTCCTCACCCTCGCGGCTGATGCGTACCTGGTCGAGGGTGGCGGCGAAGGGGTGCCGGTGTGGGCGGGCTCGGGAGGATCCCGGATCGACCTCGGCCGCGATCTTGCGGAGCGTAGCCTCGGCCTCCAGGCCGAACTTCTGGTGGATGAGCATGCTGCGCAGGTCGTCCCCCGGTGGCAGCCCGTCCAGCCTGGCGGCCAGATCGCCCTGTCGCTCCAGCCAGGACTGTACCGGCGCGGCGTGCCACCACCTGCGTAGCAGCTCGGCCCCGTCTTCCACTCGGCGCCACATGTCACCGAAGCGCTCCACGTAGTCGGCGGCCCACTCCGGCTCGGCCATGTTGGTCACGTGGTGCCCGGGGGCGCGTTCCCAGCGCTCACCCAGCAGCATGGGGGCCACGTACCTGTTGCGGGCGAAGGCGCGGACAATGGCGACGCCCACACGCTCCCACTTACGTTGCTCGTGCAGGGCCAGCGTGAGGCCGTAGCAGCAGCCCGGCTCCTCAAGGGCACGCTCGTAGGCCACGATGGCGTCGTCCAGGCGGTGCAGGCGGTGGTAGCCCTCGCCCAGCAGCCAGCGGACACCCTGGTTGTCGTTGGGGCAGAGGGTGAGCAGCTGCTCCCAGATGCGGACCGCGGCAGCGTGATCGCCTCGCCTTGTGTGGATCAGGGCCAGGTTGTGAAGGCCGCGCAGGTAGGGCCTGTTCTCGAGAGAGCCCCACTCCACCAGACCATGTTCGCGCACCAGGTCGCGTCCTCCCCCTTCGATGGCGGACTCGAAGTGCTCGGCAGCCTCGCCCAGCCGGCCTCGATCCATGAGCGCGATGCCCAGGTGGTTGAGGGCATCCGCGTGCAAGGGGTCGAGCACGATGGCCATCCGGTAGAGCCTGCACGCCGCGGCGCGGTCTCCGCCCCACCAGTGCTCCATGCCCTGGTCGAAGAGGTGCTCGGCGTCTTCGTTGCTTGTGGGGGGGGCGACTTGCATGGGGGTTCTGCTCCTTGACAGCGGTGAGGTCAGCTCCTGGCGGCCACCGAGGGTGCGGTGCAAGGTTCGGGACAGCTCCACCAGCGCCGGGCGCGCTTGCTCCAGCAGCAGCCGATCACCGGGCGCCGCGGGAGAGAGGGCTGCCAAGGACGAGCCGAGATCGCCGCAGAGCTTCGCGATGCGCTGCTGGCTGCGGGTGGCCTTGCCCGAAGGGGACGCCTCCCAGTCGGTGAGGGCGTCGTGTAGCTTGGCCTCGATCCTGGCCCAGTCCCAGGAGAGATCGGGGTGGCGCCAGGACAGGGCCTGGCACCACGGCTTCCAGGCCTGGCTCTCGAGCACGGCTCTGAGCTCCTCGGGGGAAGCGAAGGAAGCCAGCTCCTGCTGCTGGACCTTGCCTGATGGGGCACGGCGGCTGTGAACGACGAGGACCTGGCCTCGCTTTCGGCGGATGAACGGCATGTTGTAGTGCCCATAAATGGTAAAGAGCACTGCAGTCAGGGAGCAGGTGACGATGAGGCGGTGATTGCTGCCCTGGGGCTGCCGCTACGGACCGCGTGCTGGGGTTGGAGAGACTTCGTGCTGGCGGATGCTCGGAGGGCGCCGGGGCTCGCTCCTGCGGTCCGTGGTGTTCGAAGCGTGCTACGCCAGCTCCTTCGCGATCACGGCCAACGGCACCGCTCGGATCCGCTCACCCAACAGGAAGGCGTGCTCCCCCGCGTGGACCACGACGAGCTCGTCCAGTTGCAGGTCCGCCAACGCGATCGCCATGCTTCGAGTACGCCGAGGAGCAGTGGTGCGCTTGAACTCGAAGCCAAGCCTCCGGCCCTTGCTCGTCACCAGCAGATCCAGCTCAGCGCCCTGGTGGGTGCCCCAGAACCAGCACTCACCTCGCTGTGCGTCGAGGCACCGCACCACTTCTGAGAGCGCGAAGCCCTCCCAGCTCGCACCGATCTTGGGATGACGCTCGAGCGCGACGGGATCCTCGAGGTTGAGCAGGGCGTGCAGCAATCCGGTGTCGGCGAGGTAGACCTTCGGGCGCTTCACCTGACGCTTGCGCAGGTTCTCGTGCCACGGTGGTAGCTGGTGGACCACGAAGGTGGCGGTGAGCAGGTCGAGGTAGCTCCTCACGGTGTGGTGGGAGACGGCGAATGCGCGCCCGAGCTCAGCGAGGTTGAGCACGTCGCCGTGGTAGTGGGCGAGCATCGCCCAGAAGCGGTGCAGGGTGGTACCTGGCACGCGACTTCCGAGCTGCGGCAGGTCGCGCTCGAGGAAGGTGCGGATGAACTCTCGTCGCCATCTCAGGCTGTCTGCACCTGTGGACGCGAGGAACGACCTGGGGAAGCCGCCTCGTAGCCACAGCCGGTCGAGCGCCTCGGTGCCAACCTCGTCGAGCGCGAAGCCCGGGAGGCTGTGGAAGGCGATCCGTCCCGCCAGAGTCTCTGACGACTGCCTGAGGAGTTCCGGCGAGGCGCTCCCGAGTACGAGGAAGCGCGCGGGTGTGCCGGGACGATCGGCGAGAACCCGGAGGATCCGGAAAAGGTCGGGCCGGCGTTGCACCTCGTCCAGGATCACCAGGCCGCGTAGCGAGCCGAGAGCGAGCTTTGGCTCGTCGAGGCGGGCGAGGTCGTCGGGATCCTCAAGGTCGAAGTTGTGAAACGGCCCATCCCAGGATTCAGTGACCTGCCGGGCGAGCGTTGTCTTGCCGACCTGCCGGGGCCCCAGGATCGCGACCACCGGGAACTGTTGAAGCAGGTCCAGCAGCACCTTGTTGTGGCGGCTACGGTAGATCATGGGAGAGAGTTACCATGAAAAACGGAAGCATGCCTACAATAAATCATGTTATTCCGCGTGGGCGGAGCTAGACATCGAGGGGACCCGCACCAGGCCATGTTCGTACCATCTGTGCCCCCCCACTGTGCGCCCATCACCCTCCATCCTTCTCCTCCTCCATACACAGTGGAGCTACCCCGCCTTGGTGGACATCATCGCCAGTAGTAGTAGTAGAGAGCAGCACGACGTGACAAGGACCACCCAGGTCTAGGGGAAAACCGGGGGGTCCGGGGGGGTGAGAATCGTTGTTGAAAGCCGGCGGAAAACGGCTCGAAGCTGTGGAATACCTGCTGGACGCCGTCATGCGACTCTCCGGGCGTCGAGAGCCTCCTGGCGGTGCTGTAGCTCGAGCGCGGCCGGGGACAGGTAGCCCAGGGCGGAGTGGCGCCTGTGGGGGTTGTAGAAGCCCTCGATGTACGTGAACAGCTCCATCTTGGCCTGGGTCTTGGTCTCGAACGAGGATCGCTCGATGAGCTCGCACTCGAGTGAGGCGAAGAAGCTCTCGCGCATGGCGTTGTCGTAGCAGTCGCCCACGGAGCCTACCCATGGCCTGACGCCGGCATGCTCACAGCGCTTGCCGAAGGCGATGGAGGTGTACTGACAGCCCTGCAGCAGGCGACAGAACCCCGAATCTACTGCGACCCAGCAGTCGCGACTGCGGCCGTCCCTGCTTGCAGCGCTCTCGGTCAACGTGCTCAAAGCACGCCTCCCTCGCCCGCTACTGCGCAGAGCCGGCCTCGCTGAGCGCCTGCTGGCCCTCGCTACGATTCGGGGCGGCCGCCTGTCGGTGACCTCTTCTGTCGCCTGCTCCTGGTCGGAGTGGTGCACCACGCCCTCGGGCTCGCGCGTGGTGATCGCCATGTTCAGCGCGTCCAGGACCAGCTCGGTCCGCAGGTGGGAGGCCATGGACCGGCCCACGATCTTGCGCGAGAACACGTCCAGGACGACCGCGAGGAACACGAAGCCGCTCCAGGTAGGCACGTAGGTGATGTCGGCAACCCAGAGCTGGTCCGGCGCAGTCGCCGTGAAGTCACGCTCGACCAGGTCCGGGATGCCGTGGCGATCACGCCCCTTCCTCGTCGTCTTGTAGCCCTTGCGCCGGCTCACACCCTGGATGCCATTGGCCTTCATCAGCCTGGCGATCCGCTTGCGGCCGACGTGGATGCCGCCCTCTTGCAGCTCGGCGTGGATCCGCGGGACGCCGTAGGTGCCCCGAGAGGCATCGTTGATCTCCCCGATGCGTTCAACGAGCTTCTCATCCGCTCGGGCACGTGCCGAGGGCTCTCGGTCGCGCCAGGCGTAGAAGCCGCTCCTGGACACGCCCAGCACCTCGCACAGCGTCTTCACGGGGTAGTCGGCTTGGTTCGCCTTCACGAATCGGAACCCTTCGACGGGATCGATCCGCTCTCCCTGGCGAACCAGGCCGCGGCTCTTCCCAGGATCTCCCGCTCTATCCGCTGCCGCTTGTTCTCACGGCGAAGTCGGCGCAGCTCCTCGCGCTCGGCCGAGGTGAGGCCATAGGCTCGCCGGCCTTCGTCCAGGTCGGCCTGCTTGCCCACTCGCGGATGGTCTTGGTAGAGGGCGGGAACTCCTGCGCCAGGGACTCGGGGCTGCGGCCCGAGCGCACCAGGGCGACCATCTGCTCCTTGAACTCGGGAGCATAGCGTGGGTTCATCTTCGCCATCGGGGACCTCCTGATCGGTAGCGATAGGGTGTCCACCAAACCGGGTCAACTCCAGTTCGCATCGTCGCCGAGCGGGTGGGGCAGGGTGCGGCCGCTGTCGCGGCGCGATGTCGTGAGGGCGGGCTGGAGGTCGGTGAGCTGGCGGGGCTCTTCGAGGTGCGGGCTCGCGAGTGCGCGCGGGCGATCTCCGTGTAGGTAGCCTGCTGGACTGTCCAGCAGCTCCACGATTCTCGGTGTGCTTCCGCGACCGTCGGCGTACGTGAAAACCTCGAGAACCACTCTACGACGATAGCCCTCGGCTCGCTTCGGGAGCAGGAGGCCGGCGCCGCCTGGTGCGGCCCCTCAGCCCCCTTCGTCGAGCCAACCCAGCTTCTCGGGGGGCACCCGATCGGCGTGGAAGATGCACGCGGCCAGCGTGCGCGAGCCCGCGGCGGCGTGGGGGGAGAGGAAGTCCCACACCACCCGGCGGTCGCGCGTGACCTCGAGGATGCGGCCCTGGTTCGCGGACACGATCAAGACGTTGCCGTTGGGCAGCGCCTCGGCGGAGCTGGAGGTGCTGCTGTGCAGCTGGTTCTCCTCGCTGCCCGTGTACTCCCAGGTGATCTCGCCGGTGCGGGGATCGATGATCTGGGCGCTGGAGCGGCCGCGGTCCAGGTGGTTGTTGAACAGGGAGATGCCGCCCTCGGGCGTGGGCCGGGCGTGGTGCTGCAGGGCGAAGGGGCCGGTCTGTATCCAGCTCGTCTGCCCGGCGGAGAGGTCCAGCGAGACGATGGAGTCGAGCATCAGCACCGACACCAGCGCCTGGCCGGCGGCGAAGGGCGGGCCCAGGCGCCGGGCCTGGTCCTCGTCCAGGATGTGGATGGAGTTGGAGTGGAAGGGGTCCTGGCGTGCCGGCCCCCTCAGGTGGGTGGCCCGCTGCTCCTCACGGCGCCAGAACGCCTCCCGGAGCCCCCGCCAGTCCACGTTCTCCAGGGCGTCGGACAGGGGGACGCGGCTCAGGAGCTCCCCCTCGGCGTCCAGGTGGTCGATGGAGTCCAGGCGCAGCAGGTGGGAGTCCAGGTCCTCCACAACCGCCGCGTCGAGGGTCATCACCCAGGCGGTGCCGTCGTCAGCCAGGTGGAAGTCGTGGTGGGCCGGGATCGGCCTGGCCCACAGCACGCGCGAGTCGCGGTCGAGCTTGAAGAAGCCGTGCAGGTGCCACAGCGCGAGCAGGCTCCCATCGGGGAGCACCTCGGCGTGGCGCCAGTGTGGGATGTCGGGCTCGCCGTCCGGGTAGTCCGGGTAGTCCGGGTGCGAGGGGAACACGTCCTCGAACGACGCCTGCCAGCTGTGCCGCACCTGGCCCTGGGAGTCCACCAGGTAGGCCACGGGGATCATGGCGGGCAGGTAGAGGGTCAGGCCGGGGGCCATGGCGCCCGGCTCCCGGTGGAGCACGCCGCTTTCCTGGGACAGCTCGGGGCCGCCGCTGACGTAGCCGATGGCGCCCAGCTGCTGCAGCAGCTCGGGCTTCGACACCTGGCTCTGCTCGGCGGCCGGCTCCGCCCCCGCTGGAGACGGCTGCTCGGTGACCTCGCCAGGCGAGCAGGCGGCCAGCAGGCTGAGCGCCGCCAGCTTTGCCGCGGTGGCCCCCGCCCCCGGCATCAGGACCAGGGCCCGTCGGGCTCGATCTCGCGCCACCTCAGGTGGCCGTAGTGCCCGGTGTTGAGGCGCCACATGGCGGCCCAGCGCTCCGATGACCACAGGGGTCCTCGGGTGACGATCCGGATGTCGTTCCAGAGCCTGGCCACCATGACGTGCTCCAGGCGGTTCTCACCCGAGGTGAGCGTGTCCTGGTAGCCGCTGGGCACGATGCGGATGACGTGTCCGGCCCGCTCCTGCCCGTCGTGCTTGGGCGGCATGCGCGCCAGCAGCGGATCGGAGAGCCCGTTGAGCTGCACGGCGTGCATCAGCGGTCCGCCGACGAAGGCCGCGCGGCCCGCCCCCACCAGCACGATGGTGTCCCGGTCGGGCTGCCGGATCTCGGTCCTCCTGGGGAACTCCGCCCGGCGCAGCCGCGCCAGCAGGCCGGTGCTGCGGTAGTACCACCAGCGCTCGTCGATGGCCTCGTAGCGCCGGCTGGCGGGGGCCATGTCGCCGGTGTTGGCGTAGGTGGCGTCGGTGCGGAGCGGCGAGGCCGGCACCGAGAGCCCCGCCGCCAGGACCAGCGCGACGGCCGGCAGGCAGGCCATGGACCTGCGCCACAGGGGCCGGCGGACCACGATGACCACCGCCGCCAGGAAGGGCAGGACCAGGAAGCGCCCCAGCATGAAGTCCCCACCGATCCAGATCACGTAGAGCAGGTATGCCAGCGCCCCCAGGGCGGTGGGCAGGCTCCGCAGCCTGGGCCGGGCGAAGGCCACCAGCAGGCCCACGAGGATGATGGGCAGGGTGACGCGGTCCCACGGCAGCGTGTCCGCGATGTAGCAGTAGCCACGATGGAGCAGCTCGCCGCGGTCCAGGCTGTCGGTGGAGAGCTTCGCGACGGCGGTGTTGGGGAACGGGCTGCCGTAGTAGACCAGCGCGAAGCACTCCCAGGCCAGCAGCGGCAGCATGCCCAACGCCAGCCAGGCCACGCTGCCCAGGCGGGGCCTCCGGTACAGGACCAGGGCCAGGTGGGGCGCCACCAGCAGGATGGTGTCCAGCCGCGTGCAGGCCAGCAGCGCCGCCAGCAGGCCCAGCAGGAGGGGATGATCCTCGGGCCGCGTGTCGCGCGTCCAGCGGGCCAGGAAGCCCAGGTAGAGCAGGTAGAGCAGGGGGCTCTCCAGCCCTGAGCTGCCGTAGTCCACGAAGGCCTTGGAGCAACAGAGCAGGGCCAGGGCGAGCAGCGCCGCGCCCCAGTGGGGTGCCAGGTGCCGCAGCAGGACCCACGCCGAGGCCAGGGTCACCGCCAGCGACAGCGCGAGCATGCCGAGGTACTCGTTCAGGCCCAGCAGGAAGATGGGGACAGAGAGCAGGGTCCACAGCGGGTTGGTGAAGGCCTGCACGCGCTCCGCGACGTTGAAGCGCAGGCCGTGGCCGTGGGCGAGGTTGTAGGCGCTGCGGAGCGAAAAGTAGCAGTCGTCTCCCAGCCAGGCGGAGCGCGCCAGCACTGCGCAGAGGAACGCCAGGCCGACCACCACCAGCACCGCCGTCGCCATGCTGCGGCGGGCGGTGCCCTGGAAGCTGCCGGCGCCCAGGGGGATCGCGATGAGCGCGTCCAGCGCCAGCCTCGGTCCAGCCAAGTCCGTGTCTTCCCGCGTTGTAGGCGCTGTGCAGTCTACCACCTGCCGGCGGGCGCGGACGCTGGTCAGGCCGCTCCGGTTACGATGGCCCATGGGCTACGCATCAGCGTCGCCCGCGCTCGAGATCGCCGTGACCGCTTCCCATGACAACCTTGAGCCGCCCGGCGCCGGCTCGCCCACCGGAGCGGCCTTTTGCTACTCGGGGCGGCGGGTGCACGGCGTCGACCTGACCGAGCAGCCGCTGGCGGGGGCCGACTTCTCGCGGGCGGACCTGTTCAAGGTCGCGTTGCGGGGAGCAGATCTGGCGGGCGCCTCCTTCCGCGGCGCCTCGCTGCGCCGGGTGGACCTGCGGGGTGCCGTCCTGGCGGCTGCCGATCTGCGCGGGGCGCAGCTCGAAGACGTGGCGCTGGAGGGCGCCAACCTGTCGAGAGTGGATCTGCGGGGCGCCTCGCTCATCGGGTGCACGCTGGGCGACGGAGTGGCCGAGCAGCTGGACCTGTCCGGGGCGGGCCTGCGCCGGCTCCGGATCAAGAGTGCGGCCTGGCGCGAGGTCCGCCTGGACGGAGCCGAGCTGGAGGACGTCCGCTGGGCCCACAGCAGCCTGGAGGCCTGCAGCCTCGCCGGCGCGAGCCTCGTCGGCGGCCGTCTGGGCGCCTCCTCCCTGACCGGGTGCGACCTGCGCGGCGCGACGCTGCGTGGGCTGCGGCTGCAGGATGCGCGGCTGTCCACCTGTGACCTGTCCGTGGCCTGCCTGGAAGGCGTCCGGCACCAGCGCAGCCGCTATCAGGACTGCGTCGTGCAAGGGGCCCTGTTCCGCGGCTGCGCCGGGCTGGGATCGGCGCTGGAGTCCTCCCTGGCGCAGTCCGGCGCGCTCATCCGCCCTGGGCCCGTGGCCACCGTCCTGCGCAGCAAGCTGCGCATGGCGGCGGTGATCGCGGGCC
This sequence comes from uncultured Enterobacterales bacterium, assembly GCA_964512185.1. Lineage (GTDB taxonomy): Bacteria > Myxococcota_A > UBA796 > UBA796 > JAFGLY01 > CAZEJJ01. The sequence continues at coordinate 17,897 of CAZEJJ010000054.1, read as the reverse complement.
TCCTGTTGCTGGGCGTGCTCGGGAGCCTGGCTGCGGAGGATCCCGGCCACTGGCCGGCCTGGTACCTGGCCTTGAGGATCGAGGCCCTGCGCGCCGAGGGAGGCGGCGGGGCCTGCCACGAGCTGGAGCCCCTGCTCGTGGAGATCACGCAGCGCAACATCGACAACGTCAAGCTGGTGGCCGAGAGCCACGAGCAGCTGGCCTCCTGCCTCTCCGAGTTCGGGCAGGCGGTAGCCCTGGACGCCGTGCTGGCGGCCTACCAGGCCTGGGCCGCCGGGGATTCCAGCATGGAGCAGCGGGCCCACATCGTGGCGGGTCGCTACCTGCTGCGCAGTGCCCGGCCCGCGCAGGCCGAGGCCATCGGCTTCGTCACCCTGGCCGAGGCGGCGAGCGTCTCGGATCGCATCGACAGCCTGCGCTTCATCGAGGAGGCCCTCTCGGTGGGGGCCGAGGCCCTAGGTGTGAGCCTGCGCCATGTGGCCGAGGCGGAGGTGGCGCCGGAGCTGGTCTGCGGCGACCTGGCCGATCGTCGATCCGACGATCACTGCGCGCTGGACGCCGCCGTCGAGCGGGTGCTCTCGGCGCGGGGAGACCTGCTGCCGGAGCGCGCCCCCGAGCGCTGGCGCCTGGTGCAGGTGGCGCTGGGGTACGGGCTGATCCACCTGGAGGTGGGTGGGCATGTGCTCGACCGTACGCCGCAGGAGCTGTACCGGATCGGCGAGTGGACCCTCGCGGATCAGCTCCTGATCTACTCCCGGCCCTCCCCCACCCTGGACGACCAGAGGATCATCGTGGCCGACGCGCTGCGGGAGATGGAGCTGGCGGGCGAGCAGGCGGCGGTGGAAGCCCTGCTGCGGCACCTCGCGTCGTCGTCCTTCTTCGGCGCAGGCGCGGCCGGCGCCGCGTTGCTCGACCAACGCTTCGAGCAGCTGCGCCAGGCGGGCGAGCACGGCGCGGCCCGAGCGCTGCTGGACGCGGCGGGTCCGGACAGCGCCTGGCGGGAGCGCGCACAGGAGCTGGCGGCCGCGGTGGAATCCGCTGACGGGCCCCCATGACAGGCGGGGCGCGCGGCCGGCGCGGCTGGGTCTGGCTCTGCGTGGGGCTCGTGGTGCTGGAGTGCCTGGCCACGGCTGCGGATCTGCTGCTGGGCCCCTATGCGGCCATGCACTGGGAGGAACGCCTCAATGCCCGGGCCGGACTCCTGGTGGCCTGCGGGCACCTGGGGCAGACCTGGAACCTGCAGTATCAGTCGTTCTGCGGTGGCTGCACCGCCGAGGCCCTGATGGCGGCGGGCGTCTTCAAGGTCTGGCAGCCCACCGTGCTGGCCTTCAAGCTGCTGCCCGCGGGCTTCCACCTGGGCATCGTGGCCCTGGGCGGCGCCCTGGCGTGGAAGCTCGCCGGCGGGCGTGGCGCGGTCGTCTACCTGGCGCTGTCGCTCGGGGCTCCCGCCCTGTTCCGCAAGCTCGGGCTCACCGGCTGGGGCAACCACGCTGAGTCCAGCTTCTTCCCCCTCGCGGCGGCGCTGCTGCTGGTCTGGACAGCTCGCGTGCGCTCGGAGAGCCTGCGTCTGTTGCTGGCTGGCGCCGCCGCCGGCCTGGGGCTCTGGTTCTGCCACACCTCGGCCTACGCGCTGCCTGCCCTGGCCCTGTTGCTGTTGTGGCGGCCCAGGCCCCTGCGGAGCCTGCTGCTGTTCTGCTGCGGCGCCGCGGCGGGTTTTTCGCCCTGGATCGCCTACACCCTGCTGCACGACGGGTCCACCTGGTTGACTCTGGAGCGCACCGCCGGTGTGGGCTGGGGCCCCGGGTTGACGGCGCTGCTGTCCTACCTCGGCGGCGATGCCCTGCTGCGCGCGCTGTGGCTGGAGCACTCCAGCGGCGATCGGGCCCCGCTCTTTGCTGCGATCTGGTGGTACACCGCCTGGGCCCTGGCCCTGGCAGGCATGGGGCTGGCCCTGGCCCGCTCGCTCCGACGAGGGGTGGACGGATCGCCGCTGCCGTACAGCGCTCTGTTCGGCCCGCTGGCTCTCGTGGGTCTGTTGGCCGGCTACCTGTTCCGCTTCGATCTGTGGCTCGCTTCGGTGGGTTCGACCGACTTCTTCCACCTGCGCTACCTCTCGCCCCTGGTCCCGATCCTGGGGCTGTGCATCGCGGGGGGGCTGGCGTGGATCCCGGGATCCCGGTGGCGGCTCGCGCTGCTCCTGCCGGCCGTGGCCCTGGGGTTGGTGGGCTTCGGGCTGCGCTGCCAGGCCTGGGGTCCGCTGCAGCGTCCGGCCCTGGGGCTGACGGTGGTGGAGTTCGAGGAGTCCCGCGGGCCTGCGGTGTTCAGCAGCGGCGTCGCAGGTTCGCTGGAGCTTTTGGAGAGCCGCCGGGAGCTGCCCAGCCTCTGCCGGCAGGATCACCTGTTCGCCCTGGGGAGCGACCTGTGCCGTGAGGGTGTGGTGGATCCCCAGGCGCGGCGCGCTCTGGCGCTCACGAGCAGCCGCAGCGAGCGCCGGGCCATGCTCGACGGTTGCGCCGGGCCGCTGGTGAGCGACCTGGTCTCACCGGGCGCGAGCTGCGATCACAGGGTGGCGGAGGAGATCCTGGAGCAGTCCAGCCAGGCCCTGGGCCTGCAGGCCGCCGAGGATCGGCTGGGGGAGCTGGCGGCCGCGCTGCTGCGGGCGGCGGGGCCGGCCTGCGATCTGGGGGAGGCGGGGCTGGCCTCGGAGGATCTCTCGCCCCCCTTACGCGAAGGCCTGTGCCAGGTGCGCGGCGAGCAGACCCTGCGGCAGCTGGGATCGCGGGGCTCTGCGGGACCCGGGCCCGGCCGGCGGCCGCAGGCGGGCAGCTGCGCCGGTCGGCAGGGCTGGGACTACGGGACGGGATGGGGTCGGGCCCGTTGGCTGGGCTGCGACCGGGATCGCGAAGCCGCGGCCGCAGGATCCGGATCTGCCTGGATGGCCGGCTTCGAAGATGGTTGCCAGCGCTTCCGCTCCGGGCTGCACTGAACGGGGAGCGCCAGCCTGTGGCGTGTCTGGGCCGCGCGGCCTCTTCTTCGACCTCGTGGACCCCCTGCCGATAGCGTTAGGATGTCCACGAAACCGGGCTCAATCCAGTTCGCTGAGGTGTACGCGTGGGGTTCGGGCGCTGGCAGGCCCTCTCGACCTTCCTGTGCTGGGTGGTTCCAGCCCTGGGCGGCTGCCTGCCTGCTGGAGATCCCGGGCACGCTGACCCGGCCCCCCACCAGGCGATCCCTACCCCCGCCCTGCAGAGCGCCGCCCCACCGGGCGAACAGGCTCCCGACCTGGTGTTGGTGCTGCTGTCGGGCCTGCGGGCCGATGCTGCGGGAGAGGGCGCGGCCGAGGTGGCCTTTCTGGAGCCCTTCGCGGGGCGGCTGCGGCTGGTGACCAGCGCTGCCTACGCCCAGTCTCCCGATCCCCAGGTGAGCCTGGGATCGCTCCTGGCGGGTCGCTACCCATCCGCCGTACCCCTCTGCGGTAGCGCGCGGCGCGGCGAGGTATCCGAGCTGCAGGAGGCCTGGTGCCACCAGCTACCTGCCGAGGTGGAACTGCTCCCGGAGGTGCTCGCGCACTACGGCTACCGGACAGCGCTGTTCCACCACCTGGATCCCCTGCCGGGGCTGGCGGAGGGTTTCCAGCACAGCGAGGCCCTGGAGTCCACCAGCGTCGAGGGGGTGGTCTCCTGGCAGACCCTGCAGGATCAGCTGGGGGCGTGGTGGGTCGCAGCGGAAGGCGGTCCCCGCCTGCTGGTGCTGCAGCTGTCCCAGCTGGACCTGGCCGGCCGACCCGATCTGTTGACGGCGGTGGGCCTGGAGGCGGCCGGAGAGACGTCCGGTGAGATGGCTTTTCTCTCGGGAAGTGGTCGCAGCGGAAGAGGCCGCGGGGCCGACGATGGTCGCCTGCTGCCCAGGCGCCCCGCCTGCGAGTCACTGCAGGGGCAGCAGCGCGCGCTGTCCAGCGGTTGGGACCTGGGCTCGGCGCCCAGCCTGCACGTGGAGCGCCAGGGGGAGGAGCTGCGGCTGCTGCATCGAAGCGAAGCCGCCCTGGTGGGAGAGCGCGTCAGCGGCCTGCTGGCTGGCCTGCCGGGCGAGCGCGAGCGCTACCTGTTCCTGGCGGGCCTGCACGGGATCTCCATCGCGGAGCTGGGGGGAACCGAGTCGAACCCGGGGCGCGTGGTGTGGAGCGACCGGGTCCTGGATCGCACGGTGCATGTGCCCCTGGCTGTGGTGGGACCTGGCGGTGGCCCTCCCGTGGTGCTGGAGCAGCCCACGGAGCTGGTGGATCTGATGCCGACCCTGCTGGCGCTGGCGGGGGTGGTGCCTCCCCACGGCCTGGCCGGCCAGGATCTGCTGGACCCCACGCTGCGCGAGGACCTGGAGTCCGAGACAGCCTACGTGGAGTATGGCGACATGCTCGCTCTGCGGCGGGGAGACCACCTGCTGAGCATGCGTGCCATGGTGCACAACATGACCTCGCTGGATCCCTACCTGACCGAGGTGCTGCTCTGTCCGGGCCTGCTGGGTGGCTTCTCGCTGCACGATGTGCGCGCCGACCCGCTCCAGGTCCACGACCTGGTGGCCGACCAGCCCGAGCTCGCCTTGGAGTTGGAGCAGGTGCTCATCCAGCGTCGCACCGGTCCGGGGGCTCCTCCTCCGCGGTTGTTCGACGGGGATCGCCTGCTACGCCTGCGGCTGATGCGGGCGGAGGGGTACTGGTAGAGGGTGGCCGGCGCCGCGGGCGACCGACGCCTCAGCACCTCACGGTCAGGCGCAGGTCGGCCCGTTCCGAGCCATATTCGCTCCAGCCGGCTGCAGGTTACTCTCGATCTGTCCACAGGAGGCCTGTGTGAACGGCTCTCTGCTGCTCATCCTTGCACTGGCGGCTTGCGCTCCCCGGGCACCCGTGAGCGTGCAGAATGCGCCGGTGGACGATGCGGTCCAGACCTTCACCTGCGGCATGCACCCGGACCGACGGCTGCCCCACTTCGGCGACTGTCCCAGCTGCGGCATGAACCTGGTACCCCTGCCCTATGCTCCCCTCCAGGCGGACCTCGAACGCTACGGCGAGTGGATGCTCCAAGGAAAGCGTGCCCTGGGCGAGGCCTACTTCCAGCCAGTGGAGGCCCTGGCCCAGGCGAATCCTTCGGCGGGCGAGAGCCTGTATGGCGATCTCTGCGCCTCCTGCCACGGGCCGCGGGGCCGCGGCGACGGCCCGGCTGCCACCGGATCGCAGCCGCCCCCTGCCGATCTGAGCCACCCCGTGCGCGCCCGGTACCTCACCGACGCGGGCCGGATCCACCTGGTCGCCCAGGGCATCCCGGGCTCCATGCCGGGTGCCGCCCAGCTCTCGAAGCGGCAACAGCTCGATCTCTACGCCCACGTGGCCTCCCTGCGGGGTCCGGCGCCGGTGGTCCCGTGATCCGCTGCCTCCCGCTGTTGTTCGTCGTCGGCTGCAGCAGCACCAACGACCCGACCCGCCACCACGACTCCAGGCCGGGCGACACCGAAGCCGACGCCGACACCGACACCGACACCGACACCGTCGCTCCCGATCCTGACCAGCTGGACCCCTGCGGCGACGGGGTGTGCTGGGAGACCGAGCTGCCTGTGCAGCTGTGCCACTCGGCCTCCGAGGAAGAGGACTTCTCCAGCGGCAGCTACAACGTGCACCGCTACAGCTCCTCGGCGCAGGCCGGAGCCGAGACCCGAATCCAGCTCACCCGCACCGCGGGCTCCTGGCAGCCGGCGCTGGTGATCGCCCGCGTTGATGGCAGCACCATCTCTGACGGCGAGATCGGCGCGGTGACCGATGGGCTCGAGGTAGACGTCTTGCAGAGCGGCCGGGGTGGTGGTGAGGCCCAGGTCTCCGTCACCTCGGACACCAACATCGGCCTGTACGTCTACGTCACGGGCTGGGGCGCCATCGACTCGGGCTTCGTGGACTTCCAGCCGCAAGACAGCACCTACACCCTGGACATCGAGAGTGTCTGCGACGATCCGTCGCTGGACTGCTCCGGGCCGATGGTCAGCGGGCACTCGGTGGCCGAGCCCGCCTGCGGCTGGCTGGAGTACTTCGGCCGCGAGCTGGTGCCCGCCCTGGCCGGCGGCCGTGACGAGCGGCTGGACGTGGCCGCCATCGTGGCGTGGTGGTCACTCAAAGAGGGCGTGCTCTTCCTGGACAATCCCATCGTGTACTCCAACTGCGCCTTCGAGTCGGGCAGCGAGTACATCGGCCCGCTGGAGACCTGCCCTTCGGGCCGGGCCTGGCAGGTGGGCATCTCGGGCATCCAGGTGCCCACCTTCCTCGACGGCGAGCCGGCCGAGCAGGCCGCGGCGCTGTTTCCCACCGTGAGCGAGGACGAGGTGCTGGAGAGCACCGCCGTGGAGGCCCTGCTCAGCGCCGCGGAGATCGATGGGGTGGTGGCCTCGACCGGCGATCTGCGAGCCTCCTGGCTGCTGCGCAACAGCCCCATCGGCGTCACCCTGCAGGTGGACATCGTGGAGCGCGAGTGCATCGATGGCAGCTACGACTGGTGCTACGGCAGCGGCTGGGACTCCACCGCGCTGTACGCCCCCGACAAGGACTCCGCCATGGGCGCCATCGCCGACATCCGCGAGATCCTCGACGGCCTGGCCCCCTGACTGCTGCCGCTGCTCCAGCAGCAGGCGACAGAACGAGCCAGGCGGCCACGGCCTCGGTGCACCATCCAGCGATTCGAGACGGGAGCGGTCACGGATCCGCACGCCCGTCGGTATCCCCTGGTGGAAAGACAAGATCCACTCTCGGGAGGGATTCCATGCTGGTACGCCGCGCCGCCTTCGTTTTCGCCCTGCTGGCCTCTGCCTGCGAGGAGCCATCGAGCTTCGTGCTGCCCCACGACACCGGCGACCGGCCCACGGTGGAGGACGAGGAGGGACCCTCCTGGGACAGCCTGGCGGTCCTGGTGAACGAGTTTCTGGCCTACGACCCGCCCAGCTCCGACTGGATCGAGATCTACAACCGCTCCGCCGAGCCGGTGGCCATGGCGGGTATGCGGCTGGCCTGCGAGGACTCGAACCCGCAGGAGGTGTTCACCTTTCCCGATGACCTGGTGATCGAGCCAGCCGGATTCGCGGTGGTGATCTGCGACGAGGAAGAGGGTGAGGGCGACGGAGAGCTCCACGCGCCGTTCCGCATCGAGCGCCACCAGGGCACCATCACCCTGCTCGACGCGGACGACATGGCGGTGAACACCGTCGGCTATGCCTACCAGGACCAGGGCGTCTCCGCGGCGCGCGTGCCCGACGGTGAGCTGACCTGGATCTTCGAGGAGGAGCCCACGCCCGGGGAATCCAACGCCGCCGAGTGAGCTCGCTCGGGTCCGGGGATAGACTGGGGCAATGCTCCTGTCGCTGCTCGCCCTCTCCTGCGCCCACGCGCCCGCCGCGCTGCCGCAGCACTGGGAGCTGCTGGGCTACCCCAGCGACGAGGCCGAGGCGCTGCTGGTGGAGCTGTGGCGGGAGCATCGGGCCGCAGCCAGGGGCTGGCAGAGCCCGCCCCCGACCTACTCCGATTTGCTGGTGGAGCAGTGGTGGTGCAGCGCCGCGGTGCCCGAAGACGACTGCTGGACGGGCGGGGTGGCCCGCGCCGAGCTTCCAGGGGCCGCCTGGCGCGGGCTGGCCGCGGTGGTGGACGAGCGGGGCGAGCTGGATCGCATCGTGGTGGACTCCGGACGGGTGGCCGTCGGCGAAGACTGGGGCATGGCCCTGACGCTGCGGCTCGACGCCGAGGACCAGAGCGTCGCGTTCTGGGAGCTGGCGGCGGTGCGCTTCTCCGGCGGCACCGTCACCTCGCGCATCCTGCTGTCGCCGTCGCTGCACCACAGCATCGAGCAGAGCAGCTTCTCGGTGGACGGCCCCTCGCTGGAGTCGCTGCTGGAGTCGCCCTCGTCCTTCGGCGGACAGGCCGGCGGCGCTGTGGCCGCGCTGCTCGCCCAGGCCCGGGCCGCCATCGAGGCTCACCAGGTGCAGAAGTGCAGCTACGGGCGCTACTGGGGTGACGGCTCCCCGCGCTGTGATCAGGTGGCCCTGAGCGCGCGCGAGGAGCGGGGCGCCTACGAGCAGCTGCGCATCGACCTGGGGCACCAGGAGAACCTGCTGCGCAGCGACGCCGAGCAGCTGCACGGCCTGCTGGTGGAGCTGTTTCCCCAGGCGCTGGCGGATAGGCTCTGATCGCCTGGAGTCCGGTGACCGGCGAGCAGTGCTACCGCCAGGTGGGCGCGCCAGCAGGCTCCTCCCAGGAGCCCTCGGGAGAGCTCATGTCTGCTGCGACCCACCAGTGCCTGCTGCTGCTACACACGTGACGCGCCCTGCTTGCAGCGCACGACACGGACGTAGCTGTCAACGTCACTGCGTACGCGTTGAAAACACGCCTCCGCCGGTCGCTACTGCGCAGAACCCGTCCGTACGGTCCACCGCCTGCGGCGGCGGCTTCCGCCCCAATGCTTCGCATTGTCGCTGCGGCCCTGGAGGCTCTCGCTGCCACATGAACCGGCGGCAGGCTTGCTGCCTCTTTCCCGAGCGCTCCTAGAGCTCCGTCCGGTAGCGCTCGCGGTAGGGCTCGCTCTGGACGCTGGCCCGGCCGCCCTGCAGGGCGACCTGTGCCGTGCTGCGGCCGCCCCGCCGCTCGACCACCACCGTGGCGGGACCCAGAGGAGTGGTGACCTGCCGCTGACCGGAGACGCCGGCGGCCAGGGCGCTGCGGGCGAGCCACAGGGCCTGGGAGCGGACCTCTTGTTCGTGCCAGCCGTGCTGCTCGCCGGAGAGGCGGGTCATGAAGATGGTGCCGGCAGCGGCAGACATGGCCAGCACGATGAGGATCAGCATGAGGCTGTGGCCGCGGCGGCTCATGGCGTTCCCAGGGGGATGAAGACCGTGGTGTGCTGCTCGTTGGTGGGTCGGAGCCTGCGGGCGAACTCGATCTCCACGCCCCCCACCACGCGGCGAAGCTGGTCTACGTTGGTGGCCAGCCCACGGCTGCCCCCGCAGGCCTCGGGGGCCTCCCGCCTGAGCACGCGGCGTGGGTCCACTCGGTAGCGAACCGTGCAGTCGCCACGGCTCCACGCCACCTCCTCGCCTTCCAGGGCGGCGCCGCTCTGCGCGTCCAGCCGTAGCTCCTCGGTGAGGCTGCGCAGCTCGTCGGCGGTCTGGAGGTGCCACAGCCCCAGGGCATGGTTGTCCTGCACCGACCGGGCGCCGGCGTACAGCAGGGGGATCAGGATAGCCACGACGGTCAGGTTGGTGGCCAGCTCTACCGCGGTGAATCCGCCTCGCTTCATGGGGCAGCCTCCCCCGTGAAGACCGCGAGAGAGCGTCGTTGGGGCAGGCCGAGCGGAGGTCGCCACTGCACGGTCAGCGTGGTGAGACCGCGCTCGGCTTGCGCGTGGACCTGGGTGTCGGGCAGCGACTCCACGAGCCTCTCCACGACCTGGGGGTCGGTCGCGCGGCCCTCGGCTGCGCAGCGCGCGTGGTACTCCAGCAGGAGCAGCGCGCGCTCCCGCTGCAGCTCGACCAGGCCGGTCAGCCGCGCCTGCTGTGCGGCTCCGCCGATGATGGCCGCGCTGATCCCGATGATGGCCACGGTGATCATCAGCTCCACCAGCGTGTAGCCGCTCGTGCGCATCAGCGGACCTCCTTGGGCTCGAACAGCTCCGCTACGGGGATGCGGACGCGGCCCACGCCACCGCAGCGGTCGCAGCCGGTGCCGCTGCAGTCGGGGCAGGCTCGGGCCATCAGCCGCTGATGCAGCACGCCCAGCAGCGTGGCCTCCAGCACCCTGCGCTCCACCTCCAGATCGAGCATGCGCTGTACGGCTTCTTGCGGGGAGCCGGCATGCAGCCCGGCCAGAACCAGGCGGCCGGTGTGGGCGGCCTCGAGCGCCAGGGCGGCCTGGGGCGCCGTCCGGATCTCGCCCACCGCGAGCACGTCCACGTCCTGGCGCAGCGCCCCCACCAGCGCCGCCTCGGCGGTGAGACCCCGCTCGGGGCAGAGCTCCACCTGGTCGACTGGGATGCCCGCCAGGCGCAGCCGCTGCTCCACGGGATCTTCGAGGCTGAGGTGGGCATCACCGCGGCGACCAGCCAGGTGGGCCAGGGCGGCGTAGATGGTGGTGGTCTTGCCCCCGCCCGAGGGGCCCGCCACCAGCAGCAGCCCCGTGCGCTGCCCGAGCAGGGCCTCGACGCGCTCGAGCAGGTGGGGCTCCAGACCGAGCTGGTCCAGCTGCAGCAGCCGCCCGAAGAGGCGCACTGCGGCACGTTCTCCCAGGGCTGTGGGCATGAACGCGGCGCGCGCATCGGCGGTGACGCCCTGGCGCGGGATGCGCCCCTCCTGCACCACGTCGGAGCGGTAGGGCAGGCAGCCGGCCAGGTGCTTGAGGGCTGCGATGAGGCGCAGGCCCGTGGCCTGGGGGAGCGTCATGAAATCGCGCAGCTCACCCGCGATGCGCAGCTGGCTGACGAAGCCCGCGCCCTCTGCCACCAGGTGCACATCGCTGGCGCCCGAGGCGGTGGCCATGGCCAGCAGGGTGCGCGCGGCGCGCGCGGGGGACCAGTCGCCGCTGGCGTAGCTGCCCAGCGCGGCGGCGTCGGCCTCCAGGCTCGCGCTGGGCTGTGGCGGTGCCAGGGCGGCGGCAGCGCTGGGGATCTGGAGCGGGGGAATGGCACAGCTGCGCCCGGATTCCAGCGTGACCACGCCGCCTGCCAAGGACTTCATCTCGTCGAATGGCACGAACTCGCTACCGAGCCATCCCGTGCGGAGCTGGAGTCCTTCCTGGGGCATGGGCGCTGACCTCAGCCTGCCAGGCTGCCGTAGTAGGTGTAGAAGAAGGCACCCGCGACCACCACCAGGGAGAGCCCGGACAGCGCCATCGCGGCGGCGTGGATGCGCATGATCTGTGCGGGGAGCTCGCGCTCCAGGGCCAGGCGGCGGTGCGTCACCAGGGCTGACAGGGCCTCGGGCAGCGCGCCGGTCGAGGCCGCCGACATCAGCAGGGAGACCTCGAAGGGGTCGAACAGGGGTGCCAGGCCGGGCGGGGTGCCACCCGCCTCCATGGCTCGCGCCAGCGCTTCGCTGCGCCGGGTAGCGGAGCCGGAACACCAGCAGCTGGCTGCTCGCAGGGCCCGCGGCAGTGTCGCCCCGGCTTCGTCGAGGACCTGCAGGCACTCCAGGAACGCCAGACCTTCGATCCGCTGCCAGCCATGAGAGAATTGTGGGATGGGGACGCGTGAGAGCACCACGAGGGACAACGCCGCCAGCAGCCCGATGGTGATGACCAGGGCCACCAGCAGGGGGGTGCTCGTGGCGGTGGGCGCGCCCAGCGGCAGCATGGACAGCGCTGGCCCCACGGTGCCGAAGACGACGGCTCCGGTGACGGCGATGGAGAGAGCCAGCACCAGGGGGTAGGTGGCCGCGGTGCGCAGGGCGCGTGCGTGTGTCAGCGAGGCTGCGGCGGTGCCCAGCAGTCCGTCGAGCACGGTGGGCAGCTGGGTCACCCCTGCGATGGTGACGGAGCGTGCCAGCCTGGGATCGAGCCCAACGCGCTCGGCGGCCTGCTCCAGGGGCGCGCCGGCCGACAGATCGCGGACGAAGGCCTCGGCCTTCGAGCTGGGCAGGCCGACGGGATGCCCGTTGGCGTGCAGCCGCTGGAGACGAGCGCTCAGCTCCTGGGCGGTCGCGCTCATATCAGGCCACCCATGGAGGCGATGGTTCCGTAGACTCCCGCGAGGACCGCCAGCGCGAGGCCCACCAGGACACCGTAACCGGCGAGCCGCACCGCGGTCAGGAAGCGCTGCTGCGCGGCGGTGGCCTCTACCAGGGATCGCTGGATGACCAGTGAAAGATCCTGGTCGGTCAAGCCTGTTCCCCGGAGGGCTGCACAGGAGAGCACGAAGCTGTTCTGTAGCTGGGTAGGCGCCTCGCTGTCGCGCAGAGCGGCGGCCAGTGACGCCTCGCGCGCTCTGCTCAGGTAGCGACCCCAGCCCACGAGGGAAGAGGCCCGCGACATGCCAGAGACCGCCCAGCCGGCGACGCAGGCCACCAGCACCATGAAGAGCAGATCACCCAGCACCACCGCGAGGAGCATGGGGCTGGACGGCGAGAGCCCCGCTGTCGGGAGCTCAGTGACGACGGGCAGGACCTTGGCGTGGAGCAGGAGCACCGCGAGGAGCTGGACAGAGGCCACCAGGAGGAGGTAGCCGGCCTCGTGCAGCAGCGGTGCCTGGAAGACCGCCGGGCGGGGGATGCGGGTGAGGCGTTCGAGCGCCGGGTGCAGCGCGGCGGGCCAGCGCTGGGTCAGCTCTGCCAGGTCGGTGGGAATCCCAGCCAGCTCCAGCGCCTGGGCCAGGTGGCCAGCGTTGGCGGCACTGAGAGCCTGCCTGGCGGCCTCGGTGGGCAGGGCTCGGAGCGCTGTGTCCGCGGGCTCGCCGTTGGCCAGGGCCTGCCCGAGCAGCAGGTGCATCATTCGCCGTGGGCCCATGCTAGTACAGCCCCGAGGATGCCAGGAAGGCGAAGTAGGGGAGACCCAGCACGATGAGCGCGCAGGCGAGCGCTGGAATGACGAGCATGGTGCCGAGGACCGGGGCGAGGCGGCGGAACAGCAGCAGGGCCTCCGAGCTGCTCCTGGAGAGCTCCTCGGCCAGCTCGGCGGCGGCGGCTCGCGCCCCGATCCTCTCGCGCCGGGCGAGGAAGAACTGCTCATCGGTGGGCATGAGGGCGACGGGCGGCTCGTCACCATCCTGCGCAGCCATCTCGAGCAGGCCAGCCGCCTGGGTGGCCTGTCGGAATCCGGGCGCCAGGTTCTGGATGAAGCGCTGCAGCAGCAGCAGAGCGGTGACGGCGAGGGGAACCCCCGCCCAGCGCATCAGCGCGGCGAGGCCCAGCGTGGGACCACCGCTGTCGGGCAGCTCGTTGAGAGCTTCGGGGAAGGGGGCGATGGCCCAGGCCAGCAGGCAGCAGAGCAGCAGCGGCCCGGCCACCGCCACGCTCAGGTACAGCCTCGTGGTGTGTAGCGAGGCCTGTGCCCAGAGCCGCGCCTCCAGTGCCGCAGCGGCGTGGTCGAGCTGCTGTACGGAGCTGGTGCCGCTGGCCAGCAAGCCCTGCAGCGGGTCGTCCCGAGACCCCCCGGCGCTGAGGGTTCGCTGGGCGATCTGGACTCTGTCGCGCAGGGGGCCCTGGGGCAGGCTCTCGCTGGCCAGCTGCAGGGCCCGCTGGTGGTCCAGGCCTCGCCGGCGCAGGCCCGCGACCTGGCGCAGTAGCAAGGCTTCCTGCTCCTGCAGGTTCATTCCAGCTCGTCCTCGATCTCGAGGGAGAGATCGCGTCCGTGCAGGGTGAAGCGCGAAGCCGAGCCGTCGCGATCCAGGTCTCCCTGGGCGGTGACCACAAAGGAGTCGTCCACCAGCGCCACCGAGTAGCGGTAGCGCACCTCGCCGGTGAGCTGCACGCCCAGCTCGCGCCAGCAGGGCTCGTCGTTGGCGAAGCGCCCGTGCGGCACCGGGATCTCGCCGCCCGGGTCGCAGGCGAGGTAGCCGCCGCGGTCACGGTAGTGGCGCAGCTCCGCGTGGGCGATGGCGTGCAGCATCGTGCGGGCCTCATCTGCTCGCGCCCGTCGGACCAGCACATCGTACATGGGCACGCTCATGGCCGTGACGATGGCGATGACCGCCACCACGCAGCAGAGCTCCAGCATGGTCAGACCCCTCTGCACAGGTTCCCTCCGCGTGGCGTGTCGCTGGAATATTCGTCCGGTCACCGGCGAGTATACATGACGCCAGCGGGGAGGCAACTTCTACCTGGAGCTGGTGCACGACATGTGGGCCGACCTGGCGCGCAGCGACTGGGACGACGCCGACGAGCTCGCGGTGCAGGCCATCGAGGGGGCCTTCGGCTCCACCATCGGCTGGTGGCTGTCCAGGGCGCCCGAGCTGCAGCCCCGGGAGATTGAGGCTCGCCTCCCTGTCCTGGTGGAGCCGGCCCTCAACCCTCCTGTCCCGGGATAGAGGGCGGGTCATGAGCACCCCGAAGAAGAAGAAGAAGCGCGAGCCCAGGTGGATCAAGGCCCTCACCGAGTACGTTCCGCTCGGTGTGTTCCTGCTGGCCTACAAGGTGGGGGATCTCACCCTGGCCATCCAGGCCATCGTGGTCACCACGGCCATCGCGGTGGTCATCTCCCTCATCGCGGTGCGGCGCCTGCCGCTGCTGTCACTGCTGGCGGCCGGCCTGGTGCTGCTCTTCGGCGGCGTGAGCCTGCTGCTTGGGGACGACACGCTGTACAAGATGAAGCCCACGGTGCTCTACAGCCTGTTCGCCGTCGCCCTGTTGGTGGCCCGCGCCTTCAACCGCCTGCTGCTCAAGGGCGTGCTCGAGGACATGTGGAAGCTCACCGAAGAGGGCTGGCGCAAGCTCACCATGCAGTTCGCCCTGTTCTTCTTCGTGATGGCCGGCCTGAACGAGCTGGCCTGGCGGGTGGTGGGCGAGGACTTCTGGGTGGCCTTCAAGGTGTTCGGCGGCGTCGGCCTGATGATCCTGTTCACCCTCTCGCGCGTTCCCTTCGCGAAGCGGCACGCGCTGGAGCCCAGCGGCGAGAGCTGACCGGGCCTGCACTGCTCTTCGTGAGCCCTCCACTGCTGTGGAGGGTGGGCCGGCGGCCGGGCGGCGTGAGGGTCTGCGAAGACCGGCTTGTGGAGGGGCTTGGATCGTCTTGGGTGCTGCTGGCACAGCCCTTGCTCCATGCTCTCGCGAGCACGCGATTTCCTGGAGCAGCCATGTTCACCCGCACCCTCGCCGCCCTCGTCTCGTTCACCCTCGCCAGCCCCGCCCTGGCCGGCACCCGCGACGCACCGGACTTCGACGCCCAGCTGTTGAGCGAGGACGTGGGCGGCGCGACCGCCTACCAGCTGACGGCTTCGCACTCCGGCGGTCGGGACCCGGCCGACGACAGCTCGGTGCTGCTGGAGCTGGGCGTGGAGGTGGGCATCGATCCGAGCCTGCCCCTGCGAGAGGCCTGGGCCGCGCCCATCGAGCAGCTCGCCGCCTCAGCCCTTGGTCCGGTGGCGCCCCTGTTCGAAGCCCTGAGCGAGCTGACGGCCAGCCTGGAGCAGACCGCCGCCGAGCTCTCCGCCGCCATGGAGCAGGGCCCCGAGTCCGCCGAGGACGAGCTTGAGCCCGGCTTCGTGGATCTGCTCTTCGTGCCGCCCGCCGACGGGCACAGCGACCTGGACGCGGATGCCTGGCTCGATCTCGTGGCCGTGGACTACGCCGGCGATCTGCTGCTGGCCGATGGCTGGAGCGAGCCCGACCAGGTGGTGCAGCTGTACCTGTCCGCCGAGGACAGCGTCATGCTTGTGGTGGTGGAGTCGACCACCACTGAAGCCAGGCGCGCCAGGTGACCACGGGCCAGGCCAGGGCCACCATGGGCCGCGACTCACCCAGGGTGCCGAAGCCGGTGAGCAGGACCTGCGTGGGATGAGCGTAGCTGGCCCGGACTGGGAGCGGGGGCTGGGCGCCCTTTGACAGGCCTCGACGCGGCGGGCGAGGATGGTCGTGGAGGTGGATGTGATGTCTCTACGACCTGTCTCGAAGCCTGGGATCCTCGCTGTCGTGCTCCTGTCTCTGCCGGTGGCCTGCGGGGGGGAGAGCCCACCGGATGACAGCGATCCTCCGGATGACACCATCGACACGGCCCCCGAGGACACGGCGCCCGAGCAGGTTGTGCCCACCATCGAGTCCTGTACCTGGCAGTGCTCCGAGGGTTCCTCGTCGCCCGATTCCCTGCTCGTGCAGCTCGAGGCCGACGATCCCCAGGGGGCCGACACCATCGATTCCATGGCGGGAGAGCTCACCGTGAGCACCGCCGAGGGTGCAGAGCTGCTGCTCCTCTCCCTGGTCTGCGACGACGAGGGCGACTGCTTCACCAGCTTCAACGCCGATGACTACACTGGCGTCGATTGCGCGGCCGCGCCGGGCCTGGTGGCCGAGGTGGTGGTGGTGGACCAGGACGCGAACAGGTCCGAGGCCTGTGTGCTGTCCTGGCTGGGGTACGGATAGGTCAGGGTTCTTCGGGTGGGAGCTGGCGCATCAGCTCGATGCCCTCGGGGTACCAGCGCAGCTGGGCCACCAGCTGCAGGGAGAAGTAGTCGGCGTAGGTCGTCAAGGGGGCCTGCAGGCCCAGGTCGGCCACCAGGGTGCCTTGGGAGAGTGGCTGTGTGCGGCGGAGCATCAGGCGCGAGCTGGTGGGGACGGGATCGAAGAGCAGCTCGTGCTCGGTGACCACGGCCCAGCCAGGGGTCACCATCCACGAGCGGGCGGCGATGAGCTCCGCGTCGGGGAGCAGAGGGGGTTTGTAGGAGCCGCAGTTGGAGTCGGGGAGCCCGCACTCGCTCCAGGTCCGCACCCCCAGGGCGAGGCGCAGGCTGATGGGGCTCTGCAGGGGCCAGAGGTGCTCGTACTGCAGCCGGGCGCCCGCACCGAAGAGCGTCTCCTGGGCCACACTGCCCCAGGAGCGCGCCGCCATGCCGTGGGGGACCACGGGTAGGGTCAAGTCCAGCCCGAGCCAGTTGGGCTTCTTGCCCATGGCGCGGGAGGCGCCGAGGCGGACCACTCCGGGCGCGGCATCGCTCCAGCTGCCGTCCCCGCGCCAGGCGAAGACCCAGGGGTGCTGCAGGGTGATGGCCCAGGGATCCAGAAACACCCGCCCGTCGAAGCTGAGCTGGGCCACGTGGGCCCAGGCTGGATCCACCACCAGCGCCGGGCGCAGCGCGGCGCTGTGCACCGGCACTTCGGGACTGAGCCGGTAGCCGCCAGGGGCGTTGTCCTGGGCCTGGCCCGTGGCCGCCAGCAGGAGCAGCAGGGCGATCATCGGTCACCCGTGTCGATGAAGCACGGATCCTCGTTCCAGAACTCGAGCGCCTGGATGTCGGCGTGCAGCGATAGCTTTTCGCAGTCCGTCGTTGAGGTGACCGGGTTCTCGGGCCAGTTCGAGCCGGTGGTGAAGCTGCTGGGACGCTCGGCGAACCACCGGGGCGGTTGGACATGGTTGTGGCTCTCGTGGAAGGGTCCCACCTCCCAGGTGTACTCGGTGTCGGGCTCCAGGCCTCCCACGGGGCAGTAGCTCACCAGGCCGCCTTCGTGGGTGGCCACCACCAGCTGCACATGCTGGCGGTCGCCATCCATCAGGATCACGCCGTCCAGCAGGCCGGGGATGTGGGGATCGATCTCCCACTCATAGGCGAAGTGCAGGTAGACGGGATCGGCGGGATCCCAATCTTCCTGGCCATCGCAGGGGTAGCGCCAGTCTTCGTCGATGTCCCGCGATGTGGCCACGTGGGTGAGCGCTGCAATCACCAGGACCAGCACCGACAGGGCTGTGCGCGCGGTGTGAGCCATGGCTCGACCTCCGTGCGACAAGCCTACCATTCAACGTGCGATCACCGCGTCGGCCTCGAATTCCACCAGCCACTGCGGGTCGAGGAAGCCGGTGACCTGCACCACAGTGCAGGCGGGGCGGATGTCGGCGAAGCGCTCGCCGTGCACCGCGGCCACCTGCGGCCAGTGCTCGATGTGGGTGAGCATGATGCGCGTGCGCACCACCTGCTCCAGCCCGCAGCCCGCTGCGGCCAGGGCCTGCTCGATGATGTCCAGGCAGCGGCGGGCCTGCCCTGCGGGATCGCCGGGACAGGCCGTGCTGCCATCCCCCGCGATGGGAGCCGTGCCCGCTGCGGCCACGGTGTCGCCCACCCGCACGGCGCGGGAGAAGCCGAAGTGCCCCTCGTAGGGTGAGCCGGAGGAGATCAGCGTGCGTGACATGGAGGCTCCTAGTCTCGGGTTTCGCCAGTTCTCGGGGCTCGGGACGGGGGACTCGGGCTCGGGAC
>CAZEJJ010000053.1:4808-40422 GCA_964512185.1 uncultured Enterobacterales bacterium | reverse complement strand
GTCGTTGTCGATGCCGTCGCAGTCCTCTTCGGCGGCGGGGTTGATGGCGGAGTCGTCGTCGTCGCAGTCGGAGTCGTCGTCGACCGTTCCGCTGGGCTGTTCACAAGCGGTCACCGAGCTGGCGGCGTCGCCGTAGCCGTCGCCGTCAGCATCGGTGTACCAGGTGCCTTGGCCGCTGACGTCGGGATCGTCATCGTCCACCACCCCGTCGCCGTCGTTGTCGAGGCAGTCACACTCCTCGCTGTCGAAGCAGTCCGCCGTGCCGTCGCCATCGGAATCGTGTCCCTCGTCCACCGAGCCGTCGCAGTCGTTGTCGGTGCCGTCGCAGAGCTCGGTGGCGGCAGGGTTGATGGCTGCGTCATCGTCGTCGCAGTCGCTCGAGTCGTCCACGTAGCCGGTGGGCGCCTCGCAGGAGGTGACCGCGTCGCTGGAATCGCCGTAGGCATCGCCGTCGGCGTCCAGGTACCAGGTGCCCTGGCCGGTGACGTCGCTGTCGTCGTCATCCACCAGGCCGTCGCAGTCATTGTCGGCGCCGTCACATACCTCCGAGGCGCCGGGGTTGATGGCGGCATCCGTGTCGTCGCAGTCGCTGGCGTCGTCCACGTAGCCGTCGGGTGCATCGCAGGCGGTGACGGCGGTCGCGGGATCACCGAAACCGTCACCGTCCGCGTCGAGGTACCAGCTGCCCTGGTCGGAGACGTCGCTGTCCTCGTCGTCCACCAGGCCGTCACAGTCGTTGTCCACGCCGTCGCAGACCTCTAGATCCATCTCGTAGGCGTAGGAGAGGTCCACGCAGTACAGCAGGCCGCCGGGGTTGCTGTAGGCGCTGCCGCCGGACTGGGCCCAGTTCCAGATCTCCCACTCGATGGTGTTGGTGCCTTCCACCACCGCGCTGGTCAGGTCCCAGACATCCGAAGGCGCGAAATAGTTGGTCTCCGTGGAGTCCTCGGCCACCTCGACCCCGTTGAGCCATGCCTCGTAGGAGTTGTCCGCGCCGATCTCCAGCGTGGCGTCCAGGTCGTAGGCTCCCGGCTGGACGGAGAAGCTGCGGAAGATGGAGTTGATCTCATCCGACTCCGGGTTGGTCTCGTAGTACTCGTCCCAGATCCACTCGGCGCCGTCGATCTCCACCGTCCAGCGCGAGTTTCCGTCGTAGGTGAGCACGGCGTCGCTGCCGTCCTCCAGCAGGTTGAGCCCGTCCTCGGCGGAGCAGAAGCTCTCCTCCACCAGGCACTCTTCGAGGCAGTCCGCGAAGCCGTCACCGTCGCTGTCGAAGCCCTCGTCGATCTCACCATCGAGATCGTTGTCGACACCGTCGCAGACCTCGTCGTCCGAGCAGCTGACGTCGCCGTCGCAGTCCAGGTCGACGTCGTACACCGCGGCGGGCAGCGAGTAGCTGGTCTCGTAGCCACAGCCGCTGCTGTAGTAGACGCTGGCCTCCGCCAGCTCCAGGTAGGCAACATCGGCGACCACATCGGGTGCGAGGGTGTAGCTGATCTGCGCCATGTCCAGCACGACGCCGCCGTAGCTGCCGCTGACGGACACGGACCAGGTGAGGGTGGTGGAGCCGTCACCGTTGTCGGTCTCGGTGTCGGGCTCTGTGGAGAAGCTGCCGGCGGTCCAGCCGGCGGGGATGGTGTCGGTGAGGGTGCCGGAGGCGTCGTCGTAGCCGATGTTGCGGGAGGTCAGCGTGACATCGACGGCGCAGCCGGTGGCCTGGGCGGTCTTCCCCGCGGTGAGGATCCCGTAGTAGGCCTGGTAGACCCAGATGTTGTAGTTGGCCATGACGCCGAAGCTGCCGGCCCAGTCTTGCTTGTCGCTGGTTCCATCCCCATCGGTGTCGGTGTCGGTGGAGATCCAGTAGGCGAGCACGTCGGGGATCTGCTCGCCGTAGTAGTCGTAGCTGGCGCCAGCCGAGGCGTACTGGCCGTACTCGACGCACCACCAGGCCGGATCTCCAGAATACGGGGAGTAATAGCCGTTGTCGGTGGTCCAGCTGCCGTAGTGGGTCTCGAGATCGTCCCCGGGCTCGATCACCCAGGAGGCATCCGTGATGTCGTCGTCCAAGAACAGGCTCTGGGTGAGATCAGAGGTGTACAGGGCCTGGTCTTCGACGCAGATGTCGTAGGCGCCCGTGTTCTCGAAGCTGACCTGCTCCCCTGAGTAGCTGCTGGAGGTGATGTCCAGGTAGCCGAGGGCGTGGGCCTGCCAGATGGTCAGGCACTCATCTTCGGCAGGCTGGGCATCTTCGCAGGTGATGCTGGCCTCAGCATCCGCGGGAGAAACACCCCGGCAGCGATGACCGCGATCACGAGCTGGAAGCGAGAGGCGGTAGACATGCAAGACTCCGTCGCTCGCGGGAGAGCTGGGGCGCACACCGGAGATCGCATGGATCCCGCCGACCCCGAGCGACCCGCGTTCACCCGGAGCACGCCATTTTCACCGACGAAAGCAGTGTAGATGCCAGATAGACATTTCGATACATTCATGTGGTACTTGAGGGGTGCGGGGCTCCGGGGCGGCCTGCGATGATATTTTGCGTTTTCTGGGGTTTTTTGCGTTTCCAGGCTGTAGTCCCGCAGACGACGACGCCGAGGGCGAATGTCGAGAAAGGTCCCTGCCCCGGGGATCGCCTCGAAAACATGATCTTGGTCATATTTTCTGGCCGTTAGGCCCAAAATTACCCGATCACGCCTCTTGCCTGAACCCCGTCGCACCGATTAACGTTGTGCGGTTGTCTGGCCATCACCGCCATCGCCTGCAGCCACGCCACCGAGAGATCGCTCCCAAGCTCCGTTTTCCGCTCTCCACTCTCCTGTTTTCCGGCCGTCGCGGGCGGGTGCTGCTGCCGTCGACGAGAGGTCTCCCGCAGCAGCCTCGGCGGCACGCTGCTTATGCGACCCGACACCGCAGCGATCAGCGACGCTCCTGGTGGCAGCCCATGCACTCCACCGGGGCCACGGCGGCAGCGGACTCGCGGTGGAGCTGCCGATGGCAGCCGGTGCAGGACCGGTGGCTGGCCTCGGCCAGGTCCACCGCCGCCACCTGGCTGTCGTGGCAGCCGCTGCAGGCCATGGGGCCGGGTGATCCGAAGCTGAGCTCGTGGTGGCAGCCGCCGCAGGGCACCCCGTGTTGGGCGGAGTGCCGCTCGTGGCCGTCGAAGACCACGGGCAGGTAGCGGGAGGTGGCGCCCGTGGTGGCGTCCATGACCATGGCGTCGGGGTCCATGGCCAGGCGAGCGTCGAGGTCGGCGTCCTGGTTGAAGCTGAGCAGCTCCTCGGCCTGGTCCACCGCGTAGCGCACCGCGTCTACCGGCACGTGCTCCAGGATGGCCAGCAGCGTAGAGTGATCGATGAGCCCCCAGTCCCGCTCGCTCTCCAACACCTGCCGCGCGGCCTCGCGCCCCGACAGCTGGGCCGTGGTCACTCCATGGCCCGGGCTGGTCCAGGCGCCAGCGAGGAACAGCCCCTCGATGGAGGTGTGGTTGGGCAGCGCCTGGCCCTGGCTGGGCACCGCGTCGAAGCCGTAGGGCGTGCCCTCGGCCTGCATGCCGTAGGTCTGCAGGGTGCGGGGGGTGGCGATCTCCTTGACCACCACGTGGCGAGAGAGCCCCGGCATGACGCGCTCCGCGAGGGCCATGAGGCGGGCGGCCACCCGCTCCTTCTCCGCCTGGTAGGCCTGGCGCTCGGCGGGCCAGTTGTCGAAGTCGGCGTAGGAATGGACCACCACGACACTGCCACCCTCAGGCGCGTAGAAGGAGTCGCCCAGGTTGCTGTAGAGCGTGATGGAGATGGAGGCGTCTTCGTAGTCGGCCTCCATCATGCTGCGGTACGCTTTCTCGGCGTCCAGGGTGGTGTTGTAGAAGATCTCGTGCTCGTGGATGTCCCAGTGGGCGGGCTCCACGTCCAGCCCCAGGTAGACGCCTACCAGGCCGTTTGACGGCTCCATGCGCTCCAGCTTGCGCTCGATCCCTGGGGGCCTGTGCTCTGCGGCGATGAGCTTCTGGAAGGTCTGGTAGGGATCGGCGTTGGACACCACGTAGCGCGCGCCGAAGCGCTCTCCGGTTTCGGTGGTGACGCCCTTGACCCGCCGATGCTCCACCTCGATGGAGGCCACGCGCGCTCCCGTGCGCACCTCGCCGCCCAGCTCCACGATGCGCTCGGCGTAGGCGTCAGCCAGCGCCTGGGACGAGCCGCGCACGTGGTAGGGGCCGTGGGTGAGGTAGCCGTGGTTGGCAGCCAGGAACAGGATGCTCCACAGCTCCTGGGGGGGCGGGCCATAGTAGATCCAGGCCTGGCTCAGCACCGCCTTGAGGGACTCGTCGCGGACGTGGCGATCCATGACCTCGCGCACCGTGGCCCCCAGGTTGCGCACCACGGCGGGCTGCTGCAGGGGAACCAACAGCTTGGACAGGCTGCTGCGGCGCTGCAGCCCGCTCAGCTCCGAGCTCTGCAGGGCCACCTCGGCCATCTCAGCGTGGAAGGAGCGGATCCCGGAGCACTCCGCCGGCCAGCGCTCACACAGGGCCTCCTGGGCGGCCTCGAGCTCGGCGGGCATGGTGAAATCGACGCCCGGATAGATAGAGCGGTAGAACTCGGGGATGTGGATGAGCTCGATCTTGTCGGCCACGCCCGCCTCGTGCAGCAGATCGCCCAGCGGCGAGCCGGGGGCCCCGCCAGTCATCTCGTGCAGCGCGGCGTCGAAGCTGTAGTCGCCGCGCGAGAAAGAGGTGGTGCAGCCCCCCACCTTGTGGTGCTGCTCCAGCAGCAGGACGCGGAAGCCGTAGCTGGACAGCAGCGCTCCCGCCGAGAGACCGCCCATGCCGCCGCCGATGACGACCACGTCCCAGTCGCCGCCTGCGGCTCGCTCCGCGGGGGCGGAGCGCGGGGCGGCCAGCAGCAGGATCGCGAACAGCAGGGACCACCAGCTGGACAGGCGAGTCATGCGGGCTCCGGGGCGGCGAGGGGCACGGGGTGGCGCTGGCGGCAGCCTATCCTGGATCAGCGGTGGGGTCTTCGATGAACAGGAACCAGGTTGATATGATTACGTTTTTGCTTGCAAAAAACGTAATCATATCAACCTGGTTCCTACTCCTATTCGATGTACCCCAGCGCCCGCAGCTGGTCCTCGTTGACGCCCTGCTGACCGGCGCCCACCTTGCGCTGGCTGACCAGGTGGTCGTAGCTGGCGGGGCCTTCCACCAACGCGGGGGGCTGGCAGAACAGCTCGTCGGGGACACGGCCCAGCATGTCCTGGGCGGCGGGCAGGCTCGCCATGGCCAGCACGATGGGGGTGACGTCCAGGTGGGTGAGCGGGTCCAGGGCGAGGCCACCGCAGATGCCCGGTCCGGCAGCCATGAGCACACCGTCGCGGGCGTGCATGCCGGTGTAGGCCTCGGTGAGGTTGACGAACTCGCCCAGGGCGAGCCCAGCCACGGTGTCGGTCTCGAGCCGCTGGCGGGTGACGTGCTCGTCCCGCAGGGTGAGCCCCAGGGAGCGCGGATCGTCCTCCACGGGCTCCCAGCGGTAGAAGGGCTGCCCGGTGGAGGCCTGGTCGAGGCCTTGAAGCAGGGTCACGAGCCGCTCCAGCGCCAGCGCTGGATCGTCCTCGAGCACCGTGACCACCACCTTGTGCCCCAGCTTCACCAGCTCCGCGGGCCCCACGCGCTGCTCCACCAGGGCCCGCAGCCGCTCGGTGCGCGGCGCGAAGAAGGCCCCGGAGTCTTCGGCAGGCAGCGCCTCGAAGCCGTGGTCGCTCACCACCACGATGCGGGCCTCGGGGCCCAGCTGCTGCTGCAGCTCGCCCAGCAGCGCGTCGGCCTGCCGGTAGGCGGTCTCGATGCTGTCGCCCCAGCGGGCGATCTTCTCCGGCGCGACCTCGCCGAAGAGCTCGGGCTCGAAGAACTGCCAGAAGCGGTGGCCGATGGCATCCGTGGCGTAGTCGGTGAAGCTGGCCACCTGGGGCCGGTCCCGGTGCAGCAGCCAGATGAAGACGTCGCGGTCCATGAGCACGCGCAGCAGCTGGCCGTCGCGGTGGGCCCGCTCGGGGGAGGGCCCCTGCAGCTTCTCCGCCAGCATGAAGCGCCCGGCGGCCACCAGGGTGCCGAAGCGGAAGCCGTGCTGCACACCGTCCAGCGCCAGGGCCAGGTTGCCGCGGGTGGCCACCACCTGGCGGCGCTTGAGGCGCCGTGAGAGCTCGATCTCCTTGACGAAGGAGAGCTCGGCTGGCCAGGTCTCGGGACCCGGAGCGAGCCAGGCGGGCACCTGGAACAGGCCAATCTGCTGCGGCGGGTAGGTGACCAGCCACTTGTACACAGCGGTGCTCAGCCCGGCCTCGTCCATGATCTCCCACCAGCGCGCTGACCGGCAGCTGTCGGAGTGCACGTTGAAGCCGTGCACGCCGTGCTGCTCCGGGGTCTTGCCGGTGGACATGGTGGTCCACAGCAGCGGCGAGAACATGGGCTCGGCAGCCTGGAGATCTGCCGAGATCCCCCGCTCGCGCAGCGCCTGGATCTCGGGGAGCGCATCGCCGAAGCCGTCGATGAGCTCGAAGGTGGCGCCGTCGATGCCCACCACCAGCAGCTGCAGCTCCGAGACGGGACCGGGGCGGGGCCACAGCCAGCCCGCGGCGGGGCCGGACAGCCCGCAGAGCAGGCAGGCCGCCGCCGCCAGCCCCAGGGGCAGGCGCCCGAGCCAGCGCCGGAGCAGCAGCCCCAGCACAGCGCCGGCCAGCCCCAGGGGCAGCACCACCAGCAGCAGGTAGAGGCCAGGCCGGTCGAGGAACCAGGGATTCTGCAGCTGGACCCACAGCACCGGCAGCAGCGCCGCGAGACCCCCGAGGGCCGCACCGGCCAATAGGGCAGAGGATGATTGCGATGCGGACTGGGTCACGAGAGCTCCTGTTGGGATGCGATCAAGAAGCGACCAGGCTCGAAGTGGTCCCAGAAATGCCAGTCGCCCGGGTGTTCCGTGAGCGCGCGATCCAGGAAACCCGCCACCAGGGCGGCACCTTGCTCGATACCCGCCCGCAGCGGCAGGTCGCGCCGCAGGTCCAGGGGCGGGCCGATCTCGGTGAGGTGCCGGGGGCGGCCGTGGCTGCTGCGATGGGTGCAGAGGGGCAAAAGGGGCGCGCCGGACTTGAGCGCCAGCCACAGGGCGCTGACGGGCAGCTTCATGGGCTGGCCGCAGACGGCGCCCACCACCCTCCGGCCCAGCTCCTGGCCGCCGCCGGTGCCGTCACAGGTGGCCATGACCACGCCGCCCTGCTGCAAGGCCCGCAGCACGGGCCGCAGGTAGCCCTTGCCGTCGTGCACGGTCACCGGCATGGTGGCCTCGAGGGAGCGCCGAGTGGCCGCCGCCCACTCGCCTACCCGGCTCAGCCCGGTGACCACGCCACCGCCCACCTGGTGCACCGGGTAGCCCAGCACACCCATGATGTGCAGCGGCAGCTGGACGGGACCCATGTGGGGGTGCATGAGCACGACGCCGCACCCCTGCTGCAGCGCCTGGTCCACGTGATGCAGGCCCTCGATGCGCAGGTAGCGATGAGCGTTCGCCTCGTGGATGCGCGGGAAGCTCACGGGCAGGTACTGGTGCTGGAAGTGGTTGCCGAAGGCCTGCCGCGCCAGCTCATCGAGATCGCCGCGCCCGGGGAAGGCGCGCCCGAGGTTCTGCACCATGCGCTGGCGGCTGCCCGCCGACAGGTGCGCCACCAGCCGGCCCAGGCGCCGGTTCCCACCCAGCTCCCAGCCACAGGGGACGTGACCCAGCAGCTGCCGGTAGGGACCCCACACCGCCAGACGGTAGGCATCGCGCAGGGGGGACTCGGCGAAGATCAAGGGCGCTGGCTCCTAGTCGAGGTAGCCCAGCGCTCGGAGCGCGTCGGTCATCTCGTCGCTGGTCTCAGCGTTGGAGCGCTCCACCAGCTCGCTGGCCATGCCGCCAGCGAGATCCGCCGCCTGCTTCTGCAGCAGGCCCATGAGCTGCGCGCCCTGCGGGTCCTGCAGCTGGATCTCCAGCTGGTCGGTGGACTGCGCAGGATCGACGGTCATGTCGTAGTACTCGTCGGGGTGCTCCGGAGACTCGCGGTGCACGTAGAGGCTCTCGCGCGCTCGCAGGCTGGCCAGGCGCCAGGTGGGCTTGTCCAGCAGCCCCTGCTCGCGGGCGGCCACGTTGGCCGGCCGATCGAAGCACAGGCCGCGGGCCTGCATGCGGTGCCCGGTGCTCTGCATGGTGTCACGCAGGCTGCGGCCTTCCATGGAGTCGGGAGCGGAGAGCCCCAGCAGGTCGAGCATGGTGGGCGCCAGGTCCACCAGCTCCACCGGATCGATGACGCGCTCACCCGCCAGCTCGCCGTGGGGCAGGCGGATGGCCAGGGGCACGTGGGTGGAAGGATCGTAGAGATCGTCGCCGTGGTCGAACCACAGGTCGTGCTCACCCAGGGCCTCGCCGTGGTCACCGTTGACCACCACCACCGTGAAGTTCTCCCAGCCCTTCTGATCCACCAGGGCCAGCACGCGCGCCAGCTGCTGGTCGGCGAAGGAGATCTCACCGTCGTACTGGGCCACGATCCAGTCGCTGTCGGTGACCCCGCGCAGGCTCTGGTGCAGGTAGGGCGCCACGTCGTGCAGCTCCACCACGGGCGTGGCGTCCGGATCCCGGGGATCGCCCTCGTAGTAGGCGCTGTCGTAGGGTGAGGGCGGCTCGTAGGGGCCGTGGGGGTCGAACAGGTGCAGCCACAGGAACCAGGGCTGCTCCTGCTGGGCCAGCCAGGCCAGGGCGTCGTCGGTGGTGGCGTCGCCCCGGCGCTCCACCACGGTGTCGGGATCGAAGTGCCGCCGCGCCATGTCGAGGGTGCGGAAGAAGATGAGATCAGGCAGCCCCTTGAACATGCCGAGCTCGTCGTCGTAGACGTCGAAGCCCCGCTCGAAGCCCAGACCTCCGTCGAGCACGTAGGCCGAGACGAAGGCCGCGGTGCGGTAGCCGGCCTCCTGCAGCTGCTCGGGCAGGGTGGGCAGCTCCTCGCGGATGGGGACGCCGTTGAGCAGGCTGCCGTGGCTCCAGGGGCCCTGCCCGGTGAGCATGGTGGTGTGGCTGGGGCCGGTGACGGGGATCTGCGCGAAGGCGCGCTCGAAGAGCACGCCGTCGGTGGCCAGGGAGTCGAAGGCGGGGGTGCGGGCCCGCCCGCCGTAGGCGCTCATATGGTCGGCGCGCACCGTGTCGAGGGTGACCCACAGCAGGTTGGGCTGCGAGGCGCTCGCTTTGTTGGGTGCGGTGTTCAGGGGCACGGCCAGGCCTACCCAGACGGCCAGCCCCAGCGACACCAGCAGCGAGCCGATGATGGGCCCGCGCCGCCCCTCGAGCAGGAAGACCGCCAGGCCCCACACCAGGGCGAACAGGGCCGCGATGCCCGCGAAGGCCAGCAGGTTGCCCTGCAGGAAAAAGGGGTCGGCGAATGGCGGCGGATCGCTGAACCACAGGATGGCCAGGTCCCAGAAACCGACACAGAGCACGCCCCCCAGGAAGCCAGCCCAGGCCCGGCGCGGGCGGGACACACCGCCCAGGAAGGGCCCCACCAGCAGGCCCAGGGCCAGCCCGGCGGGCAGCGCGCCCAGCAGGCCGCCCAGCAGGAGCACGCCGGTGACGGCGCCGTCGTGGAAGAAGCTGCCGCCCAGGTGGACGCGCAGGGCTTCGGCGAGGCCGTAGGCGCTTGCACCGGCCGCCGCCGTGGCGACCACGAGCACACCGCGGACCAGGCCGCGCGAGGTGGCCTGGAGCATCTTGTTGGCGAAGGACAAGCTGGAGGTCCTCGGGAGGCGAGAAGGGGGGGACTCTATCCGCCTACGAACAAAGCTCCAGGCATCTTGCATCCCTGGTACCGCCCACGACACCCAGGGGCGCCGCGGACGTCCAGGAAGACGGGGCTAGGGCTCTTCGCCCTCGTCCCAGATGTCCAGGAACCAGGCCTCGTACGAGTCGGCCACCTCGCCGCGGGTGACCTGCACGCTGGTGCCGTTGTACAGCTCCATGGAGCTGTAGGACCAGTTGGCGTCGCCCACGATCACGGTCTGGTCGCAGCGCATGGCCTTGGCGTGGGTGACCGTGTCGGGATCGGACAGGCGCAGGGGCACCTGCTGGTCGAGCAGCAGGTCGATGGCCTCGTCGTTGATGCCGTTCTGGCGGATCCAGTCGCTCTGATCGAGCACGACCTGCACGTCCACGCCCCGCTGCCAGGCGGCGATGAGGTGGTTGAGCAGGGTGGTGACGTCGTTGGCCTCACCCTGCCGATAGGACAGGGCGTAGAGCACCAGGCGCAGCTCCTGCTGGGCGCCGTCCATGCAGCCCAGCAGGTGGTCCGCGATGTCGCGGTTGGCGATGGGCACCACGCCGTCGGCTTCGGTGGCTGGCAGGGCGGGATCCTGGCTGGAGTCGGACCACAGGGCCTGGAAGTAGTCCTCGTAGAAGTCCACCACCCCGGCCTCCACCAGGTACATGGAGGCCTCGTTGTTCCAGCCCAGGGCGCTGTCGGAGAAGTTGTGGGAGCCAACCAGGGCCACGCCGTCGGCGATGATGAGCTTGTTGTGGGTGGTGGTGGAGCTGGAGTCGAGCCTGGTGTCGATGGCGCCCCCCGACTCCGACTCCAGCCTGGACAGCACCTGCGAGGTTTCATCACCCTCTTCGTCGGCCAGCACCTTGACCTCGACGCCGCGGGCCGCCGCGTCCAGCAGCTCGTCCAGCAGATCGCCGGTGAGGGTGCCGTCGTAGAGCATGTACTCCACCAGGTGTACGCGCTGGCTGGCGGCCTCGATGCTCTCGCGCGCGAACCAGAAATAGTCGCCGTCGAAGGCGGTCTGGGTGCGGCCCAGATCGGGCAGGTGGTCGCTGTCCGGCGCGCTGTCGCCGCTGTCCGGGGCCGCGGGATCTCCCACGCAGGCCACGCAGAGAGCGCCGACCAGCAGGGCGACGGCGCGGCGTTGCGGAGACGGGGAGCGGTGGATCCACATGGCAGGCCCCCATAGCGCTCCCGGAGAGCCGGGGCCCGCGCCAGCGTGCGGGGCTTGCGCTACACTGGGGGCAGTCACTGGAGATGACCCATGCTGTCGCGCCTCAGCTCACCGCTGCTCCCAATCTCCGCCGCGTTGCTCCTCGGCGGCTGCCACGCCAGGCTGGGGGTCTCGAAAGAAGACACAGACAGCCAGGACTCCTGGTCGCCCGTGGACACCTCTGAGACCGCCGACACCCAGGACACGGAGGACACCGGCGTGCCCTGGGACGAGCGGGAGTGGCCCGAGGAGCAGCAGATGTTCATCGCCCTGGCCTACCCGGCCGCCATGGAGCAGCTGGCGGTGGAGATGGCCCTGCTGGTCATGGGCGCCAGCCAGCAGAACGACACCACCTGGACCATCAGCCACAGCGGCACCGACTGGACCATCTACCTGGACCGCAGCGGCGAGAGCTTCACCCAGGGCCTGCTCACCCCCGGAGCCGTAGTGATCTACGGAGGCCACTCCAACTACGGCATGGGCGGGCTCTACTCCGATCTGCCCGATGGCAGCGACGTGGTGGAGGTGGAGACCCTGGCCGACTTCTGGAACTTCGGCTCGCCGCACGTGGGCATGAACCTGGAGTACCTGCAGACCACCCAGGCCTACCCCAACCTGCACCTGCGCGACGGTGACATCGCCACGGACCCGCTGAACTACGAGGTGCCGGTGATCGGTGGGCTGCGGCATCCCAACGACCAGGGCGTGGGCGCCGGCGACGGCTTCACCCAGGTGGGCACCGGCGAGAGCGCCTACCACTTCACCTACGAGGGCACCCCCTACCTGCTGGTCAACGGCGGCGCCGACGACGTCCCCCCGGTCGAAGAGCAGGTGCACGACGTGCTGCTCATCAAGAGCTGCAACTCAGGCCGCTACTACCTGGAGAACTTCCTGCGGGGCACGGTGTTCTACACCGAGGGCAATGTCTACGCCGAGGAAGAGGTGATCTCGGTGGACATCTTCGTCAAGAAGATCATCCAGCGCGCACACTGGGACGACGTCACCGCCGCGCTCAACGAGCGTGAGGACGTCTACCACTGGGTGGCCATCGACTGAGCGGGCGCCGAAGGCTCAGTCCCTCAAGAAGTCGTAGCCGTCGAAGTCCATCTGGAAGCTGACGCCGTCGGCGCTGCCGCCGCCCGAGGTGGAGCAGTCCAGCGAGCGCTCGGACATCATGTCCCAGAGGGTCTCGATGCCGAAGTCCTCGTAGCCATCGATCTCGATGGCCTGGGCCTCGGCCTGGGACACGCAGCCGGTGACGGCCCCGCGGATCTCGCGGTAGTCATCCAGGAACTGGCCTGCGAAGACGGCCTGGTAGATGTAGAAGCCCCAGCTGAAGGCCCCCAGGCTCATGACCACGTCGGCGTCGGTTGACTGGAAGAGCTGTCCGTCGAGCTGGTAGTCGAGGTTGAGCGTGCCGCTGTCCAGGAAGTCGTACTCGCCAGCTTCTTCGGGACCGGCCACCTGCCCGGCGCCGAAGCCGGCTCCGAAGGCGGTCTGGCCCTCGACCTCGTCGTCGGGGTCCCAGAGGATGATGACGCTGTTGTCCTCGGGCGGCATGACACCGTCGAACAGCGCGGAGGCGGCGGTGTTCCAGGCGGAGCTGTTGAGGAATTCCGTGAACTCCAGCTCGCTCCACACGTAGACCGGGCTGGTGAGGGTGGTGTATTCAGGGTCGGCGTCGGCGTCGGCGTCGGCGTCGGTGTCGGTGTCCACATCGGTGTCACCGTCGGTGTCGGTGTCGGTGTCGGTGTCGGTGTCGGTGTCACCCTCGGGCGTGGCTGAGTCGGGGAGCTTGATCCCCACCGGGGGGCAACCCCAGCTGCTGATCAGACCAGCGGCGCAGAGTGTGGCGATCGCGAGCGTGCGTGTGGACATGTTCTCACCTTCAGCTTGTAGGGGCGGTCGAGCTGGTCGACCGTTCCGTTCCCGATGACCTCCGGGGGCAATCTACCACGGGCGGCATGCGGCCAGCAGCATCAACCTGCCCCATCGGGCGGAGTGATGCGGCTGGACACCCTCTTGACCTTGCCCGACTGGGCGTCAGGGGCGATGCGCGGCACCAGGCGCAGCTCCAGGCGCACGCTGCCCGCGGGGGCCAGGGCCTCGATCTCGTCCAGGAATGCCCTGGCCACGGTCTGTCCGCTCAGATCCGTACCGGGGGCCAGCACCAGGTCCAGGCGCAGGTGCTGGGCAGCCAGCTGCTCCACCCGCCAGTCCAGCACGGCGTCGAACTTCTGGGCGGCCTCGAGCAGGTAGTAGGGGTGCAGGGCACGCAGGCCGCCACCGGATTGCGCCAGCCAGAGCAGCTCGTCGGAGCGCCCCTTGATGGACAGGATCCTCGGCAGCACCGAGCCGCAGGGGCAGGGCTCGTGGGTGACCGCCGCCACGTCGTTCAGCTCGTAGCGGATCAGCGGCTGGGCCAGGTTGAAGAGGTTGGTGACCAGCACCTTGCGGCCATACTCACCGTCGGGAACGGGTCTCCCGGACTGGTCCACCACCTCGAAGCACACCATGTCGAGGTTGATGTGCAGGCCGGTGGAGTGAGCGCAGCTGCGCGCGATGGGCAGGCACTCCCCAGCCCCGTACAGATCGAAGACGGGCACCGCGAAGCGCCGCTGCACCCGCTCCCGCAGGCTGGCGGGCAGGGGCTCGCTCAGGGACACCACCTTGGCGCGTGGGTGCTTCAGGATGTCGAGGCGACCCGCAGCCACCTCGTGGCAGAGCAGCTCCAGCACCGAGGGGTAGGCGAACAGCACCTGCGGCTGGCAGCGCTGCAGGCGCTCCACGATGCGCTCGGTGGGCTCGCGCAGCGAGATGCGCTCCACGTCGATGAACCAGCGAGACGCCGCTGGCTGGTGCAGGAAGTTGGCGAAGGAGGGATGAAATCCCCCCTCGAGCAGCACGCAGGCGAACTTCAGCGGGCTGGGCATCAGCGCCCGCTGCAGCACGCGCAGCGGGGAGGCGTCCACCATGCTCCCGCGGGCCAGGTTCACGGCGCGCACGTGGTCGAAGGCCTGCCGATCGTAGGCCACCACGGCCTGGCGGCCCGAGGTGCCGGAGGTGCGGATCAGCACGTGCCCCTTGTAGATCTTCCCGTCGTTGACAGGATCTTGGATGAAAGCTTCGATCTCGGAACGACGCAGCTCGGGCCGGCAGACGATCTCGTCGAAGCGCTCCATCATGGTCCGCTTGTCGAGGATCGGCAGCTCCTCCAGTCGAAGGTCGTCGAGATCCAGCTGCGCCAGCCGAGCCCGGTACCAGGGCGAGTGCTGCCGGGCATGCTCCACCAGGCGGCGGAGCCGTTGCCGCTGCACCGCGCGCAGCTGCTCGCCGCTCAGATCACCATGGCGCCGGTACAGGCGGATCAGGCGCAGCATGTGGAGCAGCTGTGACATGGCAGGCCGACGAGGAACGGGACGAGGTGTCCACTCCGAGCCCCAGGGTACCCCCGGCCCGCCGGTGGCACGAGGCCAGTGTGCAAGATCGGCGTCAGGACTGCCAGCCGTGGTGGCCACCAGGGCGCAGGCCCGGTCGCCGCCGCGGCAATGGGATACGCGGCCTCATGCCACCCGGAGCGAGCCAGGATGCCTTCGCCCGCCAGCGGGCCCTGATGGTGCAGCAGCAGCTCGTGCCGCGGGGCATCGACGACCCGGCCGTGCTCTCGGCGATGGGCAGGGTGCCGCGCGAATTCTTCGTCCCCGCCCCCCAGCGACAGCTCGCCTACAGCGCCGGCCCCCTGCCCATCGGCCACGGCCAGACCATCAGCCAACCCTACATCGTGGCGCTGATGCTCTCCCTGCTGCAGCTGCGGCCGGACCACCGCGTGCTGGAGGTGGGCGCAGGCCGGGGCTACCAGGCCGCGGTGCTCTCCCAGATCGCCGGCGAGGTCCACACCCTCGAGATCGTGGCCCCGCTGGCCCAGGCAGCCCGCGAGAACCTGCGCGAGCTCGGCTACGAGAACGCCACCGTCCACAACGTCGATGGTCACCGCGGCCTGGCCGAGCGCGCCCCCTTCCACAGCATCGTGGCCGCGGCCGCACCAGAAGCCGTGCCCGCGGCCCTGGTGGACCAGCTGGAGGTGGGTGGCCGGCTGGTGATCCCGGTGGGGTCCCTGTGGTCGGTGCAGCAGCTGCAGGTCCTGGAGCGGCGGGCCACGGGGGTGCACCAGCGCACGGTGCTCTCGGTGCGCTTCGTGCCCATGACCGGGCAGCCCTGAGCAGGGCCCACAGACAGGTCACCTCGAGCCGCCGATTTCCCTAAAGTCGGCGTGGCTACGGACCGAACGGGGTGCCGACAGGGTCTCCCTCCCCGACCTGCACCCCGCCATGACCATCCTCGCCCTCGCCCTGCTGCCCGCCCTCCAGGCCGCCACGATCACGGTCGGCACGGGGTCGAGCTACGATCACAGCAGCATCCAGGATGCCATCGACGACTCCACCGACGGGGACGTGATCTCCGTGGCGGCGGGCAGCTACTCGGAGTGCATCGATCTGCGCGGCAAGCAGATCGACATCGAGGGCTCCCCCAGCGGCAGCATCCTCTCCGCCAGCTGCAGCGTGGCGGTGATCACGGTGGACCAGGGCGAGTCCGAGGTGCTGATCAGCGGGCTCACCATCGAGGCTGCGGGGGGCCGGGCGATCTACGTGCTGGACTCCAGCCCCAGCTTCGAGGACTGCGTCATCGAGGGCGCCGGCAGCAGCGGCAGCGGCCAGGGCGGCGCCATCTACGCCTCAGGCGGCGCGCCCAGCTTCGACGGCCTGACCCTGGTGGACAACCAGGCCGCCTTCGGGGGGGACATCTTCGCCACAGACCACGCCGACGTGCTGCTCTCCAACACTACCATCAGCGGCTCCCAGGCGAACTACGGCGGGAGCCTGTACCTGGAGAGCGCCTCCATCACGCTGCTGGACGTGGTCGCGGAGGAGACCGAGGCCGAGTACTCCGGGGGCTTCGCCTACCTGGACGGGGCCGACCTGGACGCCACGGACCTGGAGATCGCAGACCCGGTGGGCGATTCCAGCTTCGGCGTCGGGATCTTCGCCCGCGACCACTCGGGCATCACCTGGGACGGCGGCGGCGTGGAGGGGGCCGAAGCCAGCCAGTACAGCTCCGGATACACCGGCGGCGGAGTCCACCTGCGCGAGTCCTCCACCCTGGTGGGACAGGACCTGGAGTTCAACGACAACGTGGCCTACGCCGGCGGCGCGGTGGACGTGCAGGACGGCTCCATCGCGCAGCTGAGCGACTGCAGCTTCGAGGACAACGAGGCCCAGCTGAGCGGTGGCGCCCTGCGCGCCTACGACAGCGGCGTGGTCAGCTGCGACGGCTGCAGCTTCGTGGACAACCGGGCCCAGCAGGGCGGGGCGCTGGACGTGAGCGTCGACGCCAGCTTCGAAGACCAGGATGGCCTCTACGTGGACAACACGGCCAGCGACGGCGACGGGGGAGCCATCCGCCTCGCGGACCAGGGTGAGATCCTGCTGAGCGGGAGCCTGTTCGAGGGCAACCAGGCCACCGAGTCCGGCGGGGCCGTGGCCATCGAGGATCCTGACGGCGAGGACGTGCTGGTCACCGGCTGCAGCTTCACCAGCAACACCGCCGCCACCGGCGACGGCGGCGCCATCTCCATCGCCAGCGACGCCAACCTGTACCTGGACGGCTGCAGCTTCGACATCAACTCCGCCACCCTGGGCTGGGGCGGCGCCCTGGCCTTCGATCCCGGCGACGCGGGCTACGCGCTGGAGATCACCGACTGCAGCTTCGAGGAGAACGACGCCGACGACGGCGGCGGCGCGATCCTGGCGGTTGGCGCGGACGAGTTCACCCTGCTGGACACCGCCTTCCTGCGCAACGACAGCGCTGGCGACGGCGGCGCGCTGTACCTGGACGACAACGAGGAGATCCTGCTGCGCCGCGGCCTCTTCCACGAGAACAGCGCGGCAGACCGCGGCGGCGCCTGGCTGGAGACGGGCACCACGCTGTCCAGCACCGCCACCAACAACATCCTGACCGAGAACCTCGCCGCGGACGGCGCGGCGGTGGCGCTGGTGGAGCTGGAGATCCAGGTGGCGCTGACCAACAACAACCTGGCCGGCAACGACGCCTCGTCCAGCGGCGCGCACCTGTACCTGTCCGACGCCGCGGTCTCCTTCGTGAACAACATCGCCGTCAACGGCGCGGACGGTGGCGGTATCCACGCCGCCGACAGCAGCTCGGCCAGCGCCAGCGACTTCTACTTCGACGACGTCTGGTCCAACTCCGGCGGCGACTACACCGGCAGCCTCTCGGACCCCGCCGGCACCAGCGGCAACATCTCCGAGGATCCCCAGCTGCAGGCCTACAGCCAGGACGGGGACGAGACCAACGACGATCACCACATCGAGCTCACCAGCCCCTGCCTGGACACGGGCGACAGCTCCATCGTGGACCTGGACGGCTCCCGCTCGGACATCGGCGTCTACGGCGGCCCCCACGCCGATGGGACCGACGCCGATGGGGACGGCTACTGGGACATCACCGACTGCGACGACACGGACCCCGACACCCACCCCGGCGCCGAGGAGACCCCCTACGACGGCGTCGACCAGGACTGCGACGGGCTGGACCTCACCGACGTGGACGCCGACGGCTTCGAGGCCCCCGACGTGGGGGGCAGCGACTGCGACGACGAGGACGCCGAGGTCTACCCAGGCGCCCCGGACGACTGGTACGACGGAGTCGACTCCGACTGCGACGGCGCCGACGACTACGACCAGGACGGCGACGGCTACCGGGCCTCGGGCTATGGCGGGCAGGACTGTGACGACAGCGACGGGGGCATCTTCCCGGGCGCGCCCGACACCTGGTACGACGGCACTGACTCCGACTGCGAGGGCAACTCCGACTACGACGCCGACGGCGACGGGCGCGACGACGCGGGCTACGGCGGCGACGACTGCGACGACACCGACGCGTCGATCTACCCCGGCGCCACGGAGATCCCCTACGACGGGCTGGACAACGACTGCGACGGTGAGGACATCACCGACCTGGACGGCGACGGCTTCGACGCCGAGGCCGCCGGGGGAACGGACTGCGACGACGAGGCGCCGCTCACCTACCCCGGCGCCAAGGACGATCCCTACGACGGGGTGGACTCGGACTGCGACGGCCTCCACGACTACGACCGCGATCGGGACGGCTACATCCCGGTGGCCTTCGGGGGCCAGGACTGCGACGACGAGGACGCGCTGGTGAACCCCGAAGCCTGGGAGCTGTGGTACGACGGCGTCGACCAGAACTGCGACGGTCACTCCGACTTCGACGCGGACTTCGACGGCTGGGACAGCGACCAGTACGGCGGCGACGACTGCGACGACTCCCACGCCGACGCCCACCCCGGCGCCAGCGAGATCTGGTACGACGGCATCGACGAGGCCTGCGACGGAGGCGACGACTTCGACCAGGACGCCGACGGCTGGCCCTGGTACCAGTTCGAGGGCGAGGGCACCGACTGTGACGACCTGGACGCCACCAACTTCCCCGGCGCAGAGGAGCGCCTGGACGGAGTGGACAACGACTGCGACGGCTGGACCGAGCTGGACGACCGCGATCTGGACGGGCTCGCGGACTGGTTCGAGTGGTCCCTGGGCACCGACTACGAGGACCCCGACAGTGACGACGACGGCTGGGTGGACGGTCAGGAGGTCCCCAACATCGTGCAGCCCCGCGACAGCGACGCCGACGGCAGGATGGACGCCCTGGACGAGGACGATGACGGCGACGGCATCCCCACCATCACCGAGCAGCAGACGGACATCGACGACGACCAGGTGTGGGACCTGGACGTGGACGGCGACGGCGTCCTGAACGGGCTGGACCGGGACGCGGACGGCGACGGCTACACGGATCTGCGCGAAGGTACCCTGGACCGCGACCGGGACGGTGTCCCCGACTACCTGGACTACACCGGTGACTACGCAGGAGGCGGCTGTGGACTGCTGCGGGGCGGCGCCCGCGGCGCCTCGGGCTCGCTGGCCGGGCTGCTGCTGCTGGGCGGCCTGCTGCGCCGCCGTCGCTCCAGCGTCTGGGACCCGCTGGCGGGGCTGGCGCTGCTGCTGGGCTGCTGCCTGGCCCTCGCCCGCAGCCCCACGGCCATCGCCGCCGACAGCGCCGAGGCGGATCGCCTGGATGTGCGCGGATTCTGGCTGGCGGACACCTCGGGGGATCCCCACCGCCCGCTGCGGCTGGCCTACCCATCCTCGGGCACGGGCTGGGACGCGGGCCTGCTGGTGGACGCGGCGCGAAATCCGCTGGTGGAGATCATGCCCGACGGCCGCGAGTCCATCGTGGACGTGATGACCAGCGCCCACGCCTTCGGCGGCCTGTCCTGGCGCGGCATGCGCTTCGACATGTCCGTGCCCGTCACCCTCTACGGCCACGATCTGCAGGGCGGCTTCGCCGCCATGGGCGATCTGCGCGCGGGCATGCACCTGCCCGCCCTGGCCCCGCGGGGCAGGCGCCCGGGCGTGGGCGTGGCCGCCTGGGGTTGGCTGCCCACGGGCAGCGCGTCGCGCTGGTCGGGCAGCCCCGGACCAGCCCTGGGCGCGGTGGCCACCCTGGCCCAGGAGCTCGGGCCCCTGGGCTGGACCGTCAACGCCGGCCTGCGGGTGGCCAGGGCGGAGGACGCCCGCAACATCCGCTCCGGGCCGGGCCCGCTCGGCGGAGTGGACCTCCACTACAGCGTCACCGACTCACTCGCGGTGGGCATGGGGGCCGTGATGCAGGGCACCACCGGCTTCGCCGACTGGCCGCTGGAGGCCGACGCTCGCGTGCGCTACCGCGTGCGGGGAGGCGGCTTCGCGGTGGCCGGGTTGGCCACAGGCATCACCGACGCTGTGGGAGCCGCAGGCGCCCGGGCCTACGCCGGTGTGGGCTACGGTCGGCGGCGCTCCGACTGGTCCCCGGCCATCATCGAGGCGCCCACCCCGACCCTGGTCCACCAGGTCACCGTGATGCCCAGCGAGATGCCCTTCGAGGAGCAGCCGCTGGCCTTCCTGTCGGAGGATCGCATCGCCGTGCGCGAGCAGATCTTCTTCCGCGAGGCGAGGGCCAGCATCCTGCCCGACTCGGCAGCGGTGCTCGAGGCGGTGCACGCGGTGCTCGAGGAGCACCCGGAGCTGTCGCACCTGCTGGTGGAAGGCCACACCAACTCCCGGGGCAGCGAGGGCTACAACGAGGAGCTGTCGGAGGCCCGCGCCGAGGCGGTCATGGGCTGGCTCATCGACCACGGGATCCAGGCTGAGCGCCTGCTGGCCAAGGGCCTGGGCGAGAGCCGACCCCTGCTGGAGGACGACCACCCCGACGCGATGGTGGTCAACCGGCGGGTGGAGTTCATCGTCCTGCGCTCGGACCAGGGAGAAGCAGAGGCGCACATCCCGGAGCAGGGCGAGATCCCGGCCGAGGCCTGGCAGGACCGATGACGGGCTGATCGGATAGCTGTCGACGGACAGCGCGGAGCCTGTAGGACGTAGCTGGCGCGAACCGTGCGAGCGCACGGATTCGTGCCGGTGGACCGAATCGTAGCGAGGGGGGGGGAGGTGCGTCCAGATGCGCGTTCTGCGAAGTGCCGTCGGGCGAAGACGTGTTCTCAACACGTCGAGGCCGGCGGCGCGAGCAGGGCGCGCAGATGGGCGTGCAGCGCGTCCCGCAGTAGATTCGGTACGTCCTACAGGCTCCAAGGAGAAGCCATGCTCTCGTGGACCGAAGCGGGCGCCGTCCAGCGGCCGGAGACCATCCAGATCCGCGTCCAGCGCGCCTACCCGGGCCGCATCCGCGCCGGGGCGCCGCTGCCCACGCGCTCCCTCTCGGCGGCGGAGCTGGAGGCCAACCTGCGCCACTTCACGGAGGGCAAGCGCGGCCCGCGCACGACCCCCTGCACGACGCTGGTGCTGTCGGGGATCGGCGTGCTGTCCAGGGGGGACACGGCCCCGCTGCTGCGGCTCGCCCGCGGGCTGGGCATCCGGCGTGTGGTCCTGCACGCGGGGCAGGAGGACCTGGGCAGCTTCGACGCCGCCTCCTGGCGCCCGCTGGTGGACCTGCTGGTGGTGCCCCTGCAGCCCGGGGCCGACGAAGGCCTCAGCGCGGGCGCCGAGGCGGTGGCCGCCTGCCAGCGCGCGGGGATCCGGGTGTCCGTCAACACGGTGCTGGACCAGGCAGCCGTGGACCAGCTGATCCGCGTGGCCGCCCTGGCCGACCAGCTGCAGCCCGACGAGCTCACCTTCACCTACCCGTTCCCGGTGGCCGGCCCTGACAGCCCGGATCCACCGGCCATCCATGACACGATCCGGGCCCTGGAGGCGGCGGTGGCCACGCTGGAGGCGGGCCGCACCCCCCCGCGCATCAAGGGCCTGCCGGCCTGCTACCTGGGGCCCCTCGCCCGCCTGCTGAGCCCCTCCACCAACCGCTGGTACGTGGACGCGGAGCACCAGCTGCAGGCCGCCCTGCTCTTCTTCCCCGAGGTCATCACCTTCCACAAGAGCGACGCCTGCCGCTACTGCGCGCTCGACTCGCGCTGCGACGGCTTCTTCTCCAGCTGGCTGCGTCGCCCCGGGGTGCCTCCTTTGGAGCCTGTGGTCCCCCGCTGATCAGCGGCTGGCCAGCCTGGCCTGCTGGGAACAGGCCACGGCTCCTCGCGGCCCCGTGGCCTGGCACAGCGGCCCGAGCAGCGCGGTGGCCCGCGCCGCGTCGCCAGCCAGCAGCGCGGCCTGGGCCTGGTACCAGGCCAGCTCGGGCAGCTCGGGATCCAGATCGCCTGCCTGCTGCAGCGCCTGCTGTGCCGCCGGGCCGCGTCGAGCACAGAGGCTCGCGACGCCCTCCCAGTACCAGGCCCGGGCGAGGGATGGGGCTCGCTTGCGCGCCAGGCGGAACCGGCTGCTGGCCAGCTCACAGTCCCCCGCGCGCAGATCCTGCATGCCGGGCGCGAGGCGCTCGTCGTTGGTGCTGAGACGCAGCTCCGGCGACAGCTCCACCTCGGCGAAGGAGGCGATGGAGTCGTCGAGGACGGCCAGGGGCGGACCGGGGCCCCAGGGGCGCAGGGCCAGCGCCACCAGGACCAGGCCCAGCAGCGCGAACAGGGCGACGCGGCTGGCCTGGATGGGCCCCTCGCCGCGCGCACCTGTCCTACGGCGCGGATCCACCCCTCGGCCGAGGCTGCGCACCCGCGGGCGGACCTCCGCGGGGCCGGACTTCTTGATGGACTCCAGCATCCGCTCGATGAGCAGCTCGGACTCGAGCCGCGCGTCCTGGGGTGCGGGCGGCTCGGAGACGCGCCGATCGCGCCTGGCGGTGGGCTGCAGCCGTGGGGGCGGAGGCGCTGGCGCGGCGATGCTCCCGAGCTCGCAGGACGAGGTGGTGGCCGCGGTGGCCTGGCGCACCACCTGGGCCTGGTGGGTGCACTCGGCGCAGGCGGCCATGTGGCGCTGGGCGGCCTCGCGGGAGGCGGTCGCGAGCACCTCCGGGATGAGCGCCGCGGACACCAGAATGCCCGCGGGCAGGTGTCCGGTGCCCCGGTCCCGCTCGCCCGCGCGGCGCATGTGCTCCACGCCCCGGCGCGCAGCGGCCATGACCGTGCTGGCCAGGAAGCTGTCCAGGTCAGGGGCGCCGCGCTCCATGGCCTCGCTCACCGCGGCGTTGGACAAGACGCGCACGGAGACCGGATCCTCCAGCGCGAGGCCAGGGTGCTCGAGCAGGGCGCTGGCCACCTCGCGCAGCCCTGCGCTCAAGGCTCGTAGAGCCTCTGCATCTCCCTGACGGGCACGCTGGACGGTTCGAGAGTCCATGGCACAACCGCCCCAGAGACTACCAGGGGCTCGATGGCTGCGGTACCGGGTTACAGGCGGCGAGTGGCGGTGTAGCCGGTTCCCGCCCGCGGATCGGAATCATGGTCTCACAGCCAGGCGAGCTGAGCGGTGAAGCACCCCTGGTGCTGCTGGTGGATCGTGACGATCGCCTCCGGCACGTGCTGGCCAGGGTCCTGGAGCGCCAGGGCTTCCGCGTCGAGACCGCCGCAGAGGCCCAGCAGGCCCTGAAACTGGCCCAGGCATGCGAGATCGACATCGCCCTGGTGGACCTGCAGCTGCAGGGGCAGCCAGACGGGCGGCGGCTGCTGGAGGACCTCCAGCGCCTGCATCCGGAGACCGTCACCGTGGTGCTCACAGCCGGGGGCGGCGCGGCGGAGACCTTCGCCAGCCTCAACGCAGGCGCCTTCGACTACTTCGAAAAACCCATCCAGGACTGGACCCGGTTCGGACAGGTCTTGCGCAACGCGTGGAAGGTGCGAGAGCTGACCACCGAGCGGGACCACCTGCGGCAGCTGGCAGCCCAGCGGGACTCCGCAGGGCTGGCGCGCATCATCGGCCGCAGCCCGGCCATCTCGCAGCTCCGGCAGCTGGTGGGGCGCGTCGCCTCCGTCCGCGTCCCGGTGCTGGTGCTCGGCGAGAGCGGCAGCGGCAAGGAGCTGGTGGCGCGCGCGCTCCACGGAGCCAGCACCTGGGGCGAGAAGCCCTTCGTGGACGTGAACTGCGCGGCGATCCCCGACACCCTGCTGGAGTCGGAGCTGTTCGGCCACGAGCGGGGAGCCTTCACCGGGGCAGACCAGCGCAAGGCCGGGCTGTTCGAGGTGGCCGGCGAGGGCACGCTGTTCCTGGACGAGATCGCCGAGCTGCCCTACGACCTGCAGGCCAAGCTGCTCCGCGTGCTGGGCAGCGGCGAGTTCCGGCGGGTCGGAGGCACCCGCAACATCCCCTGGCGGGCGCGGCTGGTCACCGCCACCAACAAGGACATCCCCGCGCTGGTCCGAGCCGGGACCTTCCGCGAGGACCTCTACTACCGACTCAACGTGGTGGACATCCGCGTGCCGCCCCTGCGGGATCGCCGCGACGACATCCCGCTGCTGGTGTGGTACTTCGTCGACCGCTTCAATCGAACCTACGACAAGCAGATCAAGCGCATCACCACCGCCGCCATGCGCGCGCTGAGCGAAGCCGACTGGAGACAGAACAACGTGCGGCAGCTGGAGAACGCCGTGGAGCGGGCCCTGGTGCTGGCCGATGGCGACGAGCTCACCATCGCGCTGTTCCGCGATCGCCTGCCTGTCAGCAGCGGCCTGCCCGCCACGGCAGCGCAGGGACTCCAGGACCAGCTGCCCGAGCAGCTGCTGCAGCTGTCCTACCGCGAGGCCAAGGCGCTGGTGGTGGAGCGCTTCTCCCGGGCCTACATCACCTCCAAGCTGCGCCAGGCGGGCGGCAACATCGCCGAAGCCGCCCGCAGATCGGGCCAGGAGCGCCCCAACTTCCGCAAGCTCATGAAGCGCTTCGGCGTGCCCTCGCCGGGGCGCAGGCGGGGCTAGGAACCATCTGTAGTCAGGTGGGCCTCGCCGCCCTCGAAGGTGGCGCCCACCCAGTCCATGGGTGAGCCCGGCAGCTGCCGCACCAGCCGCGGGATGCTGCGCAGCACGAGCCGGTGGTTGGCCTCGGACCGCTCCAGCAGGGCCGGTGCCTGCTCGAGGAAGGCGTCGAAGGCCGCGAGGCGCGCGGCATCTTCGAGGGCCTGGGCGGTGAAACCTCGCTGGACCACGTCGAGCTCGGCCAGCTCGACCGAGCCGCGCAGGTAGTCGGCCGGCAGCTGCACGGGCCGATGAAAGCGCGCCTCGACCCTGCTCACCACCTGGGCCGCCATGGGCTGCTGCGCTTCGAAGGTGATGCGCGTGATCTCCACCACCCAGCGCTGGCGAAACAGGCCGTCGACGAAGATGGGGAGATCGTAGTAGGCGCCGCGCAGGCTGAGCTCCATGCCGACGGGCTGCAGCAGCCCGCTGCGCGGCAGGGGCGTGAAGCGGATGGAGTCGAGTGACACCTGCGCTGCCTCGGCCTGCATGCGCAGCAGCTGGGCCAGGTTCTCCTCCTGGCCGGGCATCAGCGCGGCGTCGAGCCGGGCCGCTCTCCGCTGCGCCCGAACCGACAGCACGTCGGCGGCGTGCACCACGTCGATCCCAGCGACGCGCTGCGCCACGCCGCCCGCGCCGGCGGGCTGCTCAGCCGGCTCGGCGGGCCAGGCGAGCCACGCCAGGGCCACCCCCAGCAGCAGCAGCAGGCT
This sequence comes from uncultured Enterobacterales bacterium, assembly GCA_964512185.1. Classification (GTDB taxonomy): domain Bacteria; phylum Myxococcota_A; class UBA796; order UBA796; family JAFGLY01; genus CAZEJJ01. The sequence continues at coordinate 15,245 of CAZEJJ010000053.1, read as the reverse complement.
GACCGCCAGCAGCAGCAGGCCTGGTCCACCCCGACGGGCTGCCCCGACGCTCATGGATGACTCCAACCCCGAGGATCAGTCGAGGTAGTAGGAGGGGCCGGTGCTCAGCACCCGGCCTTCGAGGATGTCGAGCACATCTTCGAGGATCTGTCGCTCCTTGCGCGTGGAGCTGGGCACGTCGATCCACTCGTAGATGGCCCCGGTGAACTCCAGGTTGGCCGAGATGATGTCTTTCTCCACCTGCTCGTGGATGACGAGGCGGGCCTCGACCCGGCCGGAGCGGTTGCGCACCTCCATGAACACGCGGAAGCGGATCTTCTCCGGGATGCGGGTGCCGGCGAAGGTGTTGAACACGTAGTCCGAGGTCCCGTGCACCCACTCGGTGGAGATCACGCCTCGCTCGCGGTCCACCCGCGAGACGGGGTAGCGGTCGCTCATCACCTGCAGCGAGGCGTCCCACACCGACTGGTAGTCTGCGTTGAAGTTCCCGTAGACAGGCCGCTCTTCGTAGACGGGCAGCTTGTCTTCGGGGAAGACGGGCGGCACGCAGGCGCAGCAGAGCAGGGCGAAAGAGAAGGCCAGGAGGGCGGGCAGACGGAGGCAGGTCATGGCGGCCAGCTCGCGGGCAGGAGTGGGGCCGCGGAGAAAGCAGCGATCTCTGTCACCTCGCAGGCCAACTCCGGACAGGAAGAGGATAATGGACACAGCCCGACGCGAGCAAGCACGCCACCGCCTCCCGGCCCGAGCCGCCATGGACATCCTCCTCGCCCTCGATGGTTCCCCCTGGAGCGACGCCGCCACCAGGCTCGCCCTGCAGCTGGCCAGCGGCGCCCCCGAGCCCACCCGCCTCACCGCGGTGCACGTGGTCTCAGTGGTGCGCCTCTCCGGCAGGCGGCTGCGCGACCTGGCGGGTTTTCTGGGCTTCGAGCCGGTGCTGGTGCCCGAGAAGGTCGAGACCTACTACCAGCAGCGCGGCCAGAACATGCTCGACTCCTTCGCCCGGGCCTGCGAGCAGGCGGGGGTGGCGCACCGGCAGATCCTCGACCAGGGCAATGTGGTGGAGCGCATCGTCCACCACGGAGACCAGGCCGACATGGTCATCCTGGGTGCGCGCGGTGAGCGCGAGCTGGGCTGGCCCGGACACGGCGGGGGCACCGCCGAGCGGGTGGTCAAGGCGCTGGAGACCCGCGTCATCGTCACACCCCGAGAGCAGGAGCCGCTGCGGGGCATCGTGCTGGGCTACGACGGCAGCGCTGGCGCCGCCAAGGCGCTGCGGGCCACGCGGCACCTGCTGCGCTGCGTGCAGGTCCCCCTGCATGCCGTCCACGTCACCGCCAGCGCACCCGCCAGGGATCCCCTCGACGAGGTCAAGGCCCACTTCGAGGGCCTGGAGGTGGAGCTGCACCTGCACCGCGTCGCCGGAGAGCCGCGCGAGGTGCTCGTGGCGCTGGCCGATCAAGAGGACTGCAACCTGATCGCGCTGGGCTACCGGGGGCGCAGCATCATCGGGGATGTGTTCCTGGGGCGGGTCACCGAGTGGCTGCTGCGCTACGTCCACCAGGCCCTGCTGGTCTCGCGCTAGCTGCCTGCAGGGCCCGTCGAGTGCTCCGCGGCCCAGGGTCCACCCCCATGAGCGAGTCCCCTCCCCTGCGCTTCCTGCCCGCCGCGGCCGACGAGCTGCGGCGCGCCATCGCCCAGGCCGGCGGCATCGAGGTCTTCGCCATCGGCACCGTCGACGCCAGCGCGCGGGTGAGCGAGGTGGAGGTGCACGCCCGCGGCAACCAGCACGCGGTCCCCTCCCTGTTCCAGCGCGTGCGCCCGGGCCAGGCGGTGATCCACAACCACCCCTCGGGCGTGCTCGAGGCCTCCGAGGCCGACATGCTGCTGGCCGCCCGCTACGGGGAGTCCGGCGTGGGCGTGGTGATCGTGGACAACGATCTCACGCGCGATCTGTGGGTGGTGGAGCCCCTGCGCCCCCGTGAACGCCCCATCGATCCCGACGAGCTGGAGCGCTTCTTCCAGCACGACCTGCCGCCGGCGGTGCCCGGCTACGAGCCGCGAGAGGGTCAGCTCGCGCTGGCCACGGCGGTGGCGGAGCGCCTGGGGCACGGCGGCGTGCTGGTGGCCGAGGCGGGCACGGGCACGGGCAAGTCGCTGGCCTACCTGGTCCCGGCGGTCCTGTGGGCCACCGCCAACGAAGACCGCGTGGTGGTCTCCACCTTCACCCGCGCGCTGCAGGACCAGCTGGTGGGCCAGGACATCCCCGTGCTGCGCCGAGCGGGCCTGCAGTTCGAGTGGGCCGCCGTCAAGGGCCGCCAGAACTACCTCTGTCGGCGCAAGCTGGCCGCCGCCACCGACGAGCTGCCCAGCCCCGCGGCGCAGGAGCCGGCTGCCGCAGGTCAGGGCTCGGGCCTGAGTGAGGCGCGCCTGCTCGAAGAGCTGGGCGCCTGGATCAAGGCCAGCTCCGAGGGCACGCGCTCCGATCTCCCCTTCCCGGTGCCACAGGAGAGCTGGGAGCGGGTGGAGTCGGACCGCAACCAGACCCTGTCCGTCCGCTGCCCCCACTTCGAGACCTGCTTCTACTACGAGGCGCGCCGGCGAGCGGCGGGAGCGCATCTGGTGGTGGTCAACCACAGCCTGCTGCTGGCGGATCTGGCCATCAAGGCCGAGACCGGTGGTCGCGGCATCCTGCCCTCCTTCTCCCGCGTGATCCTCGACGAGGCCCACCACCTGGAGGACGCCGCCACGGCGGCGGGCACCACCAGGGTCTCGGCCACGACGGTGCAGCGGGCGCTGGCTCCCATGCTCGGCAGCCGGCGCCGCAAGGGCGTGCTCGGGCGCATCGAGTCCCGCTGGGCGGGCGCCGTCTCTCCCCTGGACGCCCAGGCCCGCCAGGCGCTGAGCGAGCGGGTTGCCGTGGTGGATCACCTGGCGCGGCAGCTGCGCGCGGAGGCCCCCGCCTGGCTCGAGGATCTCGCGCACTCCGTGGGCCTCGACGGCCAGCCCCTGCTGCTGGACAGCCACGCCGAGCCCCGGCTGCGCGACGGGGCGCCCGACGAGGACCCCGAGCAGGAGCCCGCGCCCGCGGCCTGGCACGAGCCCGCCCTGCTGCTGGCCGAGCGCAGCTCCGCGGTGGCGCGAGCCATGGGCTCCCTGGAGAAGCTCTTCGACGAGGTGCAGCTGGATCCGCGCCAGGTCCAGCCGATCCTGGAGCTGCGGCGCGCCCGCCTGCGGCTCGCCGGGCAGGCCGCCTCCGCCCGCGCCGCGCTGGAGCAGCACCAGGACTTCTGCCGCTGGGCTGCCCCGGACGGCCGCCACAGCCGCGCGGTGCTGTGCCGCGCTCCGGTGGACGTGGGCCCCTTCCTCACCCGCGCCCTGTACGAGAGCAGCCGCGGTCTGGTGCTCACCTCAGCCACCCTGGCGGTGCGCAACTCCTTCTCCTTCCTGCTGGCCCGCCTGGGGCTCGACGCCTGGGCCGCCGGCCCCGACGCGCCGGCGCTGGAGCAGCGCCGCTGGGCGTCGCCCTTCGACTTCGGCCAGCAGGTGCTGCTGTGCCTGCCCCGGGACCTGCCGCCTCCCGACCAGCCCGGGCACCTGGACGCGGCCGCCGAGCTGCTGGTGCGCTCGCTGGAGATCACCAGGGGGGGCGCCTTCGTGCTGTGCACCAGCTACCGGCAGGTGGACGCCCTGGCCGACAGGATCGACGCGGCGCTGGGGCACGAGCTGGCGGTGCTCCGGCAGCGCGAGGCCAGCCGCACCCGCCTGCTGCAGCGCTTCCGCGACGATCCGGACAGCGTCCTGGTGGGCACCGACTCCTTCTGGGAGGGCGTGAACATCAAGGGCGACGCGCTGCGCCTGGTGGCCATCCCCCGGCTGCCCTTCGGGGTGCCCAGCGAGCCCATCACCCGCGCCCGGCACGCCCGCATGCGCGCCCAGGGCCTGGATCCCTTCCGGGTGGACTCCCTACCCCGCGCGGTGCTGCGGCTGCGGCAGGGCTTCGGCCGCCTGATCCGTGCCAGCTCCGATCGCGGAGCCGTGCTGCTGCTGGATCGGCGCCTGCACGATCGCTGGTACGGCCGGCAGTTCCTGGCCGCGCTGCCGCCAGCCACCCGCGCGGTGGGGCCCCGGCGTGTCGTGCTGGCGCGGCTGGAGCGCTTCTTCCACGGGGATCCCAAGGGCAGCCCGTGATAGACCAGCGCCAGGAGGTCAGGCATGGCCGGTTCCTCTCCCAAGGATGAAGGCAGCCCTCGCCGCGCGGCGCGCAAGGCGGACGCCCCGGCCGAGGCCCCCGCCAAGCCGGCAGAGAAGCAGCCCCCGCGCCGCAAGAGCGCGGACAGTAGAGAGCGCCGCAGGTCCGCGAACCCGAGCCCCGAGCCGCGCAGCGACCACCGCCGCCGCGACCGCCACGAGGGCCGCCTGCGCGACCTGGCGCGCCGCATCCTCACCGAGCGCGAGCGGCCGCCCCGCGACGCGGAAGAACCCGGCGACCAGGAGCGCGAAGGCTACGTGCCCCTCGAAGCGGCGAAGGACGCGCTGGGCGCCATCCTCGAGACGGGCGACCGGGCCAAGACCGAGATGGTGCGCATGGTGGCCCGCGAGGTGCGCACCTACCTGTCGGAGCTCAAGCTGGGCGAAGAGCTCAACCACATGCTGCGCAACTACAAGCTCGAGGTGAACGCCAGCTTCGCCCTGAAGCCCCTCAACGAAGAGCAGTCGGACGGAGAGGCGCAGCCCGGGGAAGCCGACGACGAGGAGGAGCTCGAAGGCTCGGACGAGTAGGCCGCCTGCGAGCTGCGTGGATCAGGTGGACTATGGCCTGACTAGGACTGGGACTAGGTACCTGGATGTTATGATTACATTTTCGGTAAATGTAATCATAACATCCAGGTACCTGCCTCACATGCCTCACTCCACCTCTTCCTGCTTGAAGCGCACCAGCACACCGTCTTCACGGGCCAGCTTGCGCAGGGCGAGCATGTCGAAGCTGGTGAGGTTGTGGATCACCTGCTCCAGCTCGTCGGTGGAGCCGTCGAGCTGCTGCACCAGCTCGCGGGTGTCGGCGATGGCCAGGCGGGCTTGGTCCACCAGCTCGGGGGCGCCCTCGCTGGCCTCGGCCAGGGGCCCGGTGGCCTGCTCCAGCTGCACCAACACCTGGTCGGAGCGCTCGATGAGGGGCCGAACGTCGGCCACGGCTCCGCGCAGATCGGCCACCGCGGCGCGGCCTTCGGTGACCAGGGCTGGAGCTTGTTCGCTGGCCTCGGACAGGTTGCGCAGCAGCTTCTCGGTGTCGGCCAGCATGCGCTCGACGCGCTGGGGATCCGCGGCCAGGGCCTGGGACAGGCTGCTGAGCGCCAGGCCCAGCTGGTCGGGATCCACCGCCTGCAGCAGGGGCGCCATGGTGTTGACCATCTCGTCGATCTCCACCTGCGCCTCGGTGACGGCGATGCTGTCGCCGTCCTGCAGCAGCGCCGTGGCCCGGCCCGGCTGCAGCTGCACGAACTTCTCACCCAGCATGGAGCGCGCCCGCACGGCGGCGGTGGTGTCCACGGGCACGGCCAGATCGTCGTCGATGGACAGCGTCATGTGCGCGCGGTCCTGCTGCACCCAGATCCGGTCCACCTTGCCCACCGTCACGCCCGCCACGCTCACCACCGCGCCCTCGGTCACCCCGCCGGCGTGGTCGAACACCGCCAGCAGCTGCTTGCTGCCCGCCTCGATGCGGATCGCGCCCACCTGCACGGCCAGGTAGGCGAGGATCACCAGCGCGGCCAGCAGCAGCGCGCCCACCGCGACCTCTTGCCGGTAGCCCTTGCGGCTGCTCATGCTTCCTCCAGGGGGGCCTGGCCTGCGCCCAGGGAGGCGAGCCAGGAGCTGTCCAGGTTCCGGCGCAGGAACCGCCGGACCACCGGGTCGGTGGAGCGCAAGAAGCGCGGCGTGGGAGCGTACTCGATGAGCCGCCCCTCGTACAACATCCCGATGTTGTCGGCGACCTTCACCGTGCCCACGATGTCGTGGCTGATGACCACGAAGGTGATGCCCAGCCGCTGCTTCATGTGCAGGATCAGCTCGTCGATGGCGTCGGAGGTCAGGGGGTCGAGGCCCGAGTTGGGCTCGTCGAAGAGGATTACCTCGGGCTCCATGACGATGGCCCTGGCCAGCCCCACCCGCTTGCGCTGCCCCCCCGACAGCGAGGCGATGCTGCGCTGGGCGAAGCCGGGCAGCCCCACCCACTCCAGCTTCTCGTCCACCATGGCCAGGCGCTGCCCCTCGGACAGGTCGCGCCGGTGATGCTCCAGCGGGAAGGCCACGTTCTCGCCCACGGTCAGCGAGTCGAACAGGGCGCCGTCCTGGAACAGCATGCCGAAGCGCCGGCGCACCGCGTACAGCTGCTTCTGGCTGGCGGTGACCACGTCGACACCGAACACCCGCACCTGGCCAGCGTCGGGCTGCAGCAGGCCGATGGCGTGCTTGATGAGCACCGACTTGCCGGCGCCCGAGGGGCCGATGATGGCGGTGGTCTGACCCGCCGGGATGGACAAGTGGATGTCCCGCAGCACCACGGTGTCGCCGAAGGACTTGTGCACCCCCACGAAGTCGATGACCGCTGCTCCCGGCGCGACGGGCGGCCTAGCCATAGAACACCTCGGAGAGCAGGTAGTTGAGGAAGACCACCACCACGCTCACCGTGACCACGGCCCCGTTGGTGGCCCGGCCGACGCCTTCGGGCCCGTTGCCGGCGTTGAAGCCGAAGAAACAGCTGACCAGGGCGATGATGATCCCGAAGGCCAGCCCCTTGATCATGCAGTAGATGAAGTCGATCCCGCTGATGGCCTCCCGCGCGAACTCCACGAAGACCGCCCCGCTCAGGTTCAGCTGCCAGATGGTGACCAGGTAGGACGAGGCCAGGGTGACGAAGATGGCCACGATGGTCAGCGCAGGCAGCACCAGCATGATGCCCAGCAGCCGCGGCAGGATCAGGTACCAGAGGGGATCCACCGCCATGACCTCCAGCGCGTCGATCTGCTCCCGGATGCGCATGACCGCGATCTGCGAGGCCATCTCGGTGCCGGCCTTGGCGGCGATCATGGCCGCGGCGATTACCGGCGCCATCTCGCGGATGCCCGCGGTGGCCACGAACATGCCCACCAGGCGCTGGCCCCCCAGGGGCGCGAAGGCCTTGTAGCCCTGCAGGGCCAGGTTGGTGCCCACGAACACCGCGATGATCACCAGCACCGGCAGGCTGCGCACCCCGATGCGGTAGGCCTCGTTCAGCACCTGCCCGGGAGGCGGCGGACGGCGCCACGAGGCGTTCACGAACGCGGCCAGAAAGAGGCCGAAGCGCCCGCAGGCCGCCACGAAGGCCACGCCCTGCTCCTCAGACCGCCCCGCCGAAGAAGGCGGAGGTGAGCAGGTAGTTGGCCGCGATGAAGGCCAGGATGGAGTAGACCACGGTGTGGTTGACCGCCCGGCCGACCCCCGCAGCGCCGCCGGTGGTGTGGTAGCCCAGGTAGCAGGACAGCAGGCCGATCACGACGCCGAACACGGTGGTCTTGATCAGCGTGCCCCACACATCGGCCGGCCCGGTCAGGTTCCACAGCTCCGACAGGAAGATGCCGCCCGGCTCCCCCTTGATGAGCACGGCGGAGACGTAGCCGCCCACGATGCCCGACACGCAGCCCATCAGGTTGAGCACCGGGCAGGCCAGGGTGAGCGCCAGCACGCGCGGAGCGGCGTGGAAGGCGATGGAGTCCACGCCCATCACGTCGGTGGCGTCCAGCTCGTCCTTGATGCGCATGGCCCCCAGCTCGGCGGCGAAGGACGAGCCGCCCTGGGCCGCCACCAGCGTGCTGGCCATCACAGGGCTGAGCTCGCGGATGATGGCGGCGGCCACGAAGGGAGAGAGCAGGCGCTGGCTGCCGTACAGGGCGAAGATCTGCAGACCCTGCAAGGACAGCACCATGCCGAAGGGGAACACCACCGCCATGACCGGCAGCATGCAGCGCTGGATCACCTGGTTGAGCAGCGCCAGGAAGGAGCGCAGGGGCACCTGGCCTGTCACGGCGGCGCGCAGCACGCGGGCCCCGAAGATGCCGATGCGACCGAGCAGCTGCAGCGTGTCCATCGCTCCCTGCGCTCCGGGTCCGAGCCTGGGTTCTGGGCGGGGCTGTCCCGGGAGCCCGGTGGGGTTAATCTCCCGCACCGCGGCGAGCACGCGGCCGCACAGGAGCCCCCATGCGCAGCACCCCCACCCTGTTGTTCACCATCATCGCCCTGCTGCCCTCGCTGGCCCAGGCTGAAGACGCCTGGACCCTGCGCGCCGTCGAGGCGCTCCGCTGGCCCGACGCCGAGCCCATCTCCCTGCAGCTGGAGCAGGGCGACAAGGTCACGGTGGTGTATCGACTCGACCCCCTGGTGCGGGTGCGCAAGGACGACGCCTTCGGCTGGGTGCCGCAGGAGGCCCTCAGCAGCGAAGACCCCTCCCCCGCTCCCGCCACCAGCGACCAGCCCTGGTCGCTGGACGGGCCGAGCCTGGACTTCACCCGGCTGGGCTCCGACAGCACCATCAAGCTCACGGCCCCGGCCTCGGCCGAGCCCGCCGCCACCCCCGAGCCGACCGCCGAGCCACCAGCGGGCGAGTAGCCGGCTCAGGGCAGCGCGAACACGGTCACGCCCACTGTGGTCAGGTCGGGCCCGCCGCTGGTCCACACCAGGACCAGCACGGGATCGGCGTCGGCCTCCGCTTCGGCCACCAGGCCCCGGCAGGCCTGCGCGGGCATGGGCAGGCTGCCGCGAGCCACCAGCTGGTCGCCGCGCAGCACCTGGACGCTGGGGGCCGACAGCTCGGAGCTCCGGACCACCCGCACCCGTTCCACCACGCCGTCCCCGCCCAGATCCCCCCGCGCGAGCACCTGGTCTTCCGGTCCCGCGCTGACCGGCGCGGGCTCGGCGCTGGCCGGGGTAGGGGCGCTGGGTGCGGCGGCGCGGGACCGGGGGGGCGGAGGCTGCACGCAGCCCGCGCTGAGCTCCTCGTAGGCGCCGAGATCCGCCGGCAGCATGGCGAGCTGATCCGGCTCCAGAGGGCGCAGGCCAGGCCGGCCCGACAGATCCGGGTTGCCCACCAGCAGGTCGCCCGGCTGGAAGTACACGACTCCCGACACCGTGGTGACCGAGCCCTGCACCACCAGCTCAGGCACCCCGGGCTCGGCCATGGAAGAACCGGCGCGCAGCCCCAGCGTGGCCAGGGCCAGCAGGCACAGGGCTCGGAACAGCAGGTGCAAGCGGGGCCTCCGGGCAGCACACGACGCGAGGTGACGGGCGCTGACACCTATCCCGACAGGACGCGGGGAGCCCCCTGGGGCTGACGGCGAGATGGATCCTTGCTGGTTCCTAGCTGGCCGAGCGCAGAAACACGAGCGCGATGGCGACAGCCACGACCATACCCACCGTGAGCTCGGCGAGGAAGGGCATTCTGGACTCCGGGGAAGGCCTGTCAAAGATGTCCTGGATCTGCAGTGGTCGCTACCGCTTTGTCGCCGGCTGCCCGACATGCCCACGTCACGCGCAAGGAGCCTCCCGCGTGGGACAGGGGCGGGATAGGAGGCCCGCCCGTCGTACCCAGCCTGGGAGACCCCCTGTGCGCGACCAAGCTTCCAGCACCGTCCAGGTCTGCGTGCTCGCGTCGGGATCTGCCGGCAACTGCACCTATGTGGGCGATGGGACCACGGGGGTGCTGGTGGACACAGGGGTGAGCGCCCGCCAGGTGCTGCTGCGCATGCAGCTGGCCGGGCTCAGCGAGGCCCCCATCGACGCCGTGCTGATCACCCACGAGCACCGGGACCACGTCCAGGGTGCCCGGGTGCTGGCCAAGCGCATCGAGGCCCGCGACGGCCGCCCCCTGCCCTTCCATATGACCGCCGGCACCATGGAGAACCTGCCGGACGCCGCCCGCCCCAGCCAGGTGCTGGCGCTGCCCGAGGACGGCAGGCTGCAGCTGGGCGCGATCAACGTCCAGCCCTTCTCGGTCACCCACGACGTGGCCGATCCGGTGGGCTACCGCCTGGAGATCGATGGCTTCAACCTGGCCATCGCCACCGATCTCGGCCGCGCCACCGCCATCGTCAGCCACCACCTGAGCGACCTGGATCTGGCGGTGCTGGAGTTCAACCACGACGAGGAGCTGCTGCTGCAGGGCTCCTACCCCTGGTGGCTCAAGCAGCGGGTGCGCTCCAACCACGGCCACCTCTCCAACGCCCAGGCCGCGGCGCTGCTGGGCTCGGTGGCCTCCCCGCGGCTCAAGCACCTGCTGCTGGCGCACCTGTCCCAAGAGAACAACCGGCCAGCCCGCGCGCTGGCCGCCGCCCACGCCGCGTTGCCCCGCTGCAGCGCACCCAGCGCCCCCCACGACAACCCCGCGGCCCACGTAGACCCCACCCCGGG
>CAZEJJ010000053.1:0-4798 GCA_964512185.1 uncultured Enterobacterales bacterium | reverse complement strand
GGGCCCCACCCCACACCCCCCCCCCCCCCCCCCCCGCGCGGGCCCCCCCCCCGCCCCCGGGGCGGTGCCGGGGGGCCGCGCACCCTGCGACGCGCAGGTCATCGCCGCGTCCCAGTTCGAGCCCACGGCGGTCATCACGCTGGAGCAAGAATGAACGTCCTCTCCCTGGCTGGCTCCCTCCACCAGACCTCCACCTCGCGCAGCGCGCTGCGGGTCTCCCTCGCAGGGGCCGCCAGCGCCGGGGCGGCCACCGACAGCGTGGATCTGCGGCGGTACCAGCTGCCCTGCTGCGACGGCCGCAGCGACATCAGCACCTACGGCGCCGACTTCGTCCGCCTGCTGGAGCAGGTGCGCTGGGCCGACGCCTTGCTGGTGGGCTCTCCCGAGTACCATGGCTCCATGTCCGGTGTGCTCAAGAACGCCATCGACCTGCTGGGCGAGGATCCCCTGCGGGGCAAGATGGTGGGCCTCTTGGCGGTGGCCCGAGGCGACGCCGGCGCCATGAACACCCTGAACCACCTGCGGCACGTGTTCCGCTGGGTGGGAGCCTGGGTGCTGCCCACCCAGGTCTCGATCCCCAGAGCGCGCGAAGCCTTCGACACCAGCGGCGACCCCACCCGCGCCGGCCTGGCAGAGGAGCTGCGCGGGCTGGGCGCCGAGACCGTCCGCTATGCCCGCTTGCTGGCAGGCAACGGTGGTCCCAGCGCCTGAGCCGACCTGCCGCCCCAGCGCACCCCAGGAGTGCAGACCATGGACGAGAAGCAGCGCGAAAAACAGAACCGCATCGCCCAGTGGGCCTTCGACACGCGCCCCATCCTCGGCCGCTTCCACCTGTGGCTGGAGGACGTTGAGGTGCAGTGGATCAGAGGCGAGCCGGCCGCGGAGTTCACCCGCGAGATGTCGTTCCTGAGCGGCCAGATGGAGCGCTTGTTCGCCATGATGGGCGCCGTCACCTCCCTGGGCACCCGCCTGTTCGGGCGCTTCGGAGAGGGCGCGGATCAGCCCAAGGCCGTGCTCAACCAGGTCAAGAAGGACGCCGACTCGGTGTCCGCCTACGCCATGAGCGAGTGCCTCTGGTACCTCACCCGCCACCTGCCGGAGAACCACGCGGTCATGGTCAGCCTGGGCGAGGGCCTGATGCCCAAGGCCGGCGAGACCCCAGAGATGGGCTCCAACCCGCAGCTGGGCTTCGGGCGGGTCTACGCCCGGCCCGAGGTGGCCCGCAAGCTGGACCGCTGGGTGGTGCGCCTGCTCAACGACGAGTCCTACGAGTGGGACCAGTTCTACCAGGACGTCAAGAGCTCGGGCATCACGGTGTGGGGCGCCGCCATCGACACCCTCGAGAACACCTCGCGCTTCGCCAAGGGCGCCGCCACCGGTCCCATGTCCGTGCTGCACCTGTTCGACCAGCCGCTGCAGATCGCGCGCCCCTACGAGGGCTACATGGGCAACCTCTTCCTGCCGCAGCGGGTGGTGGCCAAGGCAGCCGAGCGGTCCATGCTGATCAACTTCCGCACCCCCCGCGATCAGGTCATGCACGCCATCCGCCGCGCCTACCCCCGGATCAAGCCGGAGCACGTGCACGTGTGGTGCCTGCAGGGCAGGTCCCGCGTGCGCCGCATCGGCGAGCTGTGGGAAGAGTGGCGCAAGGCGGGCGCCCACGTGGTGGAGCCGGGCTGGACCCTCCCCACAGGCCAGGCCGCCTTCACCGAGTCAGGCACCTACGCCCCCACCTACCTGATCGGCACCTGGGAGGACGACGACGGCGAGCAGCACCTGTTCCTCTGCGACGGCTACGCCGCCTCGGCGGAGGCCATGCAGGCCGCCAGCCTGGCTCCCATGCTGGGGCTGGACGCCTCGCTGGCCGTGTTCACCTCGCGCTTCAAGCTGCCCTACCACAAGGAGCAGCAGGTCATGGGGCTCGATCCCGACAGCCCCGAGCTGGGCGACCAGCTGGCCCGGCTGTTCGGCGAGCGGCCCGACGAGCAGTCCGTGGCCACCTACAGGCAGATCATCCTCGAGGGTCGAGAGGCGGGGCTCCCCCTGCACAAGCCGCTGATCGAGGCGGACGACTTCTTCCCGGAGAAGCGCTGGGATGTGGTGGCGATCTCCGGCTACATGGGACCCGACCCCTACTCGGGGGCCCCTGGGGTGGAGCAGGTGAACGACGACACCTGGCGGGTCACCGTGCGCATGGCCACCCCGCGCGGTGACAAGCGCGTCACCCTGAGCCTGCGCCTGATGGAGAGCTGGGAGCAGAGCCAGCTGGTCTTCAACCCGCTGCTCATCCGTTTCTTCTCCGGCGAAAACTTCCTGGATCGACCGGTAAAGATCTCCGACTCCGGTCGCATCCGCAACGAGCTGCAGACCCTCTGCCAGGAGGCCATCGAGTTCCTCGACACCGAGAAGCTCAGGCTGCACTTCGACCGCATCGCGCCCGAGGTGATCAGCCCCGCGCACCAGCAGATCCTGCTGGACGTCCTGCGCTGGTACAAGCGGGAGCATCCCCGCTGGTTCGCCTGGCTGGAGATCGAGCCGCCGGCGGGCGGTTAGCTGCCCGGGTGGAGGTAGCGTCGGGGGAAGGGCGCGATAGAGGGGGCTGTCGGCGGAGTCTGTGAACTCCGCGCTTGAATCACCGCCACGGAGGCTGCGAGCATGCTGGTCCGTTTCCTGTCCTACCAGGGTAAGGAAGGCTTCGGGGAGAACTTCCACGGCGAGTACGAGCTGGGTGGCGAGACCCTGCCCTGCACCATCCGCTGGGCACCCGAGCCGCGCAACAAGGCCGACAAGGACAACCCCCTCGCGCGTGTCAGGGACGCGGGCCTGCTCATGCAGCTCTACCCGGACCCCCTGATCCCGCGGGTGCTGGCGGTCACTCCCTGCTGGAACGGTCTGGCGGTGGTCTCGGAGGTCCCGGGGGGCATCCGCCTGGCCGATATCGAGCAGCGTCCCTTCCCCGAGCCGGTGATCCTGGAGATCATGCGGCAGCTGTGCGCCATGCTCGACCGCGTCTACACCCGCACCGACGAGAGCACCGGAGAGCTGCTGCGCACCCTGCACCGCGCCATCTCCACCGAGTGCGTGCACCTGCGCCCCGAGGGCAGGCTGCGCGTCACGGGCTTCGAGAAGATGTCCACGGTCTGGGCGGCGCGGGCGGCCGAGACCAGCGCCATGGCCACCCACCCCGGCGCCCGGCTGGCCCCGGAGCAGATGTCAGGCGAGGTCTTCCACGCCACCGATGTCTACCTGGCCGGCCTGGTGGGCATCGACCTGCTGGTGGCCCCGGACCGCGCCTCGCAATTCTCGCGCATGCTCGCCATGTGCATCTGCGACCCCGAGGGCTTCGAAGAGATCCGCGAGCAGGTCATCGCCGATCCCTCCGTGGAAGCCAGCACGAACCTGCGCGGCCTGTTCCGCGCCATGCTGCAGGAAGACCCCAAGTCCCGCCCCGCCGCCTCCGTGATCGCCGCCATGTGCGCGGCCGTCGGGGCCGACGAGCAGGCCCTGCAGGGCTTCGCGGCAGACTTCGAGGTGCCCCCCGCGCCCGAGGGCCTGTTCCACCAGTTCGTCGGCCGCAGCCTCGATCTGCCCGACCCCTCGGCGCCGGCACCGGCGCCGGAGCCCGCCGCGGCTGTGGCCCCTGCCGGCGCCAGCCCCGACGACGAAGCGCAGACCGACGTGGGCCTGGAGCTGCCCACCGGCGCGGGCCCCGGCCCGACAGTGGTCCCGCTGCCTTCGCGGCTGGACGGCGCGCGCCAGGTCGAGGAGGAGCCGGAGGTGATCCCGGCTCCTGACGACCCCGAAGCGACGGAGATGTTCGAGGCCCCCGCAGAGCCGGATCAGGCGCCAGCGGCCGTCACGCCGCCCAAGCCGCCGCCGGTCACCTCGGTCACACCCGCGTCGGCGCCAGCTGTCGAGTCCGCCGAGGAGCCCCTGCCGGAGCCGGTTGCCCCGGCGCCGCCCGCGGCCGCAGAGGAGCCGGCGCCGGAGCCCGCACCCCAACCGGCCCGGCCGTCAGCGGACAGGCCGCTGGCCGAGAAGCCCACGGACCCCGAGCCCGAGCAGCCCTTCGAGCCGCCGGTGGCAGCGGACGATGACGGCGCTGTGGTTGACAGGCCCAAGAAGAGCAAGCTGCCGCTGATCATCGGGGCGGTGGTGCTGCTGTTCCTGCTGGGGGTGGTGGCCTGCGCGGGTGGGTTCGCGCTGTTGTACTTCCTGTAGCCTCGGTCGTGCCCGCCGCGCTGGCATGTAGACCAGCGGAGACTCCGCCTCGGCCGCCACCGGGGCCCACCTGGCCAGTCAGCGGCGCTCCCGAGCCTCGCCCGCGGGCACATGGGTGCAGGGCTCCGGTAACGAAGCCGGAATGCCAGATCGGCGCTGGACCGCTCGCAGCCAGGTCCAGCGGGGGAGCAGGCGCTACTATTAACGCTTGACGTTAATAACGCGTCGCATTAGCATGCTGGGGTGATCGTATCGTTCAGGTGCCCAGACACCGAGAAGCTCGCCCTTGGAAGGCGGGTCAAGAGGTTCGTCAACATCGAACCTGTTGCCCGCAGAGAGCTGCGCCAGCTCCAGATCGCTGGGCGCCTCCAAGACCTCCGCGTCCCGCCTGGAAACCGTCTCGAAGCATTGAGAGGAGACCGCCAAGGACAGCACAGTATCAGGATCAACGACCAGTTTCGGGTCTGCTTCAGATGGGCCACGGCCGGCCCCGAGGACGTCGAGATCGTGGACTATCACTGACAGCAGGCGACAGAACCCCGAATCTACTGCGACCCAGCAGTCGCGACTGCGGCCG
>CAZEJJ010000052.1:0-41768 GCA_964512185.1 uncultured Enterobacterales bacterium | reverse complement strand
CTCGCTACGATTCGGGGCGGCCGCCTGACGGCGACCTGTTCTGTCGCCTGCTCCAGGAGAAGCGCCAACGAAAACGCGCTGTGTAGCTTCGATACTCCAGTCGGTCGGCGGGCTGGGCTCGCCGGGCCGACCTACGCCTCGGGGCGGCGTCGAGCCCGTCCACATGGCGCCAGACCACCCGTCAGGCTCACCCCGAGTCGGCGCCAGCTCGTCACCAGCTCGGTGGCACGGTCAGGGTCAGCGCCGCCGACTCCCGGACCGACAGGCCCTCTCTCGCCCGAGAGTCGCTCCCTGGGTCCGTATACCGGACCGACAGGCCCTCTCTCGCCCGAGAGTCGCTCCCTGGGTCCGTATACCGGACCGACAGGCCCTCTCTCGCCCGAGAGTCGCTCCCTGGGTCCGTGTCCCGTACCGACAGGCCCTCTCTCGCCCGAGGGCTCCTAGCCGCAATCCCCACCGCAGCCACAGCTGGCCGCGCCCGGGGCCTCCTGCGCCTCGAAGCCGCGCGCCCGCACCGCGGAGATGAGCGCCGGCAGCGCCAGGCCGCTGCCCTGCACCACGACGCGTCCGGTGTCCAGGGCCACAGCTACGCCTGCCACGCCGTCGACCTCACCCAGCGCCGTCTCCACCGAAGCCTTGCAGTGGCCGCAGTTCATGCCCTGCACCTCCAGCTCCCAGCTGGCCGCGCCCGCCGCCACCGCGGGGGCCGGGCGCCAGCGCTGCAGGCGCGCCGCGCCACGGTGCCACAGGCCCCTGGCCAGGGCCACCGCCAGCACCGCGCTGCTGGCCCACTCCCACCAGCGCACCTGGCCCAGCAGGCCGTGATCGTGCTCGTGGGTCATGGCGATGGGCAGGCCGGTGCCGGGAAAGACCCACTCGAAGGCCAGCCCGAAGCTCAGGCTCACCACCACGATGGTGCCCAGGTACACGGCCACCACGCGCCTGCCCAGCGCCTTGGTGAACACGGTGAGGGTGGCCACGTTGGTGGCCGGGCCGGCGATGAGAAAGACGATGGCCGCTCCCAGGGGCAGCCCCTTGGCCACCAGGGCCGCCGCGATGGGGATGGAGCCGGTGGCGCAGACATACAGCGGCACCGCCACCGCCATCACGGCACCCCACTGCAGCACCGGGTGCGAGACCGCGCTGGTGAACAGATCCTCGGGCACCCAGGCGGCGATGGCGCCGCCCGCCAGCAGGCCCACCATGAGCCAGAAGGCGATGTCCTCCAGCAGCATGCCGAAGCCGTAGCTGAGCAGCTCCCGACCCTTGGCCGGAAACCCTCGGGGCAGGGCGCTGCCGGCGCCCGCGTGGGCGCCGCCGGCGTGCTCCGGCTCGCCGGGATCCACCACGCCCGCCAGCGCGCCCCCCAGGATCCCCGAGACCAGCGCCGTGATCACCCGCCACGCCGCCACCAGGGGCCCCAGCATGGCGCTGGTGGCCAGGATGGAGTCCACCCCGGTCTGGGGGGTGGCGATCAGGAACGAGGTGATGGAGGACCTGGAAGCCCCCTGCCGCTTCAGGGAGTCGGCGAAGGGGATGACCCCACAGGAGCACAGCGGCAGCGGGACTCCCACGAGGGCGGCCTTGACCGCCGCGCCCAGCCCACGCCCCCCCAGGTGCCGGGTGACCCAGGCCCGCGGCACCGTGACGTGCAGCAGGCCTGCCAGGCCGAAACCCAGCAGCAGGTAGGGGGCCATGAGCCGGAACAGGTCCAGGGTCTCCAGGGCCCATGATTGCAGCCAGTCGAGCACGGATCGCTCCCGCGAGGAGTGGACGGTCCTGCGTGCAGGGTATGCCCGCTGACCCGAGGTGCAACAAGCCCAGCCCGTTCTTTTCAGCCGCGCTGGTGGCACACAAGACAGCCGGGGCCCATGGAGCCGGGTGGCGCGACTGGGATAAGCTCCTGCCCGTGACCGCACCTCCCCGCCAGGGCTCCCCTGCTCCAACCGCTGCAGGCCGGGGGCACCACCAGGATGCCGACCAGAGCACCCCCACAGAGCTGGTGCTGTCGGCGGCCGTGCTGTTGGGCGTGACGCTGGCTGCCGGCGGCCACCTGCTGGGTCACCTGGACGATCGCCTCATCGGTCACGCCCTGGGAGAGGCCCACGGCCACGCCTGGCTGCACTGGCTCTTCGCGCGCAAGCTGCAGCTGGGCCTGGGCGACCCCTTCCTGCACCAGGGTGTGTTCCTGTCCGGCGACCTCTGGCTCTGGCCCCTCGACCCGGTGAACCAGCTGCTGGCGCAGCCCCTGCACTGGCTGCTGGGGGAGCCCGCCGCCACCAACCTGCTGGCCCTGGGGCAGCTGCTGCTGGCGGCCGCCGCGGCCTGGTGGCTGGCGCGCTGCGCGGGGGCTCGGGCGGCCGCCGCCGCGGTGGCCGCGGCCCTGCTGGCCCTGCACCCCGCCACCCTGGGCTACCTGGCCGACGGGCGCATCGACTCCCTGGCCATCGGCCCCGCCCTGCTGGTGGTGGCGGCCTGGCTGGCCCTGCTGCGCCGCCCGAGCCGCCGCGCGGCCGTCGCCCTGGGGGCCGCGGTGGGCCTGCTGGGCGCCTGGAACGCCAACTGGCTCTACCTCTGTGCCCTGGTGCTGGCCCCACTCTCCCTGCTGGCCCTGGCCCTGGCCCCCCGGCGCCGCGGGCCCAGCATGCTGCTGGCCGCCCTGCTGGCCGCCCTGCTGGCCACCCCGTCCATGGCCGCCGTGATGGCCGGCGAGCGGCACCCGCAGGGCCGCCAGACCGCCGAACCCCTGCCCCAGACCGGCGGCCTGGTGCAGACCATCCAGCCGGGCGATGTCTGCTCGGTCTGCACCATGGAGCGCTTCGCCGGCTGGCTCGATCGCGGCCCCGCCAGCCACGATCTGCTGGCCTGGCCGGCGGGCGCCGCCCAGCTCGATCCGGTGCTGCGCGAGGCCACCTTCCTGCCCAGCATCGCGCCCGGTACCCGCCGCTTCGTGGGGTTCACCCAGCTGCTGCTGGGCCTGGGGGCGCTGCTGCTGGCGCCGCGCCGCAGCGCCGCCTGGCTGGCGGCCACCCTGGCGCTGCTGTGGCTGTCCACAGGTCCCGGCCTGCCTCTGGGCCCGCCCGGCGGCGCCGACCGCTGGCTGCTGCGCTCGGCGCCGCTGGTCACCCGGCTGCCCTTCGGCGCGGGCTTCTCCAACTACGGGCTGTTCGGTATGGCCGGCCAGGCCTGCTGGGCCACCGGCGTCGCCCTGGGGCTGTCCGCGCTGGCCCAGCGCTGGCAGAGGCTGCCGCTGGTCCCGGTGGCCATCGCCTGCCTGGCCGCCTGGACCCTGGAGGTCCAGCTGCGCAGCCCGGTGCCCCTGCCGCTGCGCACCACCAGCCTGCAGTACCCGGCGCTGCTCACCGAGATCTCCCGGCGCCCAGGAGGGGGCGCGGTGCTGCTGGCCAACCGCCGCGCCGAGCTGGATCGATTGCTGCAGACGGTGCACGAGCGGCCCATCCTCACCCGCTGGGGCGTGGACGGCTGGACCACCGGCGTCCCCGAGGCGGACGCCTTCCTGGCCACCATCGGTACCGGGACGCCCGGCTGCCTGGCCCGCGCGGCCGGGAGCTGGCGCGGCGAGCTGAGCGCCGCCGGCATCGGCTGGGTGCTCGACCTGCCGGGCTTCACGGCCGCGGCACAGCCCGCCCGCGATCGCTGCCTGGACCACATGCTCGGCCCGACCCACCACGACGATCAGCAGCTGCGCGCCTGGCAGCTGGAGGAGCACGAGTGAGCCCCGACGCCGAGCCCCGGGGCCGCAGCTACGACACCCGCAGCGTCATGCTGCGGGGCACGCTGCTGGTGCTGGCGGGCACGGTGCTGGTGAGCCTGGTGGGCCTGCTGGCCTGGCAGAGCCACCGCGGCTGGGCCGAGCTCGCGGAGCTGGGGCCGGTGATCGACTGGCCCGGCGTGCTGCTGGGCATCGCCGTGACCACCCTGGCCATGCCCGCGGCCGCGGCCCGCTGGAAGGTGCTGCTCCCCCGCAGGGGCAAGCCCGGCGTGCCCATGCTCACGGCCATCCAGTGCGTGGGTGTGCTCTTCAACTACGCCCTGCCAGGCCCCGCAGGCGAGCTGGTGGCGGCGGTCATGGTGCAGCGCCGCTACGGCTATCGCCTGGCCGAGGTGCTGGTGGCCAGCGCGGTGGCGCGCCTGATGGGCCTGGGCGTGGGCGCCGCCATGGCGGCCATCTTCTTCCTGGCCTTCCCCCTCCCGCTGCCCGAGGGGTGGATCCGTCCCGTGGCTGTGGGCGTGTCCTGCATGCTGCTGGGTGCCCTGGCCATCAGCTGGGCCGCCGCGCGTCCCGAGCACTTCCGGGGCCTGGTGCACGCTCTGCTGCGGCGCCCCTCCCAGGGGGATGGTCGGCTGGCCGACCTGATCCGCAAGGGGCAGGGCGCGGTGGACAGCGTGCTGGATGCCCTGGCGGCCACACGCCGGCGAGGCATCGGACCCCTGCTGCAGGCCATCGCCTGGACCGCGCTGGGTCACACGATCTCGCCCACCGGCGTGGCCATCGCCGCCTGGTCCATGGGCATCGACGTGAGCTGGGCGGGGGTGGTCTTCACCAACACCTTCACCATGGTGGGGGTGGTGGCCCTGTTCCTGTTCCCCGCCAGCTACCTGGGCTGGGACGCCCTGTACTGCGCGGTGCTCTCCGCCTCTTCAGCCGTCCCCCTGGCCCAGGCCGCCGCGGTCACCGCCGTGGCCCGCCTGCAGCAGTCCGCTGTGGTGCTCGCCGGCGTGTTGTCCCTGGTGCTGGTGGCGCGCGGCCTGCTGCCCCGCACCCTGGTGCTCCCGGGCAAGCCCAGCGCAGGCCAGCCCAGCGCGGCCCCCAGGCGGCGCGGCTACCCCTGGCCCCTCAAGCTGCTCCTGGGGCTGCTCGTGTCCGCCGGGCTCCTCGGGCTGGGGGAGCTCGCCGCGCGGCAGCTCTGGCCCTACCAGCCGCAGCGCGTGCTCATCCACCCCATGTGGGCAGCGGGAGATCCGCTGGTGGCCACCTCCACAGGCGCCATGAGGCGCGCGTTCCAGGGTGACATCGCGCTGCCCCCCATCCCCGAGAGAGACCCGGCGGGCCCACCCCGGGTGCTGGTGTTCGGCGAGTCGTCGGTGCACGGCACCACCGCCGCCAGCCTGGAGCTGCCCGCCCAGCTGCAGGCCGCGCTCGGAGAGCTCGGGCAGGACGCCGAGGTGCTCAACATGGGCTGCCCGGCCATCGACAGCGAGCGCATGCTGCAGGTGGTCAGGGCCTCGCGGCAGCTGCAGCCGGACCTGGCGCTGATCTACGCGGGCCACAACGACGCCGGCAACAGCTTCATGGCGCGCGCCTTCGGCGATCCGGGGGCCATCGAGGCCTGGGAGCGCAGCCGCTCGGTGGAGCGCCTGGCGCTGGTGCGGCTGGCCGCCTGGGCGCTGGCCAGCGCCGGCCTGCCCCCCGGCAGCCTGGCCGGCGCTGGCGTGCCCAGCACAGATCCGCAGACCCTGGACGACGCCGCGGCGCGCTGGGAGAGCAACCTGGGGTCCATGGTGCGCAGCCTCCAGGGGGCCGGGGTGGCGGTGATGCTGGCCACGCCCATCGCGGATCTTTGCGCCTGGCCCTCACCCATCCCCACCTGCCTGCAGGCGCTGCCCGAGGCCTGGCGCATCACCCCCACGGGGCACTGGGAGCTGGCCGAGCGGGCCCCGGCCAGCTCCGTCGAGCGCGCACTGCTGCAGGCCCCCGCCTGCCCCGAGGCGCTGCAGCTGCGGGGCCGCAACAGCCTCGACCAGGGGCTCATCGAGCCCGCCATCACCGATCTACGTCGAGCCAAGGACCTGGACCCCATCCCCCTGCGGGCTACCGAGGACATCCTGGCCGCCACCCGCCGCGTCGCACAGCGGCAGGGAGTCGAGCTGCTCGACACCGCCGCCCTGCTGGACGCCGAGCCGCCGCCGTGGTCTCCCTGGTTCGTCGACCAGCTGCACCCCTCCGACCAGGGAGCTGGCTGGCTGGCGACCAAGCTGGCGCCCGCCGTGATCCGCCTGCTGGAGCAGCGCGCCCAGGGAGATCAGCGCTCCACGGGCTTGACGGGCAGCTCGGGGGTGGGTGGCGCGGGAGGCGCCAGCCCGGGCACGCCGCCCACCGCGCCCAGCTTGTAGGGCCACGAGGGGATGCGCTCGCTGTGGGACACGCCGCCCGCCGCCCAGGTGGGATCCTCGGCCCCCTGGTCCCAGCCGATCAGCAGGAAGGGCTCCGAGCTGGCCACCACGGCGGCCCCCGGCATGGCCATGCCCCAGCGCCGCACGGGGCTGTTGTCGGCGTGCACGATCAGGTGGCTGCCCGCGGCCAGACCGAGCTCGGGCGCCTTGTCGGCCAGGCTCTCTCCGAAGGTGTAGGAGCGGTCGCGAGCGGACACCGCCAGCGACACCTCCAGCGGCACCACGGGCACCGCGTCCTGGGGGAGCTGCTCCACCAGGGCCCAGGCGGGATGCCACAGCGCGGGGCGCGCGGGCAGCGGGGAGAGCACGAGGTTGTAGGCGCGAGACCAGGTGAGATCCCACCAGGCGCCGTAGGCCAGCAGAGCGGCCACCGCGATCCAGGGCAGGAGGCTGCCGGCGCGGCCCAGGCGAGGGTGGCGACACCAGCGCAGCAGCCGGGCGGCGCCCAGGATGGAGGCCGCCACGAAGAAGGGCAGCACCGGCGCCAGGTGGTGGGCGTGTCCGCTCCAGCTGCGGTCCACGCCGTGTCCCCAGGGCACGGTCATGTGCATGAGCATCAGGCCCAGGCCCGGCAGCACCGCCAGGGGAGCGAGCAGGCCCACCAGCCCCACCGGCGCCCACATGAGCGCGTAGAAGCTGTTGAAGAACTGCAGCCCGAACAGCCGGATCTGCTGCTCGGGATCCACGAAGCTGCCCAGCGACGCAGCCAGCGGCATGTCGTGCTCCCCCGACGAGAGGGGGAACAGCAGCGCCAGGGCCAGGCTGTAGACCAGCACCACCGCCGCGCTGGTGCCCAGGTTGCGCAGCCAGCGCCGCCAGGGCCGATCCCAGGTGAGATCCATGGTGATCACCGCCGCGGCCAGCACCGCCGGTACGCACTCCTCGCGGGGCAGGCAGCCCACCAGGGCCCCCAGGATCACCCACCAGAAGCGCCGCGCGCGCATGGCCCACAGGGTGACCATCAGGCAGGGCAGGGCCAGCACCAGGTCCTGGTAGTCCTGCAGCGCCAGGGCCATGACCGCCGGACAGGCCAGGTAGAGCAGGCCGCCCAGGGCGAGCCCTGCGGGGTGCTTCAGGGCGGAGCGCCCCAGCATGGCCGCGGGGACCACCCCCAGCGTGACCAGGGCGGCCAGGATACCCGCCAGCTGCACAGGCCCCGGCCACAGCCCGTAGAGCAGCCCCACCAGGGGCAGGGTGGCGGCGCGGTGTCCCGACCAGGTCCAGGCGTCGTCGTAGCCGGTGTGGATGGTCTGGAAGAACTCGCCGCCCTGGGAGAAGTTGTACAGCAGCTGCTCGTGCACCGCGAAGGCGTAGGGCTCGATGGTCTGCAGCGCGGCGATGCGGGCCCAGGCGGTGGAGAGCGCGGTGCTGAAGAAGCAGCCCGCGGCCAGCACCAGGGCCGCCACCGCCAGCGCGGTGACCCAGCGCTGGGAGCGGGGCGCCGGATCGGTGCCGGTCACGGCTTGCTCCAGCTGCTCACGCTGCCCTCGGTATAGGCTTGCTCCACGCCAGCGCCCGGTGGGTGGGCGCGGTGCCAGGTCAGGGCGTCGGTGAAGCTGCCCAGGTTGGCGGCGGCCTGCAGGAAGACGAGCCAGTCCACCGGCTCGCCCCATACGCCGGGATCGGAGCACACGCGCAGCTGGTCGTCGTAGTAGGCGCCGTCTTTCATGCCGTGGGAATGGTAGCCGTAGTTGCTGGGGGCGTAGTAGGTGTCGCCGCGGTTGGTGCCCCCCACCACCACGTAGGGATGCCGCTTGAGGTCGCCGATGGCGGCGTCGATGCGCTCCGACGCCAGGGCCCAGGAGGAGTAGACATCGAGATCGCGCAGGCCCCAGGCGCTGGCGCATCTCGGGTAGCTGCCCAGGGGGCGGGTTCCCTCCCACACGGGGCTCTGCTCGCAGAGCCGCACGCGCTCGGGGCCCAGCGCGTGGGGCAGGTTGGCGGCCCCCTGGGCGCTGGCCCAGAGCAGCTCTTCGGCGTGGCAGAGCCGGCGGCCGTAGTCCTTCAGCAGCGCGTCCCAGTCCGCCAGATCGGGAAAGGCCAGCCCGTCCTGGGGATAGTGATCACCCTCCTGCCCAGGGAAGGGGTAGGCGGAGACGCAGAAGGGCTCCACGTCCACCCACAGCAGGGGCACCTCGGCGGGCAGGTGGGCGGGCTGCTCGGCCCCCAGGAAGGCACCCCCACCCTGTACGGCCACCATGCCCACCGGGCAGGGCGGCAGCAGGGAAGATCCCACCACGCCGGCGGCCGGAGCGCCGGGCTCGCAGGCCATGAGCGCCAGCAGCGCCAGGCGGCTCACGGCTGCCCTCCAGCGGCGCGGGCGGTCCACAGCCCGCGGCGCACGCGCAGCTCCCGGGAGGCCGTGGACACCGCCCCCAGCCCGTCGTAGCCCTGCAGCCGCAGCTGATAGTGCCCGGGCGCCAGGGCTGGGAAGACCACGCTGAGCCCCTCGCGCTCCAGGCCCGCCAGCCGCCAGGTGACGCGGAACAGGCCCTCTGGATCCTCCGATGAGAGCGCGCTCAGACGCAGCTCGCGACCCGCCCGGGTGCGCAGCGGGCGGTCCTGCCTGGCGAGCTTGCGACCCACCCAGCCCACGCGCAGCAGGGGGGGCTGGTTGCCCTCGGCCAGCTCCCAGCGCAGCTCGGCCCGCGACAGCTCCGCGGGCTCCTTCGCCACGGGCCCCGCCGCGGCGGCGCCCGCCACCTCCAGCGCCACCAGCGCCACCAGCCCGTCGCGCGTGTGCAGCAGGTCGGCGGGCTGCACCCGCTCCCCGGAGGCCAGCCGAAAGCGGTAGCCCTGCTCGGCGGCGGGCAGCACGAAGCGCAGCCGACCGCGCAGCTCTTGGGGTAGCCCGTTGTGCACGCGCTGATCGGGTGGACCATCGGCCCTCGGCAGCGGCTCCACCCAGAAGTTGCCCAGGGGCACCGACGCCCAGCCGCGCTCGGGATCGTAGGGGCCCAGCCGCAGGCCCGCGTCCTGGAGCTCCAGCAGCCGGTAGCCCCGGTAGGCCTCGTCGCTGGCCAGGGAGGCGCCCGCCGTGGTGACCTGCACCACGCGCACACCCGCGTCGCCGCCGGCGCCACGCAGGCGGCGAGAGTCGTCGTAGTGGGCATGGCCGCAGACCACGGTGGCGCCCTGCTCCGCGAGCTGATCCAGCAGCCGGGCGCCGCCGTGGGTCGCCACCGATTCCTGCGCCACCTGGTCGTGGGGATCGCTGTCCCAGCCCGCGTCGTAGTTCCAGACCTCGAAGTCGCCCAGCCCCACGGGATCGGTGCCGAAGGGCTCGTTGGGCAGCACACCGGGCTCGCCCAGGTACACAGCGCCGGGATCGTGGTGGAAGAACACCACCAGCGACTCGCCCGCTGCGCTGGCGTTGGAGGCCTGCACCCCCAACCAGCGCTCGGTGTCGGGGTCGAGGAAGCCACCGTAGTTGTCCACCAGGGGCGCACCCAGCAGGGGATCCATGCCCGAGCTCTGCAGCAGATCCAGCTCGACCCAGTCCCGCAGCCGACCCAGCGAGAAGGGCACGGCCATGCGCCGCGCCGGCGAGCCGGCGTAGGAGTTCAGGCCCACGAAGCGCAGCGAGCCCACCCTGAAGGCGTAGCTCTCGGGGCCCAGGGTGCGGCGGAAGCCCTCGAGGCCGTCGTAGTCGAGCTGGTAGTCCAGCACGCTGCCCAGCCGTCCCAGCACGCAGCCGCCCACGGCTCGCAGGCCGTCCAGCGGCGCTGTGGGGCTCATGCGGCCCCCGCACCAGGCGGCCTTGTGCAGCTGCCGGTGCCAGCCGGGCAGGGCCTGCACGCTGTGGTCCGCGTAGGCGTCGTGGTTGCCCGGGACCGTGAACACGGCCAGCCTGGCCTGCCCGAAGCGCTGCCAGGAGGCGCTGTACTCCGCAGGGTAGTCCATGCCGAAGCATAGATCGCCCGGGTAGAGCACCAGCAGCGGATCCAGGAATTCCAGCTCGGCGAGCACCTGGGCCCGGCGCCGCGCGGCCAGGTCCAGCAGGCCGCGCCCCGGGTACAGCGCTCCGTTCTGGGGCCCACCGTCGAGATGCCCGGTGGGATCGCCCCTCTGCTCGTCCGCCAGCACCGCCATGCGCTGCGAGCCCTCCTGTCGGTACACCCGCACAGCGGAGGGCTGGGTGTCGCGCAGGCAGCCCTCGTCGGCCAGCTCCAGGTCGTAGTGATCCGCCAGCAGGTCGTGGGGCGCCCGCAGGTGCAGCCGCAGCAGCCCGGAGACAGGGTCGTCGAACACCTGCGCGAGCACCTCCAGGTCCACCGCCAGCCGCTGGGGCGTGCCCACCAGCGAGAGCCGAGCCTCGAGGCTGCCCAGGTCGGGGGAGCAGCCCGCGTGGACCAGCGCCGAGAAGCGCTCGCCGGGCTGCACCAGCGCTGGAAGGCCCAGGGTGGGGTAGCGCAGCTGGTGGATGCGCTCCTGGATGGGCAGCTTCTGGGTGGGAGGGGCGGCCAGGCCGTAGCCCGGGTCAGCGATCTCCACCAGCGACTCGGCCCGGGCCCCGAGGGGCGAGGTGCACAGGGCTGCCGCCGCCGCAGGGCCCAGCCAGCGCAGCCCAGGGCCGCAGCGGCGGGAGGCGAAGGCGGGAGCAGGCGGCATGCGGGGCCTCGCTGGTGAGGGCCAGGGCAGGGGAGACTCTACCCCACCTGCACCAGCGCATCCGCCGCCGTTCAACATGCGGTGCGGAAGGTCCGAAGACGCCGCTGACGGACGCCCGCGCCGTCGATCCATCCTCCCCAGCCCGTCCAGCCACGAGTCTGGCCAGCGCCTGTCAAGGCGCCGGTCCGGCGCGAGCTTCGAGTCCACGTGTCCATGCACGTCACCAGCCCACTGGCGCACAGCATCGCCGTCAACATGCGCGCGCTGCGGGTGAGGCTGGAGCACGTGTCGAGCGGGAGGAGGATCGTGCGGGCAGCCGATGACGCCGCGGGCATGGCGATCTCGGAGAATCTCGGGGTGATCGCGGACAGCAAGAGGATGGCGATCCGCAACATCAACACGGCGCTCGAGATGCTGGACATGGCGGACGCGGGCGCGGCCGAGGTGGCGGAACACCTGGTGCGGCTGCGGGAATTGGCCGTGCAGGCGGCTTCTGAGACCTTGTCGGATCGAGAGCGGGGCTATGTGCAGGAGGAGTTCACGGGCACCCGGGCGGCCATCGACCAGGTGGCGGCGGCTACCACCTGGGGGGAGCTGCCCCTGCTGTCCTTCGAGGCCGTGGACGTGGGCCTCATCGTGGACGTCTCGGGCTCGATGGCCGGCGAGATCGCCGAGACCCGAGACAGCATCACGGCGTTCAGGCAGACCTTCCAGGACGCCGGCCTGAACGTGGGGCTGGGCCTGGCGGTGATGGGCGTGGACACCATCGACGGCGTCACCCAGCGGGCCGACATCGCCTCGTCGGACTTCGCGGATGAGCTGGGATCCCTGGGCATCGAGATGTTCGGGCCCATGTCGCCCTACAGCGCTCTGCTGAACGCCGCTGGTGCCGAGGATCTGCCTGGGGAGGACGATCCCGACGCCTTCAGCTGGCGGCCCAATCCCAAGCGCAAGGTGCTCATCCTGATCACCGACACCAACCAGGAGGCGGCCCTGGTGCCCCACACCCAGGCCCAGACGGCCAACATGCTGCGCACCCGCGACGTCGAGGTGCACACCATCAACCAGACCATCCACAACTCCACCTTCAACACCATCACCAGCGTGACCGGCGGCCAGACGTGGGACATCGGCGACGCCTCCGGGAGCGGCATCTCCACCGCCCTGACCTCCATCGCCGAGGATCTCTCTGCAGAATTCGGGACGAACACCTACTCGGTGCAGCTGAGCCACACCAACGAGGACAGCAGCCGCATCGAGCTGGAGCTGCCCTCAGACGTCACCGCCCAGGGCCTGGCCCTGACGGACACCGGCGTGTCCACGCTGGAGGACGCGCAGGACGCCATCGACGACATCGACGAGGCGCTGGACCTGCTGGGCTCCACCCGCGCCAGCATCGGCGCGCAGACCAACCGCCTGCACTACGCCCTGGACATCGAGGACGCCGCCGTGGAGGCCACCGAAGCGGCCCGCTCCCGCATCCTCGATGCGGACATGGCGGGCGAGATCGCGGCCCTGGCCCGCGAACAGGTGCTGGTTCAGGCCAGCGTCGCCGTGTTCGCCCAGGCCCGAATGATGGAGCGAGAGGTGATCGAGAACATCTTGGATAGCATGGAGGAAACCACCGTAAATACTTGATCTTCACCAGAACAGGTGCCCGGCGGTCCGGGACACCGCACACCGCCCAGGTCATTCCTGGGGAGGTTTCACGTGCTATCCTCCATGGCTCGCCTCGGATAGCGCGACCACAGGCGGCGGCGGCTACCCGGACCACGAGAGGAGAGAGGAGTGCTGGCGATCCCCTTGATCCTGCTGGGCTGGCTGCTGGCCACGCTGGTGGCGCCGCGGTCCACCCTGCTCGAGCGGGTGGCATGGACGCTGCTGTTCACCCTGGCGGTGGCTCCCTTCCTGGCCTTCAACCTGTCGGTGCTCCGGCCGGCGTTCCTGTCCGGTGCCACGCTGGGCGGCTGCGCGGCGGTGGTGCTGGCTGGGCTGGCCTGGCCCGCCTGGCGCCGACGCGCCGCGCTGCTGCCCGAGCGCCCCGACGGCGCCCAGCTGGCCACCCTGGCGCTGGCGCTGGCCGCGGGGATCTTCACCTGGCTGCACCACGACGACACCGAGTTCTGGCTCTCCCTGGGCTCCTACCTGCAGCGGGGCGAGGCCAAGTGCTTCTACATGCAGACCATGAGCTTCGTGCCCGAGCTCAACAGCCAGGCCTCGCCCGAGCTGGTGCGCTCCGCCTACGGCATCATCTCCACCCCGGGCAACGCGGTGTTCACCGCCGGCTGGATGCCCGTCACCGGGCCCTGGACCTTCCACTTCATCCACGCCGCCTTCGCCGCCGTGGCCGTGCTGTTCGGCACCCTGCTGCTGCAGCGCTGGACCGGCAGGATCTGGATCGGCCTGGTGGTGTCAGTCGTGGCGCTGCTCAACCCCTACACCCTGTGGATCGAGGTGCTGGACCGCAACTTCATCGCCTTCGCCCTGAGCCCCGCCCTGCTGTACGCCGTCGAAGCCCGCAAGGAGCACCCGGTGCTGCACGGCTGGCTGCTGGCCCTCACCGCCGGGGTGGGCCTGCGCTTCCTGCCCATCATGTTCGCCCTGCCCGTGGCCCTGCTCTACTGGCAGCAGCGCCAGCGCCCGCGCAGCTGGCTGCTGCTGGCGGGCGTGGCCGCGGCCTGCTTCGCCTTCAACCTGCCCCACCTGGACTACCACGGCTTCCACAGCATGGGCGAGGCCTCCTCGCTGCCGGGCCTGGCCTGGACCGAGCTGGTGGTGGCCAGCCGCACGCCCTTCCTGCCCCATCCCAATGCCGTGTACTACCTGCGCTTCGCCCTGGACTGCCTGGGCTGGATCCTGGCGGCGCTGCTGCTGTACGGCGCCGGCTGCGCGGCCCGGCGCCACCCGCTGCGCTGCGCCGTGCTGGCCCTGATGGTGCTCAGCCCGCTGGTGGTGCTGGCGGGGCAGCGCGACTGGATCGAGTACGACAAGACCAGGATCCTCTTCATGTCCTGGTGGGCCCTGCTGGCCTTCCTGGGCTTCGCCCTCGGGGAGCTGGCCACCCGCGAAGGCTGGCCAAGGCGCGCCGGGCTCTTGCTGGCGGCCCTCGCGGCGGTGGGCCTGGCCGACCTGGGGCTGGCAGCCGTGCACGGGCAGGCCGACCTCACC
The DNA here is from genome assembly GCA_964512185.1 of uncultured Enterobacterales bacterium. Lineage (GTDB taxonomy): Bacteria > Myxococcota_A > UBA796 > UBA796 > JAFGLY01 > CAZEJJ01. The sequence goes on along the minus strand of CAZEJJ010000052.1, from coordinate 27,794 downwards.
AGCCAGCAGCGCAAGCCCCTGTACCAGAGCGAAGCCCCCGCCTATACCCGGCTGCTGCGCGAGCGCTTCGCCGCCGCCAGCCCGCTGCCGGACTACGGGCGCCTGTTCACCAAGACCGAGTGGCAGCGCAAGCGCGCCAAGTCGGGCACGGTGGCCCACAGCCTGGTGGCTCCCTTCGTGGGCCAGGGCGCCGCGCCCAACCCCTGGCTGGAGCGCTGGCTCGAGCCCGACGATCTGCAGCTGCCGGAGCCGCTGGCCAGCGCCGAGGCTGGCTGGGTGGACCTGCGCATCGACCTCGAACGCCTGGTCACCGAGCCCGACGCGGCGGCGAGCCTGGCCGAGCCCGGCGCCCGGCCCCTGGTGGACTTCTCCGATCCCGACCGCCTGCTGGACATCCACCACATGCAGGCCCAGGTCTCCTGGCAGCCCCAGCCCCTGGGGGTCACGGTGCTGGCCCAGCGTCCGGAGATCGGCGTGCTCAACGAGGTAGCGCTGGATCTCAACGCCTTCGTCAGCCTGGGCCAGGACGACATCGGCTTCGAGCAGGTCAACCTGGTGAGCTTCCAGGTGGTGCCGGGCCGCATCGAGGCGGGCAAGGCCAGCGCCATGACCGCCCTGCCCTGGAAAGAAGGCGCCTCCGAGGTGGTGATCCGGATCCGGGACGACGCCCGCGTGATCATCCGCAACTGGCTGGTCAACACCGCCGAGAGCGTGCCCCACCGCATCGACAGCTGGTGCATCCAGCTGGACGACACGGGCCAGCCCGAGCTGCGCTTCCACTTCGGGGAGCCGGAGAGCTACTTGTAGCCCCGTGTCCTTCAGCACTTCTCCCCACCGGTCGTCGTGGTAAAGATGCTGGTTGGAGATCGCGCATGTCCCGCAACCCCCACAGCCACGAGCCAGGCCGCGCCCGCCCCCAGGGCGACGTGGCGCTCATGTTCTCCGGCGGGGTCGACTCCACCACCGCGGCGCTCAACCTGTCCCGCGAGTACCGGCGGGTGCACCTGCTCAGCTACCGCAACGGCTACGGCCACTACAAGCTGGAGCGCACGCTCAAGCGGGTGCGCGAGCTGGAGCGCCACGCCGGCAGGCGCTTCCACCACACCCTGGAGTCCATCCGTCCCCTCTTCGACCACTTCGTGGTGGACGATCTCGACAACGAGTACCAGCGCTGGGGCTCGGGCTTCATCTGGTGCCTGGGCTGCAAGCTGGCCATGCACACCCGCTCCATCCTGTACTGCCTGGAGCACCAGGTCCCCATCATGAACGACGGCTCCTCCAGCTCCACCGGCGAGATGGTGGAGCAGAGCCTGCTCTCCCTGTTCATGTTCCGCGAGTACTACGGCGAGTACGGCATCGACTTCCGCACGCCGGTCTACACCATCCCCCGCGAAGAAGAGATCCGCCGCCTGCGCGACCAGGGCTTCCGCATGGGCATCCGCATCAAGGATCGCTTCCTGCGCGTGCAGCCCAAGTGCCGCCCGGGCGAGCTCTACTACCTGCCCTTCCTGCTCTTCGACCAGCCGCCCAAGCACGACGAAGACAGGGTGGCCGAGTTCATCGAAGAGAAGCGCGCCCTGGCCGCCGCCTACATCCAGGAGCAGTGCCGGCTCAAGGGCTTCCCCACCCAGGTCACCACGGGAGACAGCTGATGGGTTGCTGCAACAAGGTCCGCGACGGGCGCCCCATCGGCCGGGCCCGCTACTTCGGCGGCATCCTGCTGCTGGGCACCACCCAGGTGGGCAGCCTGGCGGCCCTGCAGCTGCTGGCCGTGCCCTTCCCCCACTACCGCAAGCTGCTCCCGTTCTACCGTCGCTATGCCAAGGACACCCTGATGAGTGTCATCCGCCAGGAGCGCATCAACGTCGGCCAGGTGGACGAGCAGGAGTGCGATCCGGAGTGCGACTGGCAGCCACCGGAGGAGGCGACAGGATAGAGCGCCCCATGGCCAAGCTCGATCCAGTCAAGATCCGGAAGGACTTTCCCTCCCTGCAGCTGCGGCTCCGAGGCCGCCCGCCCACCTACCTCGACAGCGCCTGCACCACGCTGCGCCCCGAGCCGGTGATCCAGGCTGTGGCCAGCTTCCAGCGCGCCACCGTGGGCTGCCACGGGCGCACCAACCACGCCTTCGGGCGCGCCACCACCCAGACCTACGACAACGCCCGCGCCGCGGTGCAGCGCTTCCTGGGCGCCGCTGAGCCCGCCGAGATCGTCTTCGTCCGCAACACCACCGAGGCCATCAACCTGGCCGCCGCCAGCCTGCCGCTGCAGGCGGGCGACGAGGTGATCACCACCGACATCGAGCACAACTCCAACCTGCTGCCCTGGCAGCGCCTGGCGCGGCAGAAGGGCGTGGTGCACCGGGTGCACTCCCACGACATCGAGGCCCCCTTCGACATGGTGGCCTTCCGCCGCCTGCTGGGGCCCAAGACGCGGGTGGTGGCCCTGCCCCACACCTCCAACCTCTGCGGCATCACGCTGCCCATCGCCCGCATCGCCGAAGCCGCCCACGACGCCGGCGCCCTGGTCCTGGTAGATGGCGCCCAGGCGGTCACTACCCAGGCCGTGGACGTGCAGGCCCTGGGGGCCGACTTCTACGCCCTGAGCTTCCACAAGATGTTCGGGCCGGGGGGCATCGGCGCCCTGTACGGCCGTCGCGACCTGCTCGAGCGCTTCCACCCCTTCCTGGTGGGCGGCGGCACGGTGGACGAGGCCAGCTTCACCGAGGTGCACTTCGAGCCGGTGCCCGACCGCCTCGAGGCCGGAGTGTGCAACTACGAAGGCGCGGTGGGCGCCCACGCCGCCATCGAGTACCTCGAGGCAATCGGGCAGCAGGCCCTCCACGATCACGTGGTGGAGCTGAACCGCGTGGCCACCGACGCCCTGCTCCGCAACCGCCGCCTCAGGCTCCTGGGCCCCCGGGATCCCGAGCTGCGCGGCCCGGTCTTCGCCTTCACCGTCGATGGTCTGGAGAGCGAAGCCCTGGCCCGCCTGCTGGACACGCGCTCGGGCATCATGGTGCGCTACGGCAAGCTCTGCGTGAACGCCTGGTTCGCCGAGCAGCGCATGCCCGGCGCCGTGCGCGCCTCGTTCTCCGCCTACAACACGCGCGAAGAGGTGCAGCGCTTCGCCCGCACCGTGGCCGGCAGCATGGCGATGATCGGGTAGCTCCCTTGGACAAGAAGCGCCTGGCCCGCTCCCTGATCAGCCTGCTCATCGCGGCGATCTTCCTGGCGCTCATCGTGCGGCAGCTCGACTGGCAGGGCGTGGTGGACGTGCTGCGCTCCAGCCGCTCCGACCTGGTGGCCCCGGTGCTGGCGCTGCTGCTGGTGCACTACGCCCTCAAGGGGCTGCGCTGGCGGGCGCTATTGGCCACCGAGACCGCGGTGCCGGCCCTGCTGGCCATCAGGCTCACCTTCGTGGGTTTCTTGATGAACAACTTCCTGCCAGCCCGCATGGGCGAGCTGGGTCGGCCCTGGCTGCTCACCACCAACCACCCGGGCGTGCGCTTCCCCTTCGCCCTGGCCACCATGCTGGGGGTCAAGCTCTTCGACCTGATGGCGGTGATCATCTGCCTGCTCATCTCGTCGCTGCTGGTGCCCATGCCGCCCTTCGCCCGCGGGGGCATCCTGGCGCTGTCTGTGGCCTGTGGCCTGGCCCTGGCCACCGGCCTGGTGGCGGCGCGCTGGGTGCGCGGCGAGCAGCCCGGCGAGGGCCGGTTGTTCGGGCTGCTGCAGCGCGTGCTGGGCGACCGGGCCGAGAGCATCCACACCAGCCTGCTGCACTTCGCTGCGGGCCTGGCCACCATGACCCATCCCCGGGCCTTCCTGGTGGCCAGCGCCTACACCCTGGTCTCATTCGCCCTGCTGGCCGCCGCCCTGCTGCTGTGCATGGAGATCGTGGGCGTCAGCGCGGGGCTGTCGCACTGCGTGTTCGTCATGGGCATGATCGGCATCGGCTTCACCATCCCGGCTCCGCCCACGGCGGCCGGCAACTACCACTTCTTCGCCAGCCAGGCCCTGCTGCTGGCGGGCGTGGCGGGCCCCGACGCGGCCTTCGCCTTCGCCCTGGTGGCCCACATCACCCAGGTGCTGGCCAACTCGGCCGGCGGGCTCATCAGCCTGGTGGGCCTGGACTGGCGCAAGCTGCGCGAGGCCGATCCGCAGACGCTTCAGTCGTCGGCGAGCTGAGGAGCCACCAGCTCCCAGTCGCCCAGCTGCAGCACGTCGAGCCCCGAGGCCAGGAAGGTCTTCACCGCGTCCTCGGGGCTGTGCACGATGGGCTCGCCGTGCAGGTTGAAGCTGGTGTTGATCAGCGCCGGCTGCCCGGCGATGCGCCACCAGCCCCTGAGCAGGGCGTGGTAGCCGGGGTCCACCCCGGCCTCCACCAGCTGTGGGCGCGTGGTGCCGTCTACATGCACCGCCACAGGACAGCTGCGGGCCAGGCCCGCGCTGGCGGGAGCGGTCACGGTCATCCAGCCCAGGCTGGCGGCCAGCCCCGAGCCCGCCAGGGCCTCGGGGGCGGCCTCGGCGGCCATGGACGGGGCGAAGGCCATGATGGGATCCCGTTCGAGGGCCGCGTTCACCCGCTCCCCCAGCCGCGGCTGATCCGCCCGGAACAGCACCGAGCGGTTTCCCAGCGCCCGGGGGCCCAGCTCGTCGCGGCCCCGGAAGCGGCACAGCACCCGGCCCTGATCCAGGTGCCGCAGGCCGCTGGCCACGGGATCCACCCGCGCGACGCGCAGCCCTGAGTTGCGCGCCGCCAGCTCTAGAGCCGCCGCGGACCAGATCCGCCCCAGGGCAGCCCGCTCCATGGGCTGCGCCAGCGCGCCGCGGCTGCGGTACCAGAGCCAGTGGGCCGCGCCCGCGGCCAGGCCTTCGTCGCCCATGGCGGGAAAGACGAACAGCTCGCGGATGCGCGGCAGCTCCGCCAGCGCCTGGTTGAGGCGCACGTTGGCGAACAGGCCACCCGCCAGCAGCATGCGCCGCGCCAGCCGGCGGCGCGACATGATGCTCTCCACCCACCTGAGGCACTGCTCCTGCACACAGCGCTGCAAGGAAGCCGCGGCGTCCTGGCGCTCCAGGCCCACCAGCAGGCGGCGCACCCGGCGGGCGCTCAACGACCGCCGCAGGCGGGGCGCCTCTTCGCCCGCGTGGAACAGGGCCTGGAAGCGGGCGAGCCCCGGCCTGGGGTCGCCGTGGGCGGCCAGCCCCATGACCTTGCCTTCGTCGCCTTCCCGGAAGCCCAGCGCCACGGTGACCGCGCCGAACAAGAGGGCGAGTCCCATGTCGGGGCCCAGCTCCTCCACCGCCTGGCCTGGCGCGCCGGGGAAGCGCAGCGTGGCCGAGCGTCCCTCGCCATAGGCGTCGGCGGTGAGCACCAGGGCACCCACCCGGCCGGCGCCGAACAGCGCCGAGAAGGCGTGGGCGTCGTGGTGATCCACCCGGTGCAGCTTGAAGGGCTCGGGCAGCACCGAGGCCAGGCGCCGCAGCAGCAGGGACCGCCCCAGCCGCGCCTCGGCGCGCTGCACACCGGGCAGCAGGGGCACGGTGTTCTCCCAGGCCATGGCCGCCCTGCTGCTCCGGCCCAGGGGCTGGCGGCGGGGATCCGAGCTCGCGTACAAGGGCTCCAGCAGGCGCAGGGGCGTGCGGCCGCGCCGGCCCGCCACCACCACGTGCTGGATGCTCAGGCTCGCCGCCTGCGCGTGCTCGCGGGCCAGGGCCAGGGAGCGCACGGGAAAGCCCGAGAAGCGCTTGCGTCGATTGCAGCGCTCCTCGGCCAGGGCGAAGATCAGCTGCCCCTCGGCCAGCAGCGCCACCCCTGCGCCGTGGCCGTCCCAGAGGCCCAGGATCGCCCCGGAGGACTCCGCCGCTACACCCATGCCAGCAGGTCGGCTCCGCCGACGGCCCAGGCCAGCGCCTGGTCGGTGAAGATGGTGGTCCAGGTGTTCTGATCGTGGCCACCGGGCTCGTAGAGCATGCCCCCGTCGGGAGCCTGCTGGCGCGACAGCCCCGCCAGCGCGCGCTGGATGGAGGCCGCGTAGCGCTGGGGAGACAGGGCGGACCAGATGCGCACCGCCTGGGCGCTGGCGTCGCAGCGGGGTCCGCCGCGATCATCCGACCAGGCCGGGAACAGGCCATCGGGGCGCTGCAGCACCGCCAGCTCATCGGCCATGGCCATGGGATCCGTGTCAGCGGGCGGCTCGCCCAGCGCCGTGAAGAGCAGCTCGCCCTCGATGCGGTAGGCCAGCGCGTGCACGTAGCGAGGCCGGGACGGCGCACCCAGCTGCGCGCGGGCGCGGATTCGGCGGGCCAGCTCGCAGGCCTGGGGGTGCTCCAGCCACTCGCCCGCCTGGTACAACAAGGCCGCCGCGCGCACCAGGTGGCCGCCCCAGCGCCGCGACCAGCGCGGCTGCTCGGCGGGTGCTGGCAGCACGGGCTGATCCAGGTCCAGGAAGCGCTGCACGCCGTCCAGCCGCAGCCGCTGGGTCGCGCGCTGGCCTGCGGCCCGCTCGGCGCGCACCAGGGCGTGCAGCACCAGGCAGGTGTCGAAGAGGTAGGCGGAGCCGTCGCGACCCACCGCTCCGCTCGGGGCGAGCTCGGCCCGCAGGGTGCGCGCCACGCGCTCCACCTGCTGCGCGGGCGGGGTCTCGAGCAGCAGCTCCTGGCGCCAGGCCGCCCACGACAGCCACAGGGCGGCCGCCTCCACATAGGGAAAGCCAGGATGGCCCGCGTTGTGCCACGACTGCACGCGCCCGCTGGCAGTCACCACCCGGGGGCCGGTGAGCCAGCTCACCAGGGCTGGGGCCCGGGGCATCGGATCCGGCCCCCCCCCCTCGCAAGGGGGATTGCCTTCGCCCACGACCGCCCCGTCGGCGGCTCGTTGCTCGGACTTCGCTCCGTCGAGGACCATGCCCAGCAGCTAACCCCCAGGCGCACCACGGCAACAGCAGCCTCCCGGCCATGTCCCGGAGCTGACAGCTGGGCCTGGATTGCTTGGTCTGGGCGGCCGCGGCTGCGGGAGGGGCGGAGCACCGGGCTACCCAGCAACAGACCAAGCCAACGACGGTGGTCAGTGATCGACAAGCACCAGAACAGCATGTCATACTGCTTCGCGAAAAGTCACCGGCGAAGCCGAGAGATCCTCACCACCGGAGCACGCCAGCGATGAAAAAACTCAATCCAGTCATCCTCGCATTGTTGATCGTAGCTACGCTCGCTATCTGGCCCGTCACCAGCCACGCGCTCACCTGTCCGGGCATCTACGCCACGGCCTCCTGCACCGGCGGGTCGGGCGCTGATGTCTGTGTCCTGACGGGCTCGGACGACATCGACTGCGACCTCGGCGCCACCCTGGAATGGTATTCTGCGGACGCGTTCTTCGTCTCCCCCGGCAACGACGCCTTCATGGCCTACGGGAGAGAGGGTGACAACGAGGACTTCTGCTGCATCTTCGATGAGCTCACCAACCACTGCGACGACGCCACCGGCCTCGACGTGGACATCCTGGGCACCGACAACGCCGACACCATCAAGCTGGTGGGCACCACCAGCGGCAAGCACCTGGACTGCGCGGACATCTATGTCTACGGCGACGGTGGCGATGACCTCATCCAGGGCAGCGCCTCCACCACCTATGGCGACGTGATCGATGGTGGCAACGGCGCCGACGTCATCAACGGCCACGAGGGCGCCGACACCATCGACGGCCAAGCCGGCGACGACAGGATCTACGGGAACGAGGGCGACGACGTGCTGGATGGGGGTGGAGACGAAGACAGGATCAAGGGGGGCCCTGGCGACGACACCGTGAGCGGCGGGACAGACACCGACAAGATCTGTGGCGGCATCGGCACGGATGACATGGACGGCGGTGACGGGGACACCGACCTGGTCTACGGTGGCCCCACCAGCGGCGACACCAACGCCGGGGGACCCGGATCGAGCGACGACTGCGAGGACGACAACGCCCAGGTCGACTGCGAGGACACCACCCTGACAGAGTGTCCGTGGTGACGCCCTCACGCGCCTTCTACCCGTCATGCTGACCATGGGGGGCCACGTCGCTCGCCCGCGGGGACTCCTCGTCGTGAGAGCGCTCAACAGTCCTGTCCTGGCCGCCGCCCTGCTCGGCGGCTGCTCCTGCCTCGACTACCGGCTCGATGACAAGGACAGGTCGGACAGCTCCTGCGCAGGATCCTGCCAATCATCCGACTCCTCTCCTGCCGACAGCTCGGAGGAGGACTCGGACGGGGACTCCGCCGACTCGTCCCAGCCGCTCTGCGAGGAGCGGTCCTGGCCCGCCGAGGCCATCGAGCAGGACGCGGAGTGCGCCGAGGCCATCTGCACGGAGCTCGCCGCGGTGGTGAAGTGGACCAGGACCACCTGGAGCAGCGTCCCCCGCTCCGACAGGATCATGATGCAGCCCATCGTCACCAACCTGGACGACGACAACGGGGACGGCGTGATCGACGACGGGGACACGCCGGACATCGTGGTCGTCACCTACTCCAACGCGACGGAGCCGGTGGTGGTGGTCCGCGCGGTCTCCGGGCTCGATGGCTCGGAGATCTGGGACTACGCCCACGACGACCTGGATGAACGGAGCGGCCTGGCGGCGGGGGATCTGGACGGCGACGGCCTGGTGGAGGTGGTGGCGAGCCACCACCATGGCCTCGTCGCGCTGGAGAACGACGGCTCGCTGGCCTGGTTCAGCGAGATCGAGCACTCGATGACGGCCGGCGCCACGCCCGCGATCTCCGACATGGACGGGGACGGCGAGCCCGAGATCGTGCTCGCCCAGGCCATCTTCCAGAACGACGGCACCCTGCTGGGCTGGGGTGAGCACGGCTGCGGCGGCGATTCTGGAGACGTCGGCACGACCTCTCTGGCCGTGGACCTCGACCGCGACGGCGTCCAGGAGGTGGTGGTGGGTGACGCCCTCTACCGCTCCGATGGCGAGGCCACCTGGTACAACGGCGAGGTGGACGGCTACCTGGCGGTGGCCGACTTCGACGACGACGGGGAGGGAGAGATCGTCGTGGCGGCCAAGGTCGGCGACCACAGCGAGCTCCGGCTCCAGGACACCGACGGGACGGTGATATGGAACGTCTGGCACAGCAACGGCCTGGCTGGCCTGCCCACCATCGCCGACTTCGACGGCGATGACAGGCCGGAGATCGGACTGGTGGCGATGGGCACGCACCCCGAGTTCGTCGTTCTGGACGAAGATGGAGCTGTCCTGTGGCGACGCGCCCTCTCCGACAACCCGGATGGCACCGGCGCCGCCGCCTTCGACTTCGACGGCGACGGCTACGATGACCTGGTCTACGCCGACCAGGAGAACGTCTGGATCCTCTGCGGAGCCGACGGCAGCGTGCGCATGAAGTCCACCGAGCACGAGAGCGGGACCTCCATCGAGTATCCGGTCGTCGCCGACGTGGACGGCGACGGCCAGGTGGAGATCGTGGTCACCAACTCCCCCTTGACCAGGACCAGCTCCTACCGGGGGATCACCGTCTACGAGAGCGAGACCGGCGGCTGGCCCGCGGGGCGCCGCAGCTGGAACCAGTCGGCGTACCACGTCACCAACGTCGACGACGACGGCACCATCCCGGCCGTGGCCGATCTGAACTGGGACCTCTACAACAGCTTCCGCGCCCAGCCCGCGGAGTACACCGGCGCCGACCATTTGCCAGATCTGGTCATCGAGCTCGAAGACGTGTGCCGCCTGGAGTGTGACCGCGGGCGCCTCGTGGTCTGGGGCCGCGCGGGAAACCAGGGCCTGGCGGACGTGGCTGGCGAGCTGACCGTCAGCTTGTGGCTCGAAGAATCGGGCAGCTGGCAGGAGGCAGCGAGCACCACCATCGACGGGGTGCCCGCCGGCGAGCTCCGGGAGAGCTTCGTCTTCGACCTCGCCGGGCTGGAAGGCCGGGAGATCACCGACCTCTCCCTCGCCATCGACGGCGGAGACGACGCGGCGGAAGGCGGGGCCTGGCAGGAGTGCGACGAGAGCAACAACGAGGCCACCTGGGGCGAGGACGTCTGCTGGTAGAGCTCGGGCCAGTCTCCGGCACGCACAGGGCGCACCACGGCAACAGAAGCCTCCCGACCATGTCCCGGAGCTGACAGCGTGGTACAGGTCCAGCAGCCTGCAGGCTTCGGCCGCGCACAACCTGGAGCCCCTCCGATGTCCCTGTCCCTGGTCCTGGTCAACCCCAACTTCCAGCCGGGTGTGCGCCGCATCGCACAGACCACGGTGGGCCCACCCCTGGGCCTGGCCTACCTGGCGGCGGCGGCGCGGGCGGCGGGGCACCGCGTGCGCATCATCGACGCCAACGCCCTGGGCCTCGATCTGGCCACCACCATCCGCCAGGCGCAGGCCCACGCCCCCCACGTGCTCGGCATCACCGCCACTACACCCACCATCCCCCTGGCGGGCCAGCTGGCCGCCGCCGCCAAGGCCGCCAGCCCCGAGCTGGTCACCGTGGTGGGCGGCCCCCACTCCAGCTTCCTGCCCGAGCGCACCCTGCGTGAATTCCCCAGCATCGATATCGTGGCCCGCGGCGAGGGCGAGCTGCTGCTGCCCCGGCTGCTGCAGGCCATCGAAGACGGCAGCCCCCTGGCCGAGCTCACCGGCGTGGCTTTCCGCGACAGCGACGGCGCCGTGGTGGACACCGGCCAGACCCCCACCCCGCAGGATCTCGACGCCCTGCTGCCGCCGGCCCGCGATCTGCTCCCCATGGAGTGCTATCGCTGCACCGACTCCGACACCTTCACCACCATCCTGGCCACCCGCGGCTGCCCCTGTAGCTGCGTCTACTGCGCCGTGCCCACCATGTTCGGCAAGGGCATGCGCTACCGCTCCCCTGAAGCCGTGGTGGACGAGATGGAGCAGGTCAACCGCCGCTGGGGGGTGGACTTCTTCTCGTTTCTGGACGACACCTTCACCACCCGCCACGACTGGGTCTACCGCTTCTGCGACCGGCTGCGCGAGCGGCGGCTGCACGAGCGCATCCGCTGGATCTGCCTCACCCGCCCCGACCTGGTGGAGCGCCACCTGCTGCGCACCATGCGCCGCGCGGGCTGCGTGCGCGTGGAGCTCAGTGTGGAGAGCGGCTCCCAGATCGGCCGCAGCTTCCTGCGCAAGGGCATGACCACCGAGGCCGTGGTCCGCGGCTTCCAGGCCGCGCGCGACGCGGGCCTGTCCACCATGGGCTTCGCGATCCTCAACATCCCCGGCGAGACCGAGCAGGACGTGGAGACCACCTTCGAGCTGGTGCGCCGGGTGGACCCCGACTACCTGCAGGTCAGCTTCATGACCCCCTACCCGGGTACGGCGCTGTGGGACATCGCCGAAGAGGAGGGCTGGGTGACCACCTACGACTGGTCCCGCTACAGCTTCCTCAACCACGTCATCCTGGCCAACGACAAGGTCTCCCCCGAGCAGCTGCAGGAGATCTACCTGCGCTTCGTGCGGCGCTTCTACCTGCGCCCGGGCACCGCCATCAAGCTGGGCAAGCTGATCGCCAGCGGCACCGCCCAGGTGCGCCCGCTGGCCCGCACGGTTGGGCTGGGCCTCACCGCGGCCCTGCTGGGCAAGCTGGCGCCCTCTCCTGAGTCCGAGCAGGAGGACTAGCCTTGCTGCTGATCACCCTGCTGCTCCAGGCGTTGGCCCTGGCCTACGCCTTCGTGCTGCCCGGGGCGCTGATCTCCTTCGCCGCCGGGCGCGACTGGCCGCTGCCCATCCGCCTGCTGGGCGGGCTGGCCCTGGGTGCGCTGGTGGTGCCCCTGGCCAGCTTCTGCGCCGCCTGGATCCTGGGCACCAACGTGCAGCTCTCCCTGGTGCTGGCCGTGGCCACCCTGGTCAACGCCGCGGCCGCGGCGGCCTGGTGGGCGCAGCGCCGCTCCGCCTCCACCCCATCTGGCGAGGAGGCCCGATGAGCGCCCCCCTGGTCCTGGCCATCCACGAGGACACCAACGCCAACGCGGCCCTGCTGCGGGGCACCAGCATCCTGGCCGCCGTGGCCGAAGAGCGCCTGACCCGCAGCAAGTTCCAGGCGGGCCACCCCAGGCTGGCGGTGGCCGAGGTGCTGCGCCTGGCGGGCTTTGCGCTGTCCGACGTGGACGCCGTGGTGGCGGGCAACCGCTTCCACTTCCTGCCGCGGGTCATGGGCAGCGTCGCCATCGATGGCGAGCACGACATGTTCGGGCCTCAGCACAAGGCCTGGCTCAGCCTGCAGTCCCGCTTCCAGAAGCCCGGGCCCCTGGCCCACAGCCTGGAGCGCCTCTCCAAGCGCATGCTCAGGCGCCGCTTCGGCCGCGACGTGCCGCTGGTGGACCACCACACCGCCCACGCCTACTCCGCCTACCTGAGCTCCGGCTTCGAAGAAGCCCTGGCCGTGTCGGTGGACAACATGGGCGACGGCTACTCCACCCGGGTCTTCCGCTGCCGCGGCGGCCGCTGCGAGCCCCTGTGGGGCTCCAACGCGGTGGACTCCCCCGGCGAGTTCTACGGCGAGATCTCCCAGTTCCTGGGCTTCCGCATCCTCGACGCGGGCAAGGTCACCGGGCTGGCCGCGCGGGGCGACGCCAGCAAGGCCTACCCGCTCATGGAGAAGCTCTTCAAGCTGCGCAGGGACGACACCGACTTCCAGCTGGCCCCCCACTGGCCCAAGTCCAAGAAGCGCGGCGCCTTCAAGGACCTGGCCCGCTTCTCCCGCGAAGACGTCTCCGCCGCTGCCCAGCAGCGCCTGGAAGACCTGCTGCTGGCCTACGTGCTGCGCGCGCTGCGAGAGACGGGCGACGTCAACCTGGTGCTGGCGGGCGGCGTGTTCGCCAATGTCTGCGTCAACAAGAAGCTCTGGCAGCGGCCCGAGGTGCAGGGCCTGTGGGTGCACCCCGCCATGACGGATCAAGGCATCGCCGTGGGCGCCGCCCTGGCCTGGATCGCCCAGGAGCACGGCGCCACGCCGCGGGCCATGCCCCACGCCTACCTGGGCACCGAGATCACAGAAGAGGCCATCGGCACCCTGCTGGACGAGCGCGGCATCTCCTGCGAGCGCTGTGAGGACATCGACGCCCGCGTGGCCGAGCTGCTGCTGGAGGGCAAGGTCGTGGCCCGGGTCACCGGGCGCATGGAGTACGGCCCCCGCGCCCTGGGGCACCGCAGCATCCTGCACCACACCCGCGATCCCAGGGTCAACGACTGGCTCAACGCGCGGCTGGACCGCTCCGAGTTCATGCCCTTCGCCCCGGCCACCATGGCCGAGCACGCCGCCGACTGCTACCGCGACTACGGGCCCGGCATCGAGCACTGCGCCCGCTACATGACCATCGCGCTGGACACCACCGAGGCCATGCAGAAGGCCTCGCCCGCCGTGGTGCACATCGACGGCACCGCCCGCCCCCAGGTGGTGCACGCCGACGCCGATCCCGGCTACCACCGCATCCTGGCCCTGTACCACGAGGCCACGGGCATCCCCTCGGTGCTCAACACCTCCTACAACGTGCACGGCGAGCCCATCGCCTGCACTCCGGCAGATGCGCTCGACATCTTCCAGCGCAAAGAGGTGGACTGCCTGGCCCTGGGCCCGTTCCTGCTGGAGAGAGAGGCGAAGTAGCCCTCAGAACCGCCCGCTCTCGCCCTCGCGCAGGATCACCACGCGCACGGGCTGGCCGCGGCTCTCGAAGTGCTGGGCCAGGTGGCGGCCGCGGCCCATGTGCAGCGACAGGGGCGGCACGGACATCCAGATGCCGCCTTCGTGGATTGGCACCACCTGCTCGGCGTCCAACAGCTCGGTGGCGCGGGCGGCGTCGCGCGGCGACATGACGGTGCGGGTGCCCAGGATGCGGGTGCCGCCCACGGGCAGCAGGGCCAGCCGGGTGGGACCGAAGCGCTGGCGCACCTGGGTGAGCACCCCCACGTCCAGCTTGGCGTCTCCGCCGAAGAACAGCGTCCCCCAGCCGGGCAGCAGCAGCACGAAGTTGATCTCCTCGGGGCCGGGCAGGGTGTGGGGTCCGGGCACCGCCCAGATCTCCAGCTCGCCCAGCCGGGTGCTGCTCCAGGGCGCCAGCTCCTGGCCCCCCGCGGGCAGGCCCCCCAGCACCTCGGCCGAGCCCGGCGGGAACAGCTGCCGCTCCGGGGCAGCGCAGAGGCGCTTCATGGCCCGCCGATCGTAGTGGTCGGGGTGCAGGTGGCTCACCAGCACAGCGTCCAGGGGAGGCAGCTGCCGGGCCCGCAGCCCGGGACGCCGAAGACATGGCAGCCCGCGCAGGTGCATGGCGAACCAGGGATCGGTGAGCAGGTGGTGGCCGCCCCAGGAGAGCAGCAGCGTGGAGCAGCGGATCATGGTGACGGAGAGCAGGTTGGCGCCCGCACCTTCGCTACTCATAGATGTAGCTCCAGATGGCCAGCGTGCGCAGCTGCTGCTGCCGAGGCTCCTGGAGCATCTCGCCCAGGTCTTCGCTGCTGGGCAGGTGCAGGGGCCGGTACAGGCTGGGCCAGGGCCGCGGGCGGGTCATGTGGTGCCGCTCCACGTGGATCTCGGCCTCGGTCTCGTGGGTGTAGAAGAAGTGCCAGTCCTTGCGCAGCTCCACTGGCAGCTCGTCGAGGCCCGCGTCGTTGCTGCCCGCGTGGGGGAAGCGCACGTACCAGCGCTCGTCGGCGGGCACCTCCCAGCCGCGCACCACCAGCAGCAGCGCGCCCACATGGGCCGCGGCCACCAGCACGCCGGCCCAGCGCTTCCAGCTCCGGAGCCCCTCGACCAGCCAGGCCAGCCCGGCGGCCACGAAGGCGGCCAGGGGGAACAGGTGCAGGGCCATGAAGGTCTGCTTGAGCTCCTCCCAGTTCTCCTGGAAGAAGAACAGCACGACGAAGGTGGCGTACCAGGTGACCAGGCACAGCCCCAGGAAGCGCCGCCGCCGCACCAGCTGCACCAGCCCCACCGCCGCGATCGGGGTGAGCAACAGGCCCAGGCTCTGGATGGTGACCAGCGGCCAGTGCACGTAGGTGGGGTAGGCGAAGTGCGGGGTGCGCACCACCTGGGTGTGGAAGGGGAAGTTCAGCAGGCCGTTGAACTGGAACTCGGCCCCGAAGCCCAGCCACTTGTGGGGGAAGGTGGGGCGGAAGCCCTCGAGATGCGCCACCTGGGAGGGGTGGATGATGGGCTCGCCGTAGGCGAAGTCGTTCCAGATGAGCACCGGCAGGATGGCCACGAAGGCCGCGGCGGTGAACACCCCCAGCCGCGCGAAGAACGTACTCCAGGAGGGGCGCCGCCAGGCCATGAAGGCCAGCATCATGGGCCCCAGCACGATGGCCTCGTTGCGGATGCCGCCGATGATGCCGTACACCAACCCCGCCAGCCACCAGCTGGGCTCGCGCTCGTTGAGCAGGGCCCACAGGAACACCAGGAAGGCCAGCCCGAACAGGTTGCCGTTCAGCCGGTCCAGGTAGAGCGAGAAGGGGTTGGCCACCAGGAAGAGGGAGCCCGCCAGGGGCACCCAGAAGCCGTGTAGATCCGCGACACCAGGGGGTGGATCGCGCCCGCCTGCCTCGGACCAGCCCAGGAAGAGCCTGCGGAAAGACAGGAAGGCGAAGAAGAACAGCAGGGTCCAGGTGGCCGCGTAGCCCCAGCGGAAGGCGGCCATGTTGAAGATGGCGAAGGGCGCGGCGAACAGGATGCCGGTGCCGATGCGCTGGTCCTTGGAGGCGATGCCGAAGGAGCCGGGCTCGGGATCGAAGGTGTCGTCGGGGATGCGGCCCACCAGCTCGTAGTCGAAGCGGGCGGTGCCATCGACCCGGTGCAGGTCGACCGGCTGGCCCGTCATGAACATGGCGGGCACGGTGATGTAGGTGTCCCAGTAGCCGCGGCTGGGGCCGTCGAAGCGCAGCCCGGAGGCCAGCAGCACCAGCACGGCGCAGCCGTAGAGCACGCGGCGCTGCCAGGCGGCCTGGGGCAGGGCGGTGGTTTCGATCACATCGAGCCTCGAAGCGGTGCGCGATCCCGAAGAGCGCGGCGCCTACGTGATATAGTCCGTCCGATCCCCACGGCCCAAGCGAGCCTCTCTGAATGAGCGATTCCAGCCCTCAATCGCCCGGTATCGGCGGCGATTCATCCCGCGCCGAGCGCCTGGCCCCCCAGGTCTCCCTGGTGATCCCGGCCCACAACGAGGCCCCCACCATCGCCTCGGTCATCGCCGGCGCCCGGGCCGCCCTGCAGCAGCTGGGCGAGATCCTGGTCATCGACGACGGCTCCAGCGACGGCACCGCCCGGGCGGCGGAGCAGGCCGGAGCGCGCGTCCACCGGCTCGAACCCAACCGCGGCAAGGGCGAGGCCCTGCGCGTCGGCATCGCCGAGGCCAGCCGCGACCTCCTGGCCTTCATCGACGCCGACGGCCAGGACGATCCTGCGGAGCTTCCTCGCCTGCTCGAGGCCCTCGACGACGACGTGGCCATGGTCATCGGCTCGCGCTTCATCGGCCAGCTGCACGCGGGCGCCATCACCCTCAAGAACCACGCCGGCAACCTGGCGCTCACCTGGACCTTCAACCGCCTGTACGGCACCCGCATCACCGACACCCAGGCTGGTTTTCGAGTGGTCCGCCGCCAGGCCCTCGATCCCGCGCGGCTGCGCGCCGTGCGCTACGAGATCGAGACCGAGCTCTGCCTGCACGTGGTCAAGCGCGGCGGCAGGGTGGTGGAGGTCCCGGTCTCCCGGGCGGCGCGCGGTGGCGGCGCGTCGGGCTTCGGCACCGCCCGCGACGGGCTGCGCATCCTGCGCCGCATGGTCCGGGGCAAGCTGCGGGGCTGACGTGCGACCCGGCACGCTGCTTGGGCTGCTGCGCGCCTTCGGGCCCGCCTGGGTTCGCCGGCCCGCCACCCCGCGGCGGGCCGTGGTGGCGCTCACCCGCCGCTGCAACTGCCGCTGCAGCTCCTGCCGCAGCTGGGCCATGGAGCCAGGCCAGGAGCTCAGCCCGGCCGAGCTGGCGCGGCTGTTCCAGGCCATGCCCAGGCTGGCCTGGCTGGATCTCACCGGCGGAGAGCCCTGCATGCGCGCCGACCTGCTGGAGCTGCTCGAGGCCGTGCTGGCCCACAGCCCGCGCCTGCGGGCGCTGCACTTCCCCACCAACGGCTGGTTCCCCGAGCGCGCCGCCCAGGCAGCCCGCCTGGTGCGCCAGCGGCGCCCCGAGATCGACCTGCTGGTCACCGTCAGCATCGACGGTCCGCCGGCCCTGCACGACCGCATGCGGGGCCGCGAGGGCTCCTTCGAGCGCGCCGTGCGTAGCTGGCGGGCCCTGCGCGCCGTCCCGGGCATCGAGACCTACATCGGCACCACCCTGGGCCCCGAGAACCACCACGCCCTCGACGACACCCATCGGGCCCTGCGAGCCCAGCTCCCAGGCTTCGAGGACGGGCTGTGGCACTGGAACCTCCACCAGGTCTCGGCGCTGTTCTTCGGCAACCAGACCCTCGAAGAGCCCGACCCGCAGGCCGATGGCGAGCTGGTCCGGCGCCAGCTCTCCCGCCGCTGGCCCCCGCGCAGCCCCGTCGACCTGATGGAGCTGGGCTTCCTGGTCAACCTGCAGGCCTGGCTGGCTGGTGAACCCCTGGGCATGGCCTGCCAGGCGCTGCACTCGGCCTGCTTCGTCTCGGCCGAGGGGCAGCTCTACCCCTGCCACGTGTGGGACCGACCCCTGGGCGACCTGCGCGCCTGCGACTTCGACCTGGAGCGCCTGTGGCGCTCCGCCGAGCTGCGCGCCGCCCGCCGCGCGGCGGTGCGCCTGGACTGCGGCGGCTGCTTCACCCCCTGCGAGGCATACCCCACCCTGGCGGGCTCGCCCCTGGCCGCCAGCCGGCTCACCCTGCGGCGTGGCCTGGCCGCGCTGCGCCGAGGAGCGCGCTCATGAGTCGCCACGACACCGACCACCAGCTGCTCTTCGCCGTGTTGGTGGTGCAGGTGGGGCTGGCGCGCGCCGACCAGGTGCTGGCAGCGGCCGCCGCGGGCCTCACCGAGCCGGAGCTCGACCTGGGATCGCGGCTGGTGCAGGCGGGGGTCATCTCCCGGCAACAGCGGCTGCTCGTCGCGGCCATGACCGACGAGGCCGTGCGCGCCCAGGGGGGCGATCCCGGCGAGACCCTGGGCCTGTTCGGCGGCCCGGACTCGGTGGCCCGCACCTTCGGTGGATCGCTGGAGCTGAGCGCCGAGGGCGAGCTGAAGGTCCAACCCACCCCTCCCCCGCTGCCCGCGGCGGCCGACAGCCAGACCCAGGCCCCGGTCACCGCCGAGGCGGCCGGCCGCTACACCCTGGGCTCCGAGTGCGGTCGCGGCGGCCAGGCGCGGGTGATGCTGGCCATCGACCAGCACATCGGGCGCGAGGTGGCCTTCAAGCAGCTGCTCGCGGGCAGCTCCGCCTCTGGATCGGCCAAGCCCAGCGCCACCACGGTGGCTCGCTTCCTGCGCGAAGCCCGCGTCACCGGGCTGCTGGAGCACCCCAACATCATCCCGGTACACGAGCTGGGGCGGCGCGGCGACGGCTCCCTGTACTACACCATGCGGCTGGTGCGCGGCGAATCCCTGGCGGATCGCCTGGAATCCTGCGAGACCCTGGACCATCGCCTGAAGCTGCTGGGGGCCTTCTGGGACCTGTGCAACGCGGTGGCCTTCGCCCACAGCAAGGGCGTGATCCACCGCGATCTCAAGCCCGCCAACGTCATGGTTGGGCCCTTCGGCGAGACCGTGCTGCTGGACTGGGGGCTGGCCAAGGTGCGCGGCAGCGAGGACCACCAGGACGCCGTGCTGGAAGAGCAGGCCGCGCTGCTGCAGCGGGGCCCCCCCAGCGGCACCATGGCCGGCTGGGCGGTGGGCACCCCCTCCTACATGAGCCCGGAGCAGGCCAGGGGCAGCATCGAAGAGGTGGACGAGCGCTCCGACGTGTGGGGCCTGGGGGCCGTGCTCTACGAGCTGCTCACCGGCCGCGCACCCTTCATCGGCGACAACCCCTACCACGTGGTGGCCCAGGTCCGACAGGAGCCGGTGGACCCGGTGGCCGAGCACT
Organism: uncultured Enterobacterales bacterium; assembly: GCA_964512185.1. GTDB lineage: Bacteria > Myxococcota_A > UBA796 > UBA796 > JAFGLY01 > CAZEJJ01. The sequence goes on along the minus strand of CAZEJJ010000052.1, from coordinate 8,739 downwards.
GCTCCCAGGCCCCTCCCGAGCTCATCGCGGTGGCCCAGACAGCGCTGCAGCGCGACCGCGAGCGGCGCTACCCGAGCGCCCATGCCCTGGCCGAGGACGTCTCGGCCTTCATGACCGGCCGGCGGGTGCGCGCCTACGAGTACAGCTCCTGGGAGCTGCTCAAGCGCTTCGCAGCGCGCAACAGGGCGGCCGTGGTGGCGGCCGCGGCGGTGCTGCTCACCGTGCTGGTGGCGCTGGGGGCGGTGTTCCAGGCCTGGCAGGGGGCCACCGAAGCCCGCGACCAGGAGCACGCCCAGCGGCTGGAGGTGCACTCCACCCTGGCCCAGGCCTACGGGCTGCAGGCGGATCGGCTGCTGCGGCAGCAGGACTACCTGCGCAGCCGGATCTTCTCCGCCGCGTCGCTGGAGAACAACCCCGCCAACCCCGCCGGTCCCTACCACGATCCCGGCTTCGGGCTGCTCCACCCCGGAGCCTACCGCCTGCTGGTGAAGTCCGCCTCGCGGCTGTACCAGGCGGAGCACCGCCCCGTGCAGCGGCTGCAGGCCCGCATCCCTGGCGACGACGCCCTGATGGACGTGGCCTACTCTCCTGACGGCCGCCACCTGGCCCTCACCCAGTTCGCCCAGGGCTTCGTGGTCCGCGACCTCGAGCGCGCCGAAGACCTCGTGCGGCCGGCCCACAGCGCCGCCGTGACCTACGGGGTGGCCTGGTTCCCTGACGGCCAGCGGCTCGCGGTGGCCGGCAAGGGCCCCGTGCTGCAGGTCTTCGAGCTGGGAGCCAGCCAGCCCTCCCTGGTGGTGGAGCACCCTGAGCTGCGCTCCGCCACCAGCGTGTGCGTCTCGCCCGACGGCGAGCGCATCTACATTCGCGCCGGCCTGGACGGCCGGTCGCTGGCCAGCATCAGCGCCTCGGACGGCAGGCTGCTGGCCCTGTTCCCCGGCCACAGCCAGCGGGTCAGCGGTCTGGCCCTGTCTCCCGACGGCGAGCTGCTGGCCTCGTCTGCCTACGACGACCCCATCCGGCTGGTGAACGCCCACACGGGCGCGCTCGTCGCCGAGCTCGAACACGGCACGGGCAATGTCTACGGGCTGGCCTTCACCCCCGACTCCGCCGCCCTGTTCAGCGCCGCCACCGACGGGCTGGTGCGCCGCTGGGACCTGGCCACGGGCCAGTCGCGGCTGGTGGTGGAGCGCTACGACGACTCGTTCTACCACGTGAGCATCTCGCCCGACGGCCGCCAGGTGGCCACCGCCGGCTCCGCGGGGGCGGTCCGCCTGTGGAGCGTCGAGGATCGCCGGCAGCTGGCCATGCTGGCCGACCACGTCTCGGCGGTCTCCGCCACGGCCTTCTCCCCCGACGGCGGCACCCTGGCCAGCGCCGGCTACGACAAGACCCTGCGCCTCTGGACGCTGCGCGCCCAGGAACAGCTGCCCCGCTGGCAGCACGACGACGAGGTCTATCGCCTGAGCTTCGATCCCACCGGCCAGCACCTGGCCACCGTCACCAACGACAGCCGGCTGCACATCTGGCGCCGCTCGCCACCCAGCCTCGAGCGGGTGGTGGAGCTGGACATCCATGACGCCGCGGCGATGGGCTTCTCCCCCGACGGCCAGAGCCTCGCCGTGGGAGGCAGCGAGGGGCTGCTGCAGCTGCGCCAGGTCAGCGATGGCGGCCTCCTGCGCAGCTTCGAGGGCCACACAGGCACGGTGTGGGGGCTGGACATCTCGCCCAACGGCCGCTGGCTCGCCTCGGGCTCGGCGGACCAGACCGCGCGCCTGTGGGACCTGTCCACCGGCGAGCTGCTGGTGACCATGGAGGACCCGGACGTGCACCTGATGCGCCTGGCCTTCTCCCACGACAGCAGCCTGCTGGCGGCCTCCGGCGGCACCAGCAGCGTCTACCTCTGGAGCGTGCCCAAGGGCGAGCTGCTGCGCACCCTGGAAGGGCACAGCGACTGGGTGAACGGCCTGGCCTGGCTGCCCGACGGCCACCAGCTGGTCAGCGGCGGCCGCGATGGCCTGGCCATCCACTGGGACGCCGACGCTGGCACCGAGATCAGGCGGATCTCCGAGGCGGGCTCCGCCATCCAGCAGCTGGCTCTGGACCGCGAGGGGCGCAGGCTGGCCACCCTGGACCGGGACGGGACCGTGATCACCTGGCAGCTGGACCTGGGTGAACCCGAGCTCTGGCTGCTGCGCGACGAGGGCAACACCGACATGGCCTTCACGCCCAGCGGCGACGCGCTGGCCCTGATGGAGAGCCTGAGCGTGGTGGAGCTGCCCATGGGCCAGGCCAGGGGCGCCGCGGATCCCAGCGCCGAGCTGCGCAGCGCCGAGCAGGACGCCGCGCTGGTCCTGGAGGGCTTCACCCTGGTGCCGGCTGAGTGATCACTCTTCGAGGTGCAGCCGCTGGCGCAGCTGGGCCAGCGTCTCGGGGGGCAGGTCCTGCTCCAGCAGGGCCCGGTCCAGCTCCGCGGCGAAGCGGTAGACCACGCGCTGTGCGCAGCTCTCGAAGAACACGGGCGGGTGGTGGTAGAGCAGCGCGCGGGGGTAGTCCCGGCACATGAGGGGCCGGCTGCCGTAGCTGTCGCAGCCGCGGGTGGCGGGATCGAAGTGGGTGCAGCGGAACACCAGGGTGTGGCTGCGGCGGTGGGCCTGCTCCAGCGCGAAGCCGTTGATCCAGCGATGCCAGCGCACCAGCAGCCAGCGATAGCTGCGCAGGTGGAACAGCGGCCGCGGCAGCTCCACCGTGGGACGCTCACAGCAGGCCCCGCAGGAGACACAGCGCCCGCCCAGCTGGTAGCGGGGCTCGCCCTGCAGGCGCAGCGCCAGCCGACCCAGGCCCAGATCCACCCGCTGCACCTGGCGGGCGAGGGCCTTGATCCCCCGGCGCAGCAGCCCGTCCTTCATCCTGGGAGTCCCTCGGCGTAGCCGTCCAGGGGCAGCCCCCAGAGCTGACGGAGCTCTTCTCGAGAGGGAGCCGGCCCCGCGCCGGCCTCGCCGGTGGGAAGCAGCTGGCTGGCTTCCAACACCCGCAGCACCTCCTCGGCCATCTGCGCGTAGCCCCACCACTGCAGGTGGCAGTAGTCGTCGAACAGCTCCGCACCCGGCAGCCCACCCGGGCTCGAGGCCTGCGCGGCGGCCTCCAGGTCCACCAGGTGTGCGCCGGCATGCTCGCTCGCCAGCTGTCGCAGCTGCCCGTTGAACGAGGGCCGGCAGCGGTTGCGTGGGACCAGCTCCACGGCCTGCTCCAGCAGCGACCGAGCCTGCGCCGGGCGACCGGCGGCGGCGCGGGCCAGGCCGGTCCACAGCAGGGCCTCCGCCACCTCGTCGCAGGTGCGCAGCTGCTCTTGGGCCGCCTCGAAGGCGCCCCGGTAGTACTCGAGGATGCCCTCGGCCACGCAGCTGCCGTAGCCTTCGGCCAGCACGGGCCGCGCGCGGGCAGGCGCCTGCCCCTGCTCGAGAGCGGCGAGCACGCGGTACAGCGCCAGGGGTGGCGGCTGCTGCTCCGCCGGCCGCCGGGCGCAGGCCTCCAGCAGGGGCGCGGCCAGCGCGTACTCCTCCCGCTCGAAGCGCCGCAGCGCCTGCCAGCAGACCCCTTCCAGCAGCGGCCAGCCGCGCCCAGCGGCCACGTGGCCGGGCTCCAGCCCCTTGTAGCGCAGGCGCACGGGCAGCGTGGCCAGCAGCACCGGCACCTGCCGCGCCTCCGCCGCCGCGAGCAGCGCCCGCATGTGGGCGACGAACTGCTCCCGCAGCGCCCGGTCTTCGGCGTCCTGGGGCGCGTAGAGGGGGCGCTCGGGCTCAGGCGCGAGCAGGCGCTGCAGCAGCCGGTAGCCACCCTGCTGCTGCAGCAGCCGGCGGATCCGACCCGGGGCCAGGCTGCCCTCGTTGTTGCAGCTGGCTACCAGCAGGGCGTCGGGCTGCAGCTCCAGCACCTGCTGTGCCATGTCCCGCACCGCCCCGGAGCTGGCGCCCCCGATGGCCGCGTTGATCACCTCGATCTCCAGGTCCGGGTGGCGCGCCGCCAGGGCAGCCTGCACCCAGGAGCCCATGCCGCCTTCGGAGCCCGGACGGGCGTGATCGCCGGTCACATAGGGCGTGCCCATGGCGAAGGAGCCACCCAGCACGAACAGCCGCCAGGTCCCCTCGGGCCTGGGCAGCGCGAAGCTCTGCTCGGGCACGAGCCGCGAGGCCCACGACGCGGTGCGATAGCGCTGGCCGGCCCGCTGGAACAGCTCCTCGTCCACCTGGGCCACGCCATCGTCGGGACGATGGGTCTGCAGCGCACCCAGCCGCTCCAGCAGCTCCACCGCCAGGTTGCCCGCCAGGAGCAGGCCGGCCGCGGTGGCCACGCCATAGACCACGCGCTTGCGCAGTGGGAGTGGGGAAGGGGCGCCCAGGGCTGGCCTCCTCGGGGGTGACTTCGCATCGAACCTAGCGCGTGCGGGGGTTAGATCCAGTGGCCATCAGCCAACCGGGAGCAGCCATGTCTCAACCCAGCTACGACCAGCTGAAGCCCCTCATCGCCCAGGAGCTGCTGCGCGGCTCCACCGTGCACGTCATGTTCCAGTGCCCGGTCAGCGGCCAGCACGCCGAGAGCTCCGCCCCCGTCCGCGAGGGCGGCGCCTCCAAGGCCATGGCCGCCCTCAAGCGCAACGCCATGTCCCAGCTGCGCTGGGCCCTGGCCAACACCGTGCGCTCGGCGCTGGGCGGCGGCTATTTCGGCCGCGTCGGCTCGGGCATGGTGCACGAGGCCGCGCCGGGGGGCAGCGCCGCCTCGGCGCCGTCCACGGCGCAGCGCCAGGCGGCGGTGGTGGAAGCCTTCCAGCGCGTGCAGTCCCAGTTCACCTGGGACGGCGCCCACCAGCGCTACCTGCACGCCAGCGCCGTGCAGGGTCAGCAGAGCGCCTTCGCGCGGGCGCTGGCCGGCCTGCAGCTGGGTCCCGGCCAGGACAAGAACGTGCTCACCCGCATGCTGGCGGAGGTCGCCGGCGCCGACGGACACATCGCGGACGAGGAGCGCGAGCTGTTCGATGCCTTCGCCGGGGATCACCCTGGCGGCGTCGAGGCGCTGCTGGCCCTGCCGCTCCTCAGCCCCGCCGACCTGGCCACCGTGGGCCACCAGCTGCGCGAGCCCCTGCTCATGCTCGCCTGGGCGGTGGCCTACGCCGACGAGGAGCTGGAGCCCGCCGAGCAGGCCCGGCTGCAGGCCTTCGCCCAGGGATTCGGCCTGGGCAGGGCCCAGGTGCAGCGCGCGGCGGGTGCGGCCCGCGACCACGTGGTGGAGCAGCTGCTCACGTCTGCGTGGGCCTACGGCCAGGCGAGCGACGCCGACCGCGACCACGCCTACGCCGTGGGCTGGCGCCTGGGCCTGGACCAGCAGGCCGTGCAGCAGCTGGAGGCCCGGTGCATGCAGCGCCGCGGCCTGGCCTGAACACCCATTGTTCACCCGGGCGCCGCGCGTGATAGGTCGGCGGCTGCCCACCTGCCCCCGAGGCCCCCATGACCGACGAGCCCCAGAGCCGCATCGAGAGCGCCCGACAGCACGCCGCTGACGGTGAGCTCGACGCCGCCCTGGATCTGCTCCAGCAGGAACGTGACGCCCAGGAGGCCCGCGGCGACCAGCGCGCCGTGGCCGCGGTGCTGGGCGAGATGTCCCGCGTGCGCTTCGCCCAGGACAAGGTGGACCTGGCCCAGGGCCTGCAGCAGAGGCGTCTCGAGATCAACCGCGAGCAGAACGACCTGGACGGCATCGCCGCGGCCCTGTGGGACCTGGCCCAGATGGACCTGCACCAGGACCGCCACGACCTGGCCCTGCCGCGCCTCGAAGAGGCCTGGTCCCTGTTCGGACGCACCGGTCGCATAGAGGGGCTGGCCGCTGTGGGCACGGTCTACGGTCAGCTGCTGGCCAGCAAGGGTGAGCTGGACACGGCTCGGGAGATCCTGGCGGCGGCCAAGCACGGCTGGACCACCCTGGGCCAGGACGAATACGCCCGCAAGATCGACATCCTGCTGGCCAAGCTGTCCCAGTCCGACTGGGATCCCCGCGAAGAGGCGCCGGCCCACCCCTCTGAGGAGTCCCCCCAGGACCGGCTGCAGCAGGCCATCGCCGCCGCGGAGCGGGGCAAGGTGGATCACGCCATCAGCGAGCTGAACGTCCTGGTGCAAGAGGGGATCACCTCGGGCAGCCCCGGCCAGGAGGCGTCCGCCAGAGGCTTCCGGGCCCAGATCCTCGGTCGCCTGGGGCGCTTCGAAGAGGCCCTCCGCGACGTGCAGCGCGGCCTGCAGATCGCCCAGCAGCTCGAGCAGGAAGACGCCGAGGCCCACTTCCGCTCCCTGCTGGAGCTGATCACGAAGCAGCTGCCCGACAACTGACCGGCAGCAGGCTCCCGCCTGCTGGTTGTCCGGCGCGGTCCAAGGAAAAAAATCGACGGCCTTGTCAAGCTGGGCCGCTGAGCCGAGGATGGGTGGCATGCCATCTCTCCTGCCGTGGCTGCTGCTGCTCGCCCCCATGCTCGTCGCCGACGAGATCGAGCGCGTCCCCTGCATCGTCAACGGCACGGCCACCAGCGAACCCGAGGCCGTGCTGGCCATGACCGTGGAGGTGGACGGCGTCCTCTACGGTCCCTTCTGCAGCGCCGTGCTCATCGGCCCCACCCAGGTGCTCACGGCCGCGCACTGCATCCTGAGCGCGCAGCGGGACTACGGCGACTACGACATCTACGTGGTGAGCGGCGCCGACCTGCTGACCGGCGGCCTCGACAGCTACGCCAGGGTCACCAGCTCCAGCATGCACGCCGACTTCGACGAGGTCTACTACACCGACGACATCGGCGTGCTGGAGCTGGCCGCGCCGGGCATGGCGAACATCGATCCCCTGACGCTGAACGAGGAAAACGTGGACGCCACCTGGCTGGGCAAGGACCTGCGCTTCGTGGGCTTCGGCATCACCACCGACGGCGCGGAGGACCAGGGCGTCAAGCGCTACGCCGACATCCCCCTGGCGCACTTCGACGACGACATTCTCTACGGCTGGGACACCGAGGACGGCCAGAACGTCTGCTCGGGTGACTCGGGCGGCGCCACGCTGGAGCTGGTCAGCGGTGGCGGCTACGAGCTGGCGGGTATCAACGCCTTCGTGGGCGTGATGAAGGGCGAGGACCCCGACACCCCCTGCGCCGACGGCTTCGTGGGCTCCACCAGGGTGGACGTGCACGTGGACTGGATCCTGGAGAACACGGGCATCGACCTGACCGAAGACAGCGACCCTGGTGGTGGCACCTCTCCCTGGATGGGCAAGGACGATCCTGGTTGGTGCGCCGCGGCCCCTGCGGGCAGGGGCGGCTGGGTGGCCGCGCTGCTGGCCCTGCTGGCCGCGGCGTTCAGGCGCCCTCGTAGCGCTCCACCAGGGCCAGGTAGCGCTGGTTGAAGTCCGCGGGAACCGCCGCCTCAGCGGCCTGGTAGGCCTCTACCATGCGGGGCCGCACCTCGGCGGGCAGCACCTTCTCGGCCAGCGGGTAGAGGATGTCGTCTTCCTTGTCGATGTGGTCGCGTAGCAGCGCAGCGTAGGCGCGCGCGTTCTCGTAGATGCCTGCCACCTGCTCGGCGTCCCCCGCCACGACAGCCTGGGCGGCGGCCTCCATGCCGGCCACGAAGCCTCGCCCCTGGTCGTGGGCCATGAGCATGGCCTCCACGGGCGAGCGTTCGGCCGGCATGCCATTGTTCACCAGCTCCACGAAGAGCACGTCCTCTTCCTTGGCGTGGTGGAAGCGATCGGCGTAGCTCCGGATGAAGTCGACCGCGTCCGGGAAGAAACCCCAGTCATCGAAGCGGCCCTGCAGCATCAGAGCGGTGTTCTTCTCCAGCAGGGTGATCATGCGCAGGATGAGACGGTGCTCCTCCACCAGCACTGCGGTCACGTCGATCATGGTCAGGCTCTCCGGCTGCCGTCGACCCCGATGACGACGAACTCGATGGGAACGTCCTTGCCCGACGCGGCCACGGCCTGCTGGGTCATCGTGGCCAGCCCGCGGCAGCAGGGCACCTCCATGATGGTCACGGTGACCGACTTGATGTCGTTTTGCTTCAGCATGGCGGTGAGCTTGGGCACGTAGTGGTCGGTCATGTCCAGCTTGGGGCAGGCGTTGACGATGGCGCGGCCCTTGATGAAGTCGCGGTGGAACTCGCCGTAGGCGAAGGCGGTGCAGTCGGCGGCCACCAGCAGGTGGGCGTCGCGCAGCCAGGGGGCCGAGGGCGGCACCAGGTGCAGCTGGGTGGGCCACTGGCGCAGCTCGGAGGCCACGCGCCCGGTGGGCTCGTCTTCTTGGATGGCGGGCTTCTCGACGGTCCGGACGTGGGCGCCAGGGCAGCCGCAGGGCATGTCGGTCATGGTGGTACTCCTCAGGTTGGTTCAGGAACGCGCCAGGTAGTCCTTGATCTCGCGCTCGATGGACGCCTCGGCTTCGTCGCCGAGGGCATGGATGGCCACCACGTCTTTCAGCAGGCAGATACCGACGGCACAGGTCACACAGCCGATCTCGTACTTGTCCAGGATCTCGCCGATGGGCGGGTGGGCCTTCATCACGTCTTCGATGGCCTGGTCACCCAGCTCGGTTGGCAGGTTCATGGAAAGCTCCGTGGCCCGTGGTGGGATCGCGGCATCCGCGACTGAGAAGACTGTAGGACCAAAGCCGAGGAAGAGACTTGATTCGGGTCAAGCGCCCCCCACCAAAGCAAGATC
>CAZEJJ010000051.1:0-42154 GCA_964512185.1 uncultured Enterobacterales bacterium | reverse complement strand
TAGTGCACGCGAGGGCGGCTTGTGGGGGTGGCCAGGAACTTCCGAGCGCGTGCACCAGCTGTCGGGCCCGCACCAGGCCGCTCGCAGCTGGCAGGCCCTGAGTCACGAGGCGCGTCCCGCGGCTCGGGCCGAGCGCCAGGCCCGCTGGTCCAGAGCGCTGGCCTGCCCCCTGGCGGGCCTGACCGCGGCCGCGGTACCGGCGATCCTGGGCGCCGGCTCCCTGGTGATGGTACTGGCCGCTCTACCCGCACTGGTCTGGGAGCTGCTGGGTGCGGCAACCCAAGCCACCAGCGCCTATGGGGCACCGCCCCCCCGTCACCACCGCCCTTGCGCGCCTGGGCATGGCCTGCTGCTGGCCGGGCTGCTGATCCGCAGGTTGCGACGGGCCTGAGGGGTAGGGCGACGGACGAGCTCGGGCATGCCCAGCTGGTGGACCCGCTGTCACCGATCTGGCGCGCATTGGGCCTGACCCTGACGGCCAGGGTGCCTGCGAATGCGCGGTTCTGGGGGCCAAGGCGCGCATTGGGGCCGACCCTGACGGCCAGGGTGCCCGCGAATGCGCGGACTGTGGCCTGGTGTGGACTCGTCTCGACGCATTCTGGCTTGCACCTGCCGCGAACCGCATGGTAGCCTTCCAGGCGTACAAGCACGCGAACGGGAGGACGTACCATGAACTCTACCCCCCCCCTACCGGAAGCGCTGGGAGCCCATCCCCGCCATCGTGGTCACCGGTTGGATCATCGTGTTGCTGGCCTTCCCCGTCCGTGAGGCCTTCGCCCCGCTGGACTGGGACGCATCGCTGAACGCCAGCAGGACGAGCGGCAAGGGCAGCAAGAGCATCGATCTGTCCTGGGACACCGACTTTCTGGGCACCACCTGCAGCCCCGATCACCTGATGGTGCGCTACAACAAGCTGGTGCGCTCCACCGCCACCTCGCCCAGCAGCTCCGATCCCAAGGATGGCACCCTGCTGGGCACCTTCGACACCGACGAGGGCTCCACGGTGCATCGGCCCCTGCACGCCACCACCAGCTACGCCTACACCATCTACGCCTGCGAGCAGCCGGGCTGCACCAGCACCTGCGACGCGAACGTCGACACCGACGAGCAGCCCACCGCCCAGGAGCGCTGGCGCGCCACCAGCGTGACCGACTACGACCTGGACACCTTGATCGACCCTGACGACACGGCCTATCGCGAATACCCTGGGGCCATCGCCGCGGTGCTCGAGAACGGCTAGCGCCATGCTGCGCCACACACCCTGGCTGGCCCTGCTGCTGCTCGGCTGCTTCAAGCCGTCCGACGAGACCGCCACGCCCGATCCGGACAGCCCCTCATTGAGCTGCGCCTCCGGCCATGGGTCACCGCCCTACTCTCGTCAGCCAGTGTCTCCATGCTGGTGGTGCTGGCGGTGGCGAACCTGCGCACCCCATCCATCGCGGGGCCGGTGGGGCTGGTCTTCATCTTCCAGTGCATCTTCACCGTTGCCCTCGCCTACCAGGTGCACCGGGCTGCCACGTGCCGCATCGTTCCAGCACCGGGTCAGTCCCCTCGCCCCGCTATCCCTGACCGCTCCCGGCGCTGCTGACCCTCCGGCCAGAGCCGCAGGGCCTCGAGGCGGCCGTCGTTGCGGTGCAGGGTGACGCTGCGATGCCCGCTGTCGAGCAGGGTGGCGTCTCCGGGCAGGCTGTCTCCCTCGCCGCAGCCGCGGGTGTGGGCCGCCGCGTCGTGGCCCCAGGCGATGAGGGCCGAGCTGTCGCTCTCGGGAAGGGCGATGGTGGTGGCTGCCAGCTCCAGCTCCAGGCCCGTGGTGGGCAGGCGGGGATCTCCTCCGCTACCCCGCCCCGCGCCGGAGTCGAAGATGTTCCTGCCGGCGATGGGCTCGAGCTAGCAGTGCTCGGGAAAGAGGCGGCAGGCTTGCCGCCGGTTCATGTCGTAGCGACAATGCGAAGCACTGGGGCGAGAGCCGCCGCCGCAGGCGGTGGGCCGTACGGAGCTTCCAGGGCCGTAGCGACAATGCGGAGCATTGGGGCGAAAGCCGCCGCCGCAGGCGGTGGACCGTACGGACGGGTTCTGCGCAGTAGCGACCGGCGGAGGCGTCCGTAACGGGTGGCTTCAACACGCTGACAACTACGTCCGTGTCGTTCGCTGCAAGCAGGACGCGTCACGTGTGTAGCAGCAGTAGGCGCTGGTGGGTCGCAGTAGACATGAGCTTCCCCGAGGGCTGCTAGTCCTGCAGGGGTAGCGCCGCTGTGACGGGTGACGCCGGTGGGAGGGCGGCGGCGATGACCGGACCGGAGGCCGGCGGACAGTCGAGCAGGCGCGCTACTCCTTGGCACAGCAGCAGGGAGAGAGCCAGGGCGGGCAGGGCCAGCGCGAGGGCACGGCGAGCCAGGCTCGCGCCGCGCTGGCGCATGGTTGAGGTGTGCTTGGTCGCTCCGCGGACGAGAGGCGGTTCCCCGCATTGCAAGCCGCGTTCCAGCTCGGCTCCCGCTCGTTGGGTGCTTTCTTCCGTTCGCCTGCGCGCCGCCGTCGACTTCTTGCCAGCGCGGTCACGCTGCGGCATGCTCTGGGTCGCCAGCCTGTCAGGGAGCCCATGCCCGCCGCAGCAGCCCAGCACCCGGTCCCACGGATCCTGGCCATCTCGCCGCCCGACCCGCTGGCGGCCGAGGCCTGGGTGCGCGCTGCACCGGAGCTGGTTGAGGCGGGAGCCCAGGGCCTGCTGCTGCGCGTGCTGGGCACCCCGGCCGCCACGCTGCCCCGCTGGGTGGACGCGCTGCTCGGCACCGGGGCCGCGGTGATCCTGCACGCACGCTGCCCCGGCGCTGTCCAGCTCGCCGCGCAACACGGCCTGTCCCTGCACCTCCCCTCCTGGGAAGATCCCCAGCCCTGGCGGCCCCGCGTCGCCGGACTGCTGGGCCAGAGCTGCCACGACCTGGCGCAGCTGCAGCGGGCTGCGCTCTGCTGCGACTACGCCACGCTCTCGCCCATCTTCCCGCCCCTGTCCAAGCCACAGGACGCCCGACCCGCGCTGGGTGTGCAGCGGCTGGCGGCGGCCGCCCGCGCCGTGCGGCTGCCGATCCTGGCTCTGGGCGGGCTCACGCCCGCTGGCGTGGAGGCCTGCCTGCGAGCGGGCGCCTGGGGCGCTGCGGGCATCGGCAGCTTCGCGCGGCCCGACCAGCTGTCAGCCCTGGCCAAGGCCCTGGAAGCCTGCGAGGTCAGTCCGCAGCCGCCAGATCCACGGTGATGCCCACCCGGATGCTCCCGCCGCCGGCGGGGGGCAGGAAGATCATCTCCTGCACCGCCTCGTAGGCGCAGAGCTCGAATTCCTGGTGCTCGCCGAGCTCGTAGTCCTGCTGGCCCAGCCGCAGCTGCACCTCGCGCACCTGGCCGATGGTGCCGCCGGTGTCCACGGTCTCGGACTCGATGGTGAACTCCAGCAGGCCCGTGGGCGGCAGCTCTGGATCCAGCTTGACGTAGCGCTGGTAGCAGTCGCGGTAGGCCTGCACCTCGAGCTCCACCGCGCCCGGGAGCATGAGCCCGCCCTCGGTCTCGTAGACGGGTGCTGTGCCGGGGGGCAGGTTGGAGGGACCCGCGGGCTGTTCAGGTTCGGCGTCGGTCACCGGCTCGACGCCACGCTCGATCTCCGCCTCTGTCGTGGCGGTGGGGGGCGCGCTGCTCGCGCTGCGCGCGGGGGCTGCCTGTGGCGTGCTGCCGGGCACCGCTGGGCGCTGCCGCCGCCCCAGCAGCAGGGCGGCCAGCAGGGCGGCCAGCAGGCCCAGGGCCACGACGATGGCGGCGCGCTGTCGCATGGCGGGAGTATAGCTGCGTAGCTCTGTGAGCACAGCGACAGGCCACGGCATCGGGGAGGGCGGGCTGCTGGGCGGTGCGCAAGTCTGGCTCGACCGGGCGCAGACCGCGCCCCGCCCGCAGGGAGGTTCGCATGGCGGTCGACGGCACCGCACCTGGGCTCTGGGATGGGGGACAGGATCCCTACCGATCGGTCATCGAAGAGCACGCCCAGGTCAGCGAGTGGCTGCTGCAGATGAGGGCCGCGGCCGGCTTCCTCTACGGCCACCAGGGCGCCACGCGCGTCGAGCGGTTGGTTGACTATTACGACAACAACGTGCTGCCGCACTTCCGCTACGAGGAGGAGCGGCTCTTCCCGGCCCTGTTGCAGATCTGCCCCTCGCCCGAGCTGAGAGGAAAGCTGGAGGGCTTCGTGGCCGAGCATCGCGAGCTGCTCCCCCGCATCGACGAGCTGCTGAGCTTGCTGAAGCGGATCGTAGCCGGCGAGGTGGATGACTTGGATCGCGACCAGGTGGAGCGCCGGGCGCGCCTGGTGGTGGACCGCGTGATGGTGCACGCCAGCGAGGAGGACGACGCGCTGCTGCCGCTGTTCGAGCGGCACCGGGACGCACTGCGCGAGGCCCTGCGCACCCGGGGCTCCTAGGAGCCCTCACGCTCCGAAGGGGGGAACAGCAGCCGCATATCGTCGGGGCGGAAGCGCTCCACCACCTCCGCCACCCGCTTCACCAGCGCCGCGCGCTCGCTGCGCAGCGCCGTGATCTCCTGCTCCAGCAGCATCCAGCGCAGGCCGCGACGCGCCACGCGCTTCAGGGCGTGCCAGCGCTCGAGCACCTGCAGCGCGGCGTGGCCGCAGATGGGCAGCAGCACGGCCAGCAGCAGGGCCGCGCTCCAGTGCGCGGTCCAGGCGGCGGCCAGCAGCAGGGCCAGGTACACCGGGCCGATCACCAGCAGCCCCACCACCAGCTTGCTGGTGGCGATGGCGTCGCTGCGCGGGGTGAAGCGCTTGCCCGCCCAGCCCACCAGCAGCCCCAGCGGGCCGTAGAGCAGCAGCCCGGGGCCGGCCAGAGGCAGCCACACCAGGATGAGCGCCAGGTTGGCCAGCGTGCGCCAGACCAGCTCACCGCGGGTGGGCTGGCGCAGCAGGTCGCGATCGTCCAGGCCGCTGGCCTCCAGGCGCTCCTGGTAGTCGGCCACGCGCTGGTACAGCGCCTGGACCTGGGGCTCGTCCTTCACCTCGGGGAAGCGCCGCGTGAACCGGCGGGCGAGCTCCACCCGATCGGTCAGGCTGATGCGCGGCGGCTGGTACAGGCGCCGCACACCTTCGAGCACCCGCAGGGTCTGCCAGTCGGGGGCGTTGATGGTCAGCTGGTGCAGGGCCCCCTCGATGGCGGTGGTGAGGCCGCGCACCGCGGCGTGGGGATCGGCGGCGTGCTGCTCCAGCTGCTCGCGCGTGACGATGATGGGAGGACCGAACTGCACCAGCACGCGGCTGCGGAACTCCCTGCGGCGCACATAGCTCAAGCCGCAGGGCACGATGGGCAGCTCCAGCTCGTGGGTGGACGCGAAGCCCAGGGCGATGCGGGCGGCCCCGGTCTTGAAGCGCGCCAGGGCGGCCTCGTCGTGGCTCAGGCCCTCGGGGAAGATGCCCACCGCGTGCCCCGCCGCGAGCACGGCGTACAGGGCATCGAAGGCCCGTGTATTGTCCACCTTGTCGCCGCCGTGGTCCGAACGACGGCGGATGGGCACGGCGCCCAGCGCCGAGAGCACCCCGGCGGACAGCGGGTTCTTGAACAGGCCGTCCTGGGCGGCGAAGTGCACGATGCGGCCGCCGGTGGTGATCATCAGGCCCGCGTCGATCAGGGAGTTGGGGTGGTTGCCCACCAGGATCACGGGCCCCTCTCCCGACGCGGGCACGTGCTCGAGGCCCACCGTGACCACCTGCCGGAAGAAGACTCCCAGCAGCAGCCGGACCAGGTATCTGAGGAAACGGTAGGCCAGCATCGGTGAGGGAATGCTACCGCAGTCGGGCAGCGCCCGTGCTAACAGGCCTCGATGGAAATCCCCGCCGATCTCTACCCCTTCGAGGGCCAGCGCCTGGACCTGGGTGGTCTCGGGCTGCACTACCTGGACGAGGGCTCCGGGGCGCCGGTGCTCTGCCTGCACGGCAACCCGTCCTGGTCCTTCTACTACCGCGACCTGGTCAAGGAGCTGCGCGGGGACCACCGGGTGATCGTGCCCGACCACATCGGCTGCGGCCTGTCCGACAAGCCCGGCGACGACGCCTATCCCTACACGCTGGCCCGACGCGTGGCCGATGTGGAGGCGCTGCTGTCCGCCCTGGACATCCGGCAGGACCTCACGCTCATCGCCCACGACTGGGGCGGCATGATCGGCATGGCGGTGGCCCACAATGACCCCCAGCGCATCCGCCGCCTGGTGCTGCTCAACACGGGAGCGTTTCCCCTGCCCGAGGGCAAGCGCTTTCCCTGGCCGCTGTGGCTGGTGCGCGACACCCCCCTGGGGCCCTTCCTGGTGCGGCGCTTCAACGCCTTCGCCCGGGGCGCGGCGCGCTTCTGCTGCACCCGGCGCCCCATGGATCCGCGGGTCAAGGCGGCCATGCTGGCCCCCTACGAGCCCCGCGCTGCGCGGCTGGCCACCCTGCGCTTCGTGCAGGACATCCCGCTGGGACCGGGGGACTCCGGCTGGGATCTCATCACACAGGTGGAGGCCGGGCTGGGGCAGTTCGCCGATCGTCCGGCCTTGCTGTGCTGGGGCCTGCGCGACTTCGTTTTCGACCAGCACTTCCTGGACCGCTTCATGCACTTCTGGCCCCAGGCCGAGGTGCTCAGCCTGGCCGACGCCGGGCACTACGTGCTCGAAGACGCCGCCGAAGACGTGATCCCACGCATCCGCCGCTTCCTGGCCGAGCACCCGCTGGGAGAGGCCCAGGCGTGAGCGGCGCGGTCTCCAACATCGCGGGCTACCTGCCCCGTGCCGCTGCAGAGCGCCCCCACCAGCCCTCGGTGGTCTGTCCCAGCGGCCGCGATGCCTCGGGCCGCCGGCGCTACGTGATGCTCACCAACGCCCAGCTGGATCGCGAGAGCGATCGCCTCGCCCGCGGGCTGGCCGCGGCGGGCATCGAGCGCGGCATGCGCACCGTGCTGATGGTCAAGCCCACCCTGGAGCTGTTCTCGCTGGTCTTCGCCCTGTTCAAGCTGGGCGCGGTGCCGGTGATGGTGGATCCCGGCATGGGACGCAAGAACCTGGGGCGGTGCCTGGCCGAGGCCCGGCCCCAGGCCTTCATCGGCATCTCCCTGGCCCACGCCCTGCGGGCGCTGATGGGCTGGGGCAGGGCCACCGTCGAGCACAACATCACGGTGGGGCGACGCTGGTTCTGGGGCGGAGCCACGCTGGACCGGGTCCGCAGCCTGGGGGGATCGGAGCCCGAGCCCGTGCTGGTGGAGCCTCGGGCCGAAGAGCTGGCGGCCATCCTGTTCACCAGCGGTGGCACCGGCGTGCCCAAGGGCGTGGAGTACCAGCACGGCACCTTCCTGGCCCAGGTCGAGGCCATCCGGGCCATGTTCAGCATCCAACCGGGCGAGGTGGACCTGCCCACCTTCCCCTTGTTCGCCCTGTTCGATCCGGCGCTGGGCATGACCGCGGTGCTGCCCGAGATGGACTTCACCCGGCCCGCCAGCGCCGATCCCGAGCTGATCTTCGAGGCCATCCGCGACTGGGGCGCCACCAACATGTTCGGCTCCCCGGCCCTGCTGGACACGGTGGGGCGCTACGGCCAGGCCCACGGCGTGCGGCTGCCCTCGCTGCGGCGGGTGATGTCCGCCGGAGCGCCGGTGCTGGCGCCGGTGATGGAGCGCTTCCTGTCCATGCTGGGCCCCGAGGCGCGGGTGGTCACCCCATACGGCGCCACCGAGGCGCTGCCCGTGGCCACCCTCTCCAGCCAGGAGGTGCTGGGCGAGACCCGCCACGCCACCGACCAGGGCGTGGGGGTCTGCGTCGGCCAGCCTGTGCCCTCCATCCAGCTGGCCATCGTGCCCACCAGCGATGAGCCCATCGAGGTCTGGAATGCCGAGCTGCCCCTGCCGGTGGGCCAGGTGGGCGAGATCGCGGTGAAGGGACCACAGGTCACGCGGGCCTACTTCGGCCGCGACCAGGCCACCGTGCTGGCCAAGATCCCGGACCCCTCGGGGGGCTTCTGGCATCGCATGGGCGACCTGGGCTACCTCGACCCACCGGGCCGCCTGTGGTTCTGCGGCCGCAAGGCCCACCGGGTGGTCACCCCCGGCGGTGCTCTCTACACGATCCCCTGTGAGGCGGTGTTCAACCGCCACGCCGCCGTGCGCCGCAGCGCCCTGGTGGGTTTCACGCGGGGGCGCAGCACCGCTCCGGCGCTCTGCGTGGAGCTGGAGGCCGGGCAGCCGGTGGATCGCGAGGCGCTCGTCCAGGAGCTGCTCGCCCTGGGCGCCGAGCACGAGCACACGCGGGAGATCCAGGAGATCCTGGTGCACCCGGGCTTTCCCGTGGACGTGCGCCACAACGCCAAGATCGACCGCCTGGCACTGGCGCGCTGGGCCCAGAAGCGCCTGAGGAACTAGCGATGCGAGTCCTGGTCACCGGCGGCGGCGGCTTCGTGGGCAAGGCCATCGTGCAGCGCCTGCTGGCGCGAGGCGACCGGGTGCTCAGCCTCTCCCGCGGCGACTACCCGGAGCTGCGCGCGCTGGGCGCCGAGACCACGCAGGCCGACCTGGCCGACGAGGACGCCGTGGTGGCCGCGGCCAAAGGCTGCGAGCTGGTCTTCCACGTGGCGGCCAAGGCTGGGCTGTGGGGCAGCCGCGCCAGCTACCAGCGCAGCAACGTGCAGGGCACCCGCAGCGTGCTGGCCGCCTGCCTGGCCCACGGCATCCCCCGGCTGGTCTACACCAGCAGCCCCAGCGTGGTGCACACCGGCGGCGACATCGAGGGCGCCGACGAGTCGCTGCCCTACCCCGCGCGCTTCGAGGCCGCCTACCCCGAGACCAAGGCGGAAGCGGAGCAGCTGGTGCTGGCGGCCAATGGCCCCGAGCTGTCCACCGTGTCCATCCGACCCCACCTTGTGTGGGGGCCGGGCGACAACAACCTGGTGCCGCGCGTCGTGGCCCGCGCCCGGGCTGGACGCCTGCGGCTGGTGCGCGCTCCCGGGAAGCTCGTCGATGCCTGCTACATCGACAACGCCGCCGACGCCCACCTCCAGGCGGCTGACAGGCTGGCCCCGGGTGCCGCCTGCGCCGGCCGCGCGTACTTCGTGGCCAACGACGAGCCCCTGCCCGCGGCGGAGCTGATCAATGGCTTTCTGCAGGCCGAGGGTCTGCCCCCCTGCGAGCGCAGCCTGTCACCCGGCCTGGCCTGGACCGCCGGAGCCGCGCTGGAGGCCCTGTGGACCCTGCTCCCCCTGTCGGGCGAGCCCCCCATGACCCGCTTCCTGGCCCGCCAGCTGGCCACCTCGCACTTCTACGACCTGGGCGCGGCGCGCAGGGACCTGGGCTACGAGCCCAAGGTGAGCACCGCCGAAGGCATGCAGCGGCTGGCGGAGCACCTGGGAGGCTGAGCTCACATACAGTACAGCGCCGTGTGATCCCCGCTCGTCCCCGTGCTCACCTCGACGCAGCCCTGCTCGCCCTGGCAGTCGTCGTCGGCCTGGCAGGTGAACATGCAGGAGCGTACGTCCAGCACGGAGCCGCAGACCATGTCGTCGTCGCAGTCGGCGTCGTCGTCGCAGTGGTAGCCGGTGCACACGCCCTTGAGGCAGACACCGTCGCTCATGCAGGCCCGGGAGCTGCTGCAGGTCTCGCCCATGCCTCGGGTCTCGCAGCCGACAAGGACCAGGGCCAGGATCAACAGGTGGAGTCGCATCGCATCTCCCCGCGCGGCTAGTAGTAGCCGTAGGGGTCGTCGTAGCAGGCGCCCGAGCCCGAGCCCACATTGGCCGCCAGCAGGTCCATCAGGCCCGCTTCTTCCATCAGCGCGTCGTCGTGCAGGTGGCGCCCGATGGCGTGCAGGCGGTCGGCGGCCTCTTCGATGGCGGCCGTGGCCTTGGTGCGATCCAGCTCGCCGCTGCAGAAGTCGGCGCCGGCCAGCAGGGCCTGGTACTCGTCCACCAGGCGGCTCATCTTGTAGACCCCCAGGTCGTCCGCCAGGGTCAGCTCGTCCTCGATGGTGGCGCCGCCGTTCCAGCCCACGGTCATGTCCAGCTCCACCAGCTCGGAGTCATCGGCGGTCTCGTAGCGCAGCTCGAGGCGGGCCAGCTCGCTGCCCTCCAGCTCCAGCAGGTCGGCCTGGCCGGTGAGGGTCACGCCCATGCCGCCGGCGCGCTTGGACAGGAACAGGGTGCTGGCGCCGAAGTCCACCACGCCCGCCTGCTGGTCCAGGGGCGCCGCATAGGTCTCCACCATCTCGAGGCCCGCGGTCGGGGTGAGCTTGACGTTCAGGTCGTAGGCCACCGGGCTCACCATGTACGCGAACTCCTCGTCGAAGACCTGGGCGATGGCCTCCTGGTCTGCCAGGAAGAAGTAGTTGCCGCCCCGGGTCTCGCTGACGGCGGTGGCCAGCTCGCTGCCCAGGTCGAGCCCCACGCCGAACACGGAGATGCCGATGCCGGCGGCGCTGTAGTAGCGGGCCATGCCCAGGAAGGAGTTCACGTCGGTGGCCGCCACGTTGGGCTGGGCGTCGGTGAACAGCATGACGCGGTCTTCGTAGCCGGCCATGGCCGCGTCGGGGGCCACCTGGCCGTACGCCAGCTCCAGGCCCGCCTCGATGTTGGTGCTGCCCATGTCGCGCAGCTCGTCGATGGCGTCCCGCAGCGCCTGGCGGCCGTCCTGGTCCATGCGCCGCATGCCCAGCTCGATCCAGGCCCGGTCATCGAAGGCGATGAGCGCCACCTGGTCGTCCTCACCCAGCTCGCTCACCATGACCTTCAGGGCCTGCTTGACGGAGTCCAGCTTGCCATCGGCCATGGAGCCGCTCACGTCCACGCTCACCGCCAGGTTGAGCGGCCGGCGCTGGAAGCTCTCCTCGTCGATGGAGGTGGCGAAGCCCAGCTGCACCAGCAGCTGCTCGCCGGACAGGTCCACCGGATCGATGAGCGCGGTGGCCGCTCTCGGGCAGAGCACCTCGGCGCACTCTTCGCCGTCCAGGGGCAGGTCGTGCTCGGAGAACAAGCCCTCGGCGGTGAAGTAGCTCTCGCTGGGGATGCCTCCCCCTGCGATGATCTCCCGCGCCAGCCGGATGTCCTGGGCGCCTCCCTGGGTGACGCCCAGCTCGGCGAACCCGCCATGGGAGCTGCAGCCGCCGAGGGCGGCGAGGGTGAGCAGGGTGAACAGGGACAGGGTGGCGCGGGTGTACATCGGGACCTCCGGTGGTGTCGCCCCATCTTCTAGCAAGACGCTTGCCAGCCCCTGCCTGGGGCCGCTTCCCGCGACAGAACGGGCATCGCGCGGTGGATATCGTTCGAGATCTCCCTTCAGCTGCAGCGCTGTTCCCGAGCGTGGACCCCTCCTCCCACGACACGCCTGTCAGCCTCTCGGCGGGTCGGCAGGGGCCGCGAATTCCGGTAGATTGGCGCTATGGCTCGCCCTCGCAGTCTCCCGCGGCGCCTGATCTACTCCCTGGTGCCCCTGCTCCTGCTGCTCACGGCGGTGGAGCTGGGTGCGCGCCTGGTGGGCTGGCTGGCCCTGGAGAGCCGCCGGCCGCAGCTGGAAGAGGTGAAGCGCAGCGAGAAGCCACGCCGTGGGTCCGAGGTGAACGAGCTGGATGGTCTGCGGGTGGTCTGCGTGGGTGACTCGTGGACCTACGGCATCGGGGTGGAGAACCACGAGACCTACCCGGCGCAGCTTGAAGCGGTCCTGGACGATCAGCACCAGCTGCAGACCCAGGTGATCAACCTGGGCCAGCCCGGGGCGGGCTCGCTGCGCATCGCGCGCATCCTGCGCAGCTTCCTGGCCGAGGGCGACGCCGAGCTGGTGGTGTGGCTGGGGGGCGCCAACAGCGATCCCCGGGCCACGGCGCAGGTGGAGGGCCCCGGCGGGCTGCTGGGGCACTCGCTGCGGCCGCTCCTGTCCCACTCCGCCAGCTATCGCCTGCTCACCCAGCTGGTGGCCCGCGCGCGGCTGCGCTCGGATCCGCTGCTGCACTCCATGGAGCACAACACCGGCGAGACCATCCCCTTCTTCGCGGCCCTCGAGGCCCGCCGCGAGGCCCTGGTGCGCAACCTGGCCCGGGTGGACGATCTGAGCACGGCCTTCGGAGCCCAGCTGCTGGTGCTCACCTACCCGGTGCCCTCGGTGCTGCCCCACGAAGACTGGGTCACCCACCGCACCACCAACGAGCATATTCGCCAAGGCGCCGCGGCACGCGGCCTGTGGCTGCTGGATCTGGAGCGGGCCTACGACTCCGGCGGCGACGGCACCCGCTTCCTGCTGCACGGGGACCGCAAGCTCAAGCGGGGCGAGCTGGACCTGCACCCCGGGATCTCAGGCAACCGGCTGGTGGCCGAGCGCGTGGCCGCCGCCATCGCGCTTCAGGGCAGGTAGCTGTACAGGCTGAAGGCCCGGGTGCCCGTGTTGTCGTCCCAGTAGTCGTCTTCGTTCTCGAGGGTGAAGTCCCAGGCACCGGCGTCGATGGCGTGGGACTGCAGCGGGTTGCTGCAGATGAAGCTGGCGCCGGTGTAGATCTTGATGCGGCCGTCGTTGGTGGTGTCGGCGTCGTTGTCCGCGTAGACCGCCTGGCCGCCTCCGCCCGAGCCGCAGCTGGTGGCCTCCACCAGCAGGCGGCCGCCCGCTGGGACCGTGCCCGTGGCGGTGGTGGGCGTGGTGCAGGTGGCGCAGGACGAGTGGCTGGCGAGGAGGGGGGCGCCGCTGGTGCTGAGCGGCTCGCCGGGCACGACCTCCCCCAGCACGCTGGCGGCGCCGGCGGCGGCGACGCCGCCCTCGGTGGAGTAGCTGACGCTCAGGCTCAGGGCGCCCATGGAAGAGTCCAGGTTCAGCTCGGCGTCGTAGCTGCTCCAGCCCTCGGTCTGGGGGCCGCGGTACATCCAGGAGCGGGCCCCGGTGGGCAGGTAGAGGTAGCCGGTGGTGGAGCTGCCCACCTGGAAGATGCCGTCCAGGGAGGCGTCGGGGTTGGACATGGTGGCGCGCAGCAGGCCCGCCTCGGTGGGGGTAAAGCTGCAGCTGGTGGAGCTGTCGCTGGCGGGATCGCTGACCTCGAGGGTGCAGATCTCCTCCACCAGCGACAGGATGGTCACCGAGCCCTCGCCCGCGCTGCCCGCGTCGTCGCCGTCGTCTGGGGTGGCGCTGCAGGTCCACTCCTCGTCCTCCAGGGTGTCCTCGCCGGACACTGAGTCATCGCTCCAGGTGGTGGTGAAGGGCCCCAGCCAGCCCCCGCCGGTGTCGCCGGTGTCGCCGCCCCCCGCGCTGTAGCTCAGGCCGTCCACGGTCCAGGCCATGCCGTAGTCGATGCTGTCGCCGTCGTCGTCGGTGGAGGCGGTGTCGATCTCGCACAGCAGATCGTCATGGCTCGCGCCCGGATCGCTGGGGTCGATGGAGACCACCGGCGCCGTGGGCGGGCTGTTGAGCACGGTGATGGCGGTGGAGCTGACCGAGGTGCCCGTGTCCGTGCCGTCGAAGGGGGTGACGGTGACCTGCACCACCTGGTGCTTGTCGAACCAGCTGACCCCGCTCAGGCTGCTGGAGGTGCTCACCGCGGCGCCGTCCACGGTCCAGGCGTAGGACAGGGCCACCGAGTCGCCGTCGACGTCGCTGCTGCTCACGGAGACCGCGATGCGGTCGTCGGTGTACACCGATGACGGGCTGGTGCTCATGGCGCTGATGGAGGGCGCGGCGTTGCCCACCGTGACCGTGTCGGACAGGGCTGTGCCCGCGTCGGTGCCGTCGCTGGGGGTGACCGTGCAGGTGACGCTGTCGCCCCGCGCGAAGGCCCCCGACAGCGTGGAGCCGCTGCCCGCCGAGCTGGAGCCCACGGTCCATCCGTAGGTGGAGGCGTCGGCGTCGCCGTCGGGATCGGAGTAGCCGCTGTAGCTGCAGCTGAGGGTGTCCAGGGCCGAGGGGCTGCCGGGCGAGATGGACACGCTGGCGATGGAGGGGGCCGAGTTGCCGACGGTCACCGAGGTGGAGTCGCTGCCGCTGCCCCCGTCCAGGTCGGTGGCGGTGGCCGTGCAGGTGACGGCGTCACCGCGGGACACGGAGCTGGAGCTCAGGGTGACGGTGCTGCCCGTGCCCAGGCTGGTGCTGCCGGTGCTCCAAGCGTAGCCGATGCTGGGGCTGCCGCCGTCGGGATCGCTGGCGGTGGCGGCGCAGCTGAGGGCGGAGCTGGTGTTGATCCCGCTCGAGGGCGTGATTGTGACGCTGTCGATGATGGGGTCGCTGTTGCCCACGTTCACCGAGGCCGAAGCCGAGTCGGTGGCGCCCTCGTCGTCGCTGGCGGTGGCGCTGCAGCTGACCGTGTCCCCCGGGGCCACCGCTGCTGGATCGAGCCGCAGGCCGCTGCCCGTGCCCAGGCTGGTGCTGCCGGCGCTCCAGGCGTAGCCGATGGTGGGTGTGTCGCCGTCGGGGTCGCTGGCGGAGGCGCTGCAGCTGAGGGTGGTGGTGCTGGTGACCCCGGTGGCGGGGGTGATCAACGGGGTGGTGATGACCGGATCGCTGTTGTCCACGGTGATCTCCGCCTGGCCGGTGGCCCCGTCGCCGGTGCCGTCGCTGGGGGTGACCACGACCCGGTAGCTCAGGCCCTTGCTGGTGGCGCTGGCGGGAAAGACCGCGCTGGCGCTGGCGCCGGAGAGGGCGCCCTCCTCGTACCAGGCGTAGGCGTAGCTGATGGTGCCGCTGGCGTCGGGATCGCTGCTGCCCGAGGCCGTGGCGCTGAGATCATCGCTGGTGAGCGCCGGATCGGGGGCGATGCCCACGGTGGGCGCGGTGGGCAGGGCGTTGACGGTGAAGCTGCCCACCGCGGTGGCGTACAGGCCATCGGTGTCGGTGACGGTGAGCGTGAGGCTGTGGGTGCCGGTGGACAGGGCCGCGCTGGTGAAGCTGGCCTGGCCCGTGGAGTCCGCCCCCTGGCTGGAGATGCCGCCGTCCAGGTCGCTGCTCCAGTCCAGCGCGAGCTGCTCGGGGCTGTCCTGCCCGTCGGAGACCGTAGCCGAGAACGCGATGGTGTCGCCGTCGTTGTACAGCGCGCCCGAGCCGGGCGACTCCAGCGTGACGCTGGGGGGGTTGCCCACGGAGTAGATGATCGCGGCGGTGCAGGTGGCCTCCACCTCGTCGGCGACGGTCATGGTGACCACGTGGGTGTCCAGCGTCAGGTCCGCGAAGGGGAACACCACCGCGCCTGAGCTGTCGGGCGTGCTGCTGCCCAGCTCTCCGTCCTTGTCGCTGCTCCAGCTCACCTGCAGGCCGTCGGCGGCCAGGTCCGCGTCGCTCACCAGGGCCTCGAAGGTGACCAGCTCGCCCTCTGGCCCGGCGGAGCCGTCCTCGGGGGCGGTGATCTCGCACTCGGGGGCGCTGTTGGCGGGCCCCACCGTGATGGTGACGCTGGCCGTGCCGGTCTTGCCGTGGCTGTCCTCCGCCCACAGCTCCAGGGCGTGCTCGCCCTCGCTCAGGCTGCCGTAGCCCAGCACCTGGCCCGAGGCGTCGGGGGTGGCCTCCACCTCCAGCACCAGGTCCAGGCTGGACTCCCACCAGGCCAGCAGCGTGTCGGGCTCGTCTTCGCTGTCGCCCACCAGGCCCTGGAAGGTGATCAGCTGGTCGGCGTAGAAGCTGTCGCCCGCCTGGGGGGAGAGGATGCTCACCTGCGGAGCCTCGGTGGGCTGCACCACCAGGGTGATCACCTCGCTGCCCGCGGCGTCCTTGGGATCCTGCACCTCGAGGGTCAGGCTCTCGTCGCCCAGCTCCACCAGGGCCTCGCAGCTGGTGGCGCCCTGCTCGTCGGGCGCCAGAGGGCCGCAGACCCGATCCGTGCCCAGGTACCAGCTGGCCTGCAGCTGATCGGCGGGGTGGTCGGGATCGCTCACGGTGCCGCGGAAGGTCTCGACGCTTCCCTCCAGCAGCTCGGCGCCATCGGCGTGGCTAAGGATGGCGGCCTCGGGCGGCGCGTTCACCGCCTGGATGCCCTGGTCCTGGCAGGCCAGGGCCAGCACGGCGAGGAGAGGGGTGCAGCTGCGCATGGAGCCTCCGGCGACACGGCCAGGGCGGGGCCGGTCGCCGGGCAGGATAGCACCCGGGAGCGGCCGTCAGTGGCCTGCTTCGCTGCCCGGCCGGGGCGCCAGCGCGCTCTCGATGGCTGCGGCCAGGGTGGCCACCTGGTAGGGCTTCTGCACGAAGCCCGCCAGGCCGGTGTGGGCGAAGCGGCGCACGGCGTGCTGTTCGTTGAAGCCGCTGGAGAGCACGACGCGCAGATCGGGCTGCAGGGCGCGCAGCCGCGTATAGGTCTCCCTGCCGTCCATGTGGGGCATGGACAGGTCCAGCAGCACACAGCTGATCTCGGGCGCGTGTTGGGCGAAGAGCTCCAGCGCCCGGGCGCCGTCCTCGGCGGTGATCACCCGGCAGCCCAGGTGCTCCAGCATGGCCGAGGCCACCTCGCGCACTGTCTCTTCGTCGTCCACCAGCAGGATGGTGCCCTGGTGGTCCGAGCGGATGGCGGCGGGCGCCGCCGAGACGGCCTGGGCGCGCAGCGGCTCTCCGTCCGAGATGGGCAGCATGAAGCGGATCCGGGTGCCCTCGCCGGGTTCGCTCTGGACGTTGATGGCGCCACCGTGCCCCTTGACGATGCCCACCACGGCGGCCAGGCCCAGGCCGCGCCCGGTGAACTTGGTGGTGAAGAAGGGCTCGAAGATGCGGCGGCGGGTGGCCTCGTCCATGCCGCTGCCGTTGTCGGCCACCTCGATGAAGGCGTACATCCCCGGCTCGACGTCCTGGCCGGGCATGCTGGCGCAGGGCTCCATCTGCTTGCAGCAGATGACACCGGTGGCCAGGCGGATCTCACCGTCTTCGTCGCCCAGGGCCTCGGCGGCGTTGGTGACCAGGTTGAGCACCACCTGGCGGATCTGGGTGGCGTCGGCGCGCACCGTGGCCGCCTGCTCCGTGAGCTCGTAGCGAATCAGCACCTTCCTGGGCAGGGCGGCTTCCACCAGGTGGGCGGACTCTTCCAGGAGCTGGCGCAGATCGAGCTGGTCGATGACGAAGCGGCCCTTGCCCGAGTAGGCCAGCATCTGCTGGGCCAGGTCGGCGGCCCGGCGCGCCGCCAGCTCGATGCCTTCCAGCTTGGGGCGGATCGCCGCCTGGGCGGGCAGGCCCCGCAGCGCCAGATCGGCGTTACCCAGAATGCCCACCAGCAGGTTGTTGAAGTCGTGGGCCACGCCCCCGGCCAGCACCGCCAGGCTCTGTGTGCGCTGGGCGTCCTGCACGCGCTGCTCCAGTGCCAGGCGCTCCCGCTCTGCCTGCTTGCGCCGGCTGATGTCGTTGAACACCACCAGGCCGGCGGGCTCGCCCCGCCAGTTGATACGGCTGGCGGTGACCTCCACCGGCAGGGGGCTGCCATCGGCGCGCTGGAAGCGGGACTCGATCCACTCGGCGTCGGCGTCTTTTGTGTACAGGGCGGCGATGCGCTGCTGGGTGATGGCCAGGGAGTCGGGGTGCACGAAGGAGAAGACGTCGCGGCCCGCCATGTAGGCGGGGTCGTCGAGCCCGGCCAGATCGGTGGCCACCTGGTTGGCCCACACGATCTCGCCCGCGCAGTGCACCACAAGGCCCGTGGGCAGAGAGCTGGCCAGGCGCCGGAAGCGCTCCTCGCTCTCGCGCAGGGCGGCGGCGATGTCGCACAGACCCTGTTCGGGAAACGGGCAACCCCGGGGCGGAGGCTCGGAAGGATCCGTCATGAGCTGAACCTGCCGGTGTGACAGGGAGCCTTAAAACGCCAGCTTTGACCCGGCCAGTAGAGAATGGAGGCCTGGGGCAGGCAGCGTCAGCGGCGCTTCAGCAAGCCCGGCAGCAGCCCCACCTGGCGCTGGTAGCGGCGGTAGGGCTCGCCGAAGCGGCGCAGCAGGTAGCGCTCCTCCACGGAGGCATACAGCAGCCAGCAGGGCAGGAAGGCCAGCGGCACGACGATGCTCAGATCCGGCGATCCCAGCAGCAGCCCCAGGGGCGGCAGCAGCAGGTTGTAGCTGAAGTAGATGGGGTGGCGCACCAGGCCGTACAGGCCCACGGCGGTGAAGCGCGGCGGTGGCAGGGCGCTCACCGGGGGGCCGCCGCCCTTCCACCACAGGGTGCTCACCGCGGCCAGGTGGAGCGCCCCGGCGAGAGCCAGCAGCAGCCAACCCCAGGGGCTGGGCCGCCACTGCCAGGACAGGGCCTGGTCCAGGGCGTGGGCTGCGGTCCACAGCAGGGCCGGCAGCGCCCAGTAGAACACCACCGTGTAGGCCGCCAGCACCAGGGCTCGGAACAGGGGGTGGCGAGGACCTGCGCTCACAGCGCACCCTCGTCGGAGGCCGGCAGCACGGTGTCCACCCGCGCCAGATCCTCGTGGCTCTCGTGGCGGCGCACCATGGTGGCGTCCGGGCCGTCGAGCAGCAGCACTCCGGGCCGAGGCCCGCCGAAGTTGGTGGCGGTGGAGCTGAAGTAGGCGCCGCTGTTCATCACCGCCAGCACGTCGCCCTCTCGCAGTCTGGGGGTGCGCAGGCCGCGGTAGACGACATCGAGCTGAGTGGGCAGCCGGCCGAAGATGTGGCTGCGGCCCTGGATGGGGGCCTGGCGGTTGGCCAGGAACAGCGCGTGGAACTCCACCAGGAACATCATGGAGACGGTCATGGCGCCGCCGTCCACCAGCACGAAGCGCCCCACGCCCGCGCGCTCCTTGACCGTTCCCACCCGCAGCAGCAGCAGCTGGGAGTCGCTCACCAGGGCCCTGCCGGGCTCCAGCAGCAGCCGGGGGATCGGGATGCCCAGGCGCTGGCAGCCGCTGGTGACGCCCTGGACGACGGCGCCGGCGTAGCGGCGGAAGAGATCCTCCGGGGCTGGTTCGATGTGGCTGGGAGCGCGCCCCAGGGCGTAGGCGCGCAGCAGCTCCAGGGGCTTGAAGCTGCGGGACAGGCGGGTGGCCAGGCCTCCGCCGATGTCCAGCAGATCGGGCTCGGCGCCCGCCTCGTGCATGGCGGCCTGGGACTCCAGCAGGCGCCCCGCCGCCGCGGTGTAGCTGGCCAGGTCGTGCACGCCGGTGCCGATGTGGGCCATGCAGCCGCGCAGGTGCAGGTGCGGCGAGCGCGCGGCCAGCAGGATGGCGGGGCGGTCCTCGCCGCGGCGCTGATCGAAGCCGTAGAGGTTGCGCCGCGAGCCGGCGGCGGCCTGCACCGGCAGCCCGCGGGGTCGCACGTCGGGGCAGACGCGCAGGGCGACGCCCACGGTCTCGCCCGCCTCGGCCGCCAGGCGCTCCAGGCGGCGCAGCTCGGCCATGCCGTCCACCACCACCAGGCCAACCTTGGCTTGCACGGCGGCCCGCAGCTCCGCCTCGGACTTGTTGGCGCCGTTGAAGACGATGTGCTGACCCGGCACGCCCAGGCGGCGCGCGAGCCACAGCTCATAGCCGTCCACCACCTCGGCGCCGGCCCCAGAGGCGTGCAGCACCTGCAGCACGCCCGCGACGGGGTTGGTCTTGTACGAGAAGTGGATGTCCACCGGGGCCGGGTAGCCGGCGAAGGCCCGCTCCAGCTCCGCGTAGCGCTCGCGCAGACGGGCCGCGGAGGCCACGTGCAGGGGCGTGCCCTGGGCGCCTGCCAGCGCCGCCAGGTCGTGACCCTCCCAGTACAGCCGCCCGTTCTTTCGTTGAAGATCCCAGAGGGAGGGTCGCACGGTCAGGGGCCCGTGCGCAGCTGGATGCCGGCCACGACGCCGGCCCCGAAGGGCGGGCCCGAGCTGGGGGTGACGATGTCCTCGAGGTAGCGCCCGGACTGGTCGTCCACCTGGGGATCACCCCCCACCAGGAAGCCCTGCAGCGGCACCTGCAGCCAGGCGTCCGCGCTGCGGTTCAGGCGGTACTCCACCCCGGGGGCCAGGTGCACCGCGAGGCCCAGGGGAGCCGACAGGCCCGGCAGCCCGGAGCCGTCGGGGAGGTTCTCGTGGGCGCTCACCGTGGAGCCGCGCCACAGCGCGACCCCGGCGCCCACCAGCGGGCGGATGTCGGAGACGGGCAGCGGAGCCAAGCGGACACCCAGGCCCGCCTGCAGGCTGCCCTGCTGCTTGTCTGAGGAGACCATGGTCTCGGTCTCGTTGCCGTCGGCGGTGACCCATTCCTTGCTGATCTCGGTCTGGAAGGCTCCGCCCTCGCGTGAGAAGAACAGCTCGAGCTCCAGCGCCGGTGTGAGGCCCACGCCGATGCCCAGCCCCACGCTGCTGCCCAGGCTCGCATCGACGGACTGGTAGGTGTAGGTGGCCAGCAGGTCGCGGGTGAAGTCCTCGATGGCGTAGCGCCCGTCGTAGGTGGCGCCGCGGGGCCCCCAGCCCGCGCCACCCCAGCCGCGGAAGAGCACGCGCCCTCGGCGGCCCTGGGCGCGGTCGCGCCAGGTGACCAGGTCCCAGCCGCTGTTCCACCAGCGCACGTAGTCTTCGGGCGTGAGGTCCAGGGCCTCCCAGGGCTCGTCGTCGCCCTGCTCTTCGAGCAGCTGCTCGAGGGTGAGGGGCGGCCGCAGGGTGCGGGTGGGGCCGCTGTCGTCCAGGTCGTAGTCGACGCCGCCCGGGTGGCCCACCTCGCCCATCTCCTGTTGCAGCGAGTCCAGGTCTCTCTCGGGGTCCTGCTCTTCGGGCTCCTCGAGCTCGGGCTCGGGGGGCGCCTCGGGCTGGGGCGGCTGCTCGCCGGCGGCCAGGGCCACCACCGCTTCGGCCACCCGCTCCGCCAGGAAGGCCTCGGTCTCGCGGCTGTGGGGGGCCAGCAGGCTCCAGGCCTCGGCCTGCTCTTCGATGTCGAGCACCGACAGCTCCAGCTCGACGCCCGGCTCCACGCCGGCCTCTTCGTCCTCTTCGGACAGGCGCTCCCAGCGCACGATCCCGGTGACCGCCCACCTGGCCTGGGCCACCTCGGCCAGGTCGAAGGTGCAACCCAGCACCTGCTCCGCGGGGCAGTCGCGGATGAAGGCGTCGCCGCGCACTCCCTGGATGTAGGGCACGTCGGAGGGCAGCAGCACCTCCAGGTCGGGACGCGAGATGAGCGGCTTGGTGAGGACGCCGGGCAGGCGGATGCCGATGGCGCCGTGGGCCGGATCCTGGAGTTCGAGCTCGGAGATCAGGACGGGCACCTGGGCCTGCGCGGCGGCGATGATCACGAGAAACGAAGGCAGCATGGCGCGGTCATCCGTGCTGGTGGGGGGATGTGCGGCTCATAGCCCGTGCTCCCGGGGCACGCCCGGCTACCCTTCGTCCTCCAGCCAGGCATCGGTGGCCAGCAGGATGTCCTCCATGCCGCTGCGCATCAGGGCCAGGATCACCTCGTCGCCCGCGCCCAGCATGCTGGCCTCGCTCCACAGGGCGAGGTAGCGGATGGCGCCCTGCTCGTGGGGCAGGAACACGTCGATGCTGTAGGACTGGTAGATGGCGTTCTGCTCCTCTTCGGCCCAGGCCGACTCCAGCATCCAGCTGCGGCCCAGGGCGGCGGGCTGCCCAGCCACCTCGCCCCAGCGGTAGTCCTTGCGTTTGCTGTAGTCGATGGAGAAGACGAGGTTCTCCTTGCGGATCTCGTTGTCGGAGCGGATCAGATCGCAGCTCTGGCCCAGGAAACAGCTGGGGTCGTCGGGCTCGATGAAGCTGCGCTCGTAGATCTCCGGAGAGGAGGGCTCCACCGGGGTCTGGTCCGCGAGCAGGAACACCTGGGCGTGCTCGGTGGGGGTGAAGGCCGAGGCCATGACCAGACCCACGGGCAGCGCGTCGGAGGGGTCGCGGTCGGGGTGCTCGGCGTCGGCCACGTCTCGTTCCTGCAGGCGGGCCAGCTCCCAGGCCTGGTCGTCGAAGTCGGACGCGATCCCCGCCTGCTCGAAGAAGGCCTGCAGGTTGCCCAGCCCGGCGGCTAGCAGCTCAGGGTCTTCGGTCTCGAAGTTCTGGAACAGCCAGGCCGACAGCTCCGAGAGCTCCGTGGGGGCCTCAGGCAGCCCCCGGCAGCCCGTCAGGACTGGGAGCGCCGCCAGCAGCAGGCTTCTAGGCAAGGCTCTCGACCCCTGGCAGGGCATCCCAGTCGATGGGGCTGGAGGTGACGGTGAAGCTGCCGCTGCCCGTGGCCACCAGGGAGCCGTCCTCGGCGTGCAGCTCCATGGTGGCCACGCTGATGCGGCGGCCCCGACGCAGCAGCCGGCCGCGGGAGCGCAGGTGCTGGCGGGCCACCGGCTCGTGCAGCCGCACGTGGAATTCCACGGTGGCCAGCCAGGAGCCGAAGAAGGGTGCCGCGGCGAACCAGCCCGCGTTGTCGAGCATGGTGGCGATGGCGCCACCGTGGGTGCTCCCCAGCGCGTGGTCCAGCCGGGGGTTGAAGGGCAGGTCGAAGACGGCCTGCTCGCCATCGTAGGAGAGGGTCATGCCGAACAGCTGCGCGATGGGCGCGCTGGCGAACAGGGCCACCAGGTAGGGGCGGCGTTCCATGGGGCTGGCGGGGGGCACGGCGGAGGCTCGGCTGCGGGGCGCCCGCATGATGCCATATTCCGGCTCGTGCGGGGCCATTCTTGGCTGGCGGGCATCGTCGCTTCGGCCTAGAACATCGTACAAGCAAAGGAGCAGCGCCATGACCCTACGCCTCCCCGGAACCCTCCTCCTCGTCGCCTCCCTGCTCATGCTGGGCTGCCCCAAAGACCCAGGAGACAGCGGAGACTCGCTGCCGGAAGGTGACACGGACACCGACGCCGACAGCGACGCCGACAGCGACGCCGACAGCGACGCGGACACCGACGCCGACACCGACACCGCCGACACCGCGCCTCCAGAAGCGGTCATCGATTGGTGCAACCTGGATCGGCCCACCAGCCTGGCGCTGGATGCCCGGACCGAATCCGAGGCGGTCTACGGCCAGGTGGGTGTTCCCGGCTACACCGAAGGCGACGACGAGGTGGGGCTCATCTCGGCCCAGCTGGGCTGGGGCGAGGTGGACTCGCTGCCGGGCGACGACCCCGACGCCTGGACCTGGGCCGACGCGGCCTACAGCGCTGGCGACGGCGACAACGACGAATATAGCGCCACCCTCACCTTCGGCGAGGTGGGCTTCTACGCCTACGCCTACCGCTTCTCGGTGGACGAGGGCGGCAGCTGGACCTACTGCGACGGCGAAGGCTCCGGCCCCAAGGATCCCTACGACGCCGAGGCCCAGGGCCTGGCCACGGTGGGCACCGACAGTGACGGCGACGGCTACATCGCCGAGGCCGACGGCGGGGACGACTGCGACGACGAAGACGACAGCATCTACCCGGGCGCCGACGAGGTGCCGCTGGACGGCATCGACCAGGACTGCGACGGCGAAGACTCCCTGGCCGGCATCGACGACCTGGGCACCGGCGACCTGGTGATCACCGAGGTCATGCCCGATCCCATCCAGGTGGATGACCAGTACGGCGAGTACTTCGAGGTCTACAACGCCTCGGGCATGGACCTCGACCTGCTGGGCCTCGAGGTCTACGACGCGGGCTCCGAGTCCTTCGTGGTGGCCGACGAGCTGCTGGTGATGGCCGGCGAGATCGTGGTCTTCGGCCGCAGCGGCGACAGCAGCGTCAACGGCGGCGTCAGCGTGGACTACGAGTACAGCGGCATGGTGCTGGCCAACAGCAGCGACGCGCTGATCCTCGACAGCGGCCTGGACGTGCTCGACGCCCTGGTCTACGACGCCGACTGGCCCCACGGCATGGGCGTGGCCATGGAGCTGGATCCCGGTGTCTACGACGCCTCCAGCAACGACGACCTGGAGAACTGGTGCGGATCCGCCGTCAGCTACGGGCTGGGCGACCTCGGCTCCCCGGGCAGCCTCAACGCCTCCTGCCCCCCTGCAGACCTGGACGTGGACGGCGACGGCTACGACGACGCTGACTGGGGCGGCGACGACTGCGACGACAGCGACGCCACCATCAACCCGGGCGCCGACGAGCTCTGCGACAGCGTGGACAACGACTGCGACGGCACCGTGGACGAGAGCGACGCGGTGGATGCCTCTACCTGGTACCCCGACGTAGACGGCGACGGCTACGGTGACGCTTCGGATGCAGGCACCACCACCTGCTCCTCGCCCAGCGGCTACCTGAGCGACAACACCGACTGCGACGACGGCGACGCCAGCATCTACCCGGGCGCCACCGAGGTGGAGGGCGACGGCATCGACCAGGACTGCGACGGCAGCGACACCGGCGTCACCACCGACGCCGACGGTGACGGCGACGGCGACGGCTCCCTGGCCTGCGACGACTGCGACGACAGCGACGCGGCCATCAACCCGGGCGCCACCGAGGTCTGCGACGGCGTGGACAACGACTGCGACGGCAGCGTCGATCCCTCCAGCTCCTCCGACGCCACCGACTGGTACACCGACGCCGACGGCGACGGCTACGGAGCGGCCGGCCGGCCGGTCACCGCCTGCACCGCCCCCAGCGGCACCGCCGACAACGACGAAGACTGCGACGACACCGACGCCTCCATCAACCCCGCGGCCGCCGACATCCCCGCCGACGGCATCGACCAGAACTGCGACGGCTCCGACGGCACCTCCACCACGGATCTCGACGGCGACGGCTACGACGACGTGGCCCTTGGCGGCACCGACTGCGACGACAGCGACGCCACCATCTTCCCCGGCGCCTCCGAGGTCTGCGATGGTGTCGACAACGACTGCGACGGCACCGCCGATGGCTCCGCCGCCGTGGACGCCACGGAGTTCTTCGCCGACAGCGACGGCGACGGCTACGGTGACGCCCTGAGCATGGTCACCGACTGCTCGGCCCCCAGCGGCTACGTGGCCGACGACAGCGACTGCGACGACACCGACGCCACCATCTTCCCCGGTGCCCCCGAGGTGCCGGGAGACGGCATCGACCAGGACTGCGACGGCGCCGACGCCTCCACGGCCGTGCCCGTCACCGCCCTGGGCGCGGGTGACCTGGTCATCAGCGAGCTGCACATCAACCCCGCCTCGGTGGCCGACACCGCCGGCGAGTGGATCGAGATCTACAACGCCTCCGGCCTGGATGTAGACCTCGACGGGCTCGAGCTGTACGACCTGGGCAGCGACTCCGTCACGGTCTCGGGCACCCTCGAGGTGGCCGCCGGTGGCTACGTGGTGCTGGGCAGGAATGCCGACACTGGCACCAACGACGGCGCCGCGGTGGACTACGAGTACGGCAGCTTCACCCTGGCCAACTCGGGCGACCAGGTGGTCCTGAACAACGGCACCACCGATCTCGACGAGGTGATCTACGACAGCAGCTGGACCATCAGCTCCGGCTACGCCCTGCAGCTCGACTCCGGCTCCCTCGACGCCACCAGCAACGACGACGTGGCCAACTGGTGCGACGCCACGGCCGCCTACGGAGCCGCCAACTACGGCACCCCCGGCGCGGCCAACGACCCCTGCGGCACCGTCACCACCGACGCCGACGGCGACGGCTACGACGACACCGCCCTGGGCGGTGACGACTGCGACGACAGCGACAGCTCCATCAACCCCGGCGCCACCGAGATCTGCGGCGACGGCATCGACCAGGACTGCGACGGCGTCGACGAGAGCTGCTCGACCATGCCCATCTCGGTGCTCGTGGCCGGCGACCTGGTGATCACCGAGCTGCACATCAACCCTGCCGTGGTGGCCGACACCTCGGGCGAGTGGTTCGAGGTCTACAACGCCTCGGGTGTGGATCTCGACCTGGACGGCCTCGAGGTCTACGACCTGGGCACCAACAGCTTCACCGTCAGCGGCACCCTCGAGGTGGCGGCGGGTGACTACGTGGTGTTCGGCAACAACGCCGACACGGGCACCAACGACGGCGCGGCGGTGGACTACGAGTACTCGAGCTTCACCCTGTCAAACTCCGACGACGAGATCGTGCTCAGCAACGGCACCACAGACATCGACGATGTCATCTACGATGCCAGCTGGACCATCAACGCCGGCTACGCCCTGCAGCTGGATCCCGCCGCCACCGACGCCGTCAGCAACGACGACGTGGCCAACTTCTGCGACGCCACGGCCGCCTACGGCACCGACAACTACGGCACCCCCGGCGCCGCCAACGACTCCTGTGGCGGCAGCTACACCTACACCCACGACACCGACGTGCAGCCCATCTGGGACGCCAACTGCACCTCCTGCCACTCGGGCTCCAGCCCCTCGGCGGGGCTCGACCTGTCCTCCAGCGCCTACAGCGCTATCGTGGACGTGGCCTCGGGTGATGTGCCCTCCATGGACTACATCGAGCCCTCCGACGACGCCAACTCCTACCTGTGGCACAAGCTCAGCGACACCCAGGCCAGCGTGGGTGGCTCGGGTCAGCAGATGCCGCGCGGCGCCTCGCCCCTGGGTGCCGCCGACATGGCCCTGATCGAGACCTGGATCGCCGAAGGGGCCCCCAACTAGAACTTCGGGGTGAACCCTTGAGCGAGCACCCTGGCGCCGACCAGGAGCGCGTGCTGGATTGCCTGGCTGATGCCGTGGTGGCGGTGGATCTGCAGGGGCGTATTACGCTGCTGAATCGCGCGGCGGAGGCGCTGGCAGGGCTGCCCAGCGAGCAGGCTCGCGGTCGGCTCTGCCGCGAGGTGCTCAAGGCCGACGATCACGCGGTGGAGCGCCTGCTGCTGCAGGCAGCCCTGGGCCAGGGACCTGCCTTGAACAAGGGCCTGTACCTGCTCACCGGAGAGGGACTCCGGCTGCCGGCCAGCCTCACCGTCTCGGCCCTGGAGGACACCCATGGCCAGGTAGTGGGCGCCGTGGGGATCCTTCGCGATCTCACCGATGTGTTCGAGGGCTACCTGGCGGGCACCGCGGGTGATCCCCGTGCAGATCTTCGCAAGGCCCTGCTGCGGCTGGATTCCTATGCGGGTATCATCAGCCGCAACCACGAGATGCGCGAGATCTTCGCGGTGTTGCCAGAGATCGCCAGATCTGACGCCACGGTGTTGATCCAGGGCGCCAGCGGCTCGGGAAAGGAGCTGTTTGCCCGTGCCCTTCACCAGCTGGGCCCACGCAGCGAGGGCCCTTTGGTGATCCTCAACTGCGGTGCTCTGCCCGACTCGCTGCTGGAGTCCGAGCTGTTCGGCTACAAGGCCGGCGCCTTCACCGACGCTCGTCAGGACAAGCCAGGGCGCTTCGCCCAAGCCCACGGCGGCACCCTGTTCCTGGATGAGATTGGAGACATCTCACCCGCCATGCAGGTCCGCCTGCTGCGGGTACTGCAGGAGCGGGAGGTGATGCCCCTGGGCGGCACCCGCGCTGAGGCCACGGACGTGAGGGTCATCGCTGCGACCCACCGCGATCTGTACCGGTTGATGCTCGCGGGACGGTTCCGAGAGGATCTGTTCTACCGGCTCGACGTAGTGCGCCTGCGTATCCCGCCCTTGTGCCGCCGCAGCGAGGACATCCCTCTGCTGGCGGACCACTGTATCGCGCGCCTGCGACGGAGGCATCGCAAGGAAATCGGGGGGCTCTCGGCTGAGGCTCTGGCTCTGCTGCAGCGCTACGACTTTCCGGGCAATGTGCGAGAGCTCGAGAACGCCCTGGAGCATGCCTTCGTGCTGTGTTCGGGGGCTGTCATCGAGCCCAGGCACCTGCCCATGCGGCTGCGCCAGCAGGCGGAACAGGCCGAGTCGCCGGCTGTCTCCAGCCTCGCCGAGCTGGAGTCCCGCTTTCTGCGCCAGGTGCTGGAGCGGAACGACAACAGCGCTGGCGCCGCGGCTCGGGAGCTGGGCATCCACCGCAGCACCCTGTGGCGACGCATGAAGCGGCTTGGGATGGCGCGCAGCTGACGTTGCGTATGTGCAACAGAGCTGCGGTCTGTGTTGCGTGTTTGCGACGCTGGTCAGTGCGGGGTCGGCACTTGATGGCCTTGGATGGGGATCGATGTGTGGGGCACACTTCTTGCGAGTGATCTGCCCCCCTTCCTCCACAGGTCCAGGTGCCGCGTATGATCACTGTCTGTTTCCGCCTCCCCGTCCTGCTCGCTCTGTCTTTGGCCGCCGGCACCGCCCAGGCCGCCGAGAGCAAGCTCAGCTTCCACCCCCAGGTGCAGGAGCGCGCCCGCGCCGAGACCCTGCGGCCCGGGACCTTCGCCGACGAGCTGGTGAGCGGCTGGCAGGTGTCCAACCGCGCCCGGCTGGCCCTGGAGGCCCGCTGGGCCGACTCGGCGTCGGCCTTCGTGCAGCTGCAGGACATCCGCGGCTGGGGCTCGGAGTACAGCTCCACCCTGGGCGAGGGCACCATCAAGGACTACAGCGCCGACGGCTTCGATCTGCACCAGGGCTACGGCCAGCTCAACCTGCCCAATGGTTGGCTGCGCGTCGGCCGCCAGGAGATCGGCTGGCACTCCAAGCGGCTGGTGGGCAACCCCGACTGGACCATGCAGGGCCGCTCCTTCGACGGGCTGCACCTGAGCAGCGAGGGCGACAAGGCGGGCTTCGGGGCGCTGTATGCCTTCCTCAGCGACCGGCCGGTCAGCGCCGACGATGCCAGCGAGGAGCTCGACGACCTGCACATGGTGGGCCTGCGCGCCGGGCCGCGCCTGGGCGACGAGCTGGACGCCGACGCGCTGGTGCTGCTCAAGGCTGACGCGGGCAGCGAGCTGCTGCTGGCCACCATGGGCGCCCACGGCAAGGGCAAGGCCGGCCCCCTGAGCTGGAAGGCGGAGGCCTACTACCAGCTGGGCCAGGACGCGGATGTCAGCTACGCGGCCTGGATGGCGGGCCTGCGCGCGGGCGTGGGCATGGACGGCCCCGTCTCCTACGCGGGCCTCGGCTTCGACATGCTCTCGGGCGACGCGGATCAAGGTGACGACACCGTGCGCGTCTTCGACAACCACTACGCCGCCAACCACGGCAAGTACGGCAACCTGGATGTCTACAAGAACATCCCCAACGACACAGGCGGAGAGGGCCTGGTGGACGGCATGCTCAACCTGGCCTTCGCGCCGGCCGAGGCGCTGGTGGTCAAGCTCGACGGGCACGTCTTCGCCAGCGCCGCGGCTGCCGATCCGAGCACCGCCTTCCACGGAGTGGAGATCGACCTCAACAGCAGCTACAAGCTCGCCAAGCCCGTCAAGCTGGGAGCTGGCGCCTGGTTCTACCAGCCCGGGCCGCACTGGGGTGATGACGCCCAGTCCGAGCTGGCTGCCTACCTGTACACCGACTTCCTGTTCAAGTAGCGTCCCGCGCCCTGGAGAAAGATCCCATGTCCTGGAACCGTCCCCTGTGCCTGGCCCCCCTGGTCCTCCTGCTGGGCTGCAGCCCAGCCGAGCAGCCCGCCCCCGCGCCGGCCCCCGAGCCCGAGCCCCGACCAGCCGCGCTGCAGAAGGTGAGCATCGGCGTGTCGCCCGTGCTGTCAAGCGCCGGGGTGTTCATCGCCATCGAGCGGGGCTACTTCGAGGAGCTGGGCATCGAGGCCGACACCACCACCTTCGCCGCCTCCGGAGCGCAGCTGCTGCCGTCGCTGGTGCGGGGTGATCTGGACGTGGGTGGCGGCAACATCAGCGCCGGCCTGTACAACGCCTTCAACGACGGGCACGGGCTGCGCATCGTGGCCGACAAGGGCACCGTCATGGAGGGCTGCGGCTACCTGGCCCTGATCGCCGCCGAGCAGCACGTGCCCCAGGGCAACTCCAGCCTCTTCTCCATCAAGAAGGGCTTCAAGATGGGCACCACGGCGCCCGGCGTCTCCCAGGAGATCGTCACGGAGCGCTGGGCCCAGCACTACGGCCTGACCCTCGATGACATCGAGCTGGTGCACATGCCCTACGGCGGCTTCCTGCCCGCGCTGGCCAACGGCAGCCTGGACGCCACCGTGCAGATCGAGCCCCACGTGGCCAAGGCGGTGGCCGAGGGCATCGCTGTGCGCATCGCCGGCGACGAGCTGGTGTACCCGGACCAGCAGTCCGCCGCGATCTTCTTCTCCGAGAAGTTCATCAGCGAGCGCCCCCAGGTGGCCCAGGCCTGGATCAACGCCTACGTGCGGGGCCTGCGCGACTACAACGACGCCTTCTTCCACGGCGAGGGCTTCGACGAGACGGTGGCGCTGCTGATCGAGTGGACCAGGGTAAAAGAAGCCCGGCTCTACAGCCAGATGGCCCCCGTGGGCCTCAAGCCCGATGGCAGCGTCATCTCAGCCTCGCTGGAGGCCGACGCGCGCTGGCTCACCGACAAGGAATACGTCAAGGCCCCGGTGGACATGGCCACCATCATCGACTCGTCCTTCGTGGTGGAGGCCAACCGGGTGCTCGGACCCTACGCGCCTCCCGCCGCGGCGGAGCCGGCGCCGGCGCCGGATGAGGGAGCGGTTCCTGCCGGAGAGGCGGGCTGAACAAACCAGCCCTGGGCCTCGAGCTCGTCGGCGATGATCGTGGCGGCCAGCAGGTTGCCCTCGGCGTCCAGGTGGCCGCCATCGAAGATCAGGTGCTCCTTGACCGTGGGATCGGCCTCGAAGAGATCGTAGACGGCCCGTGGGATGTCGTGGGCGGGCTGGCGCACGCGCAGCAGCACCTCGCCGCTGTCCTCGCGCCGGACCAGCAGCTGGCCGCCTTGCCGCACCAGGTCGCAGCCGTGGCCCCGTTGGGCCTCGCGGACGGCGTGGGTGAGATCCAGCATGGGCGTGTCGGCCTTGGCCCGCAGCCTGCCCACCAGCTGCTCGGACTCCCGGCGCCAGTGCTCGCGCGCGTTGATGTCGAAGCGGCTCACCGGCGGCAGCACGAACTGGATGCGCGCGCCGTGCAGCCTCTCGCGGGAGGCCACCGCCATCTGCTCGAAGCTCATCACGTCGGTCTGGGGTGAGGGGCGACGGCTCAGGATGGCGCCGGAGATGCCCATGCGGGCGGCCACCTTCTCGATGTAGAGGAACATGCCCTGGAGCTTGAGGGAGGGCACGCCGGCGTTGATGATCTCGGCGCGGTGGCCGCGACGGTCCAGCTCGGCCTGCAGGCGCGCGGGCCAGGACTCGTGGCCCGCCACCCCCCAGCCGAACACCGTGGAGTCGCCGATGGCCAGCAAGCGCTGGACGCCGGCCTGGGGCAGCTGCTGCACGCTGGCCATGCGCAGGCGCTGGGACGAGGTGGTGACGGTGAAGCTGCGCCTGCGCTGGATCAGGGCCCTGGTGGCCACGTCGTCGTCTTCGTTCGAGGCGTGGGGTCGGTCGGGGATCAGCATCAGGGCTTCGTGCAGGTCGGGCAGCAGCCAGGACTGGCCCTGACCCAGCCTGGGCCACTCGCCCATGATCGCCTGCGAGACGCGCAGGTCCCGCTGGCGCCGACGCTGGATCCAGGCGCCGGCGCCCACCGCGCCCAGCGCGATGGTGCTCGCGCCCAGGGCCAGCAGCGTCCTTCGTTCCATGGGCAGACCGGGAGAGACGATCCGCGGTACCTTAACGGATCCCCGCCTGGGGGACGGGCTCAGTCGTCCACGCAGGTGTTGGTCTCCAGGTCGCAGTGCTGGCCGTCGGGGCACTCGCCGTCGTGGTTGCAGGGAGTGTGGCCCTCGACGGAGAGATCGGTGCCCAGGTGGGAGTAGACCCGCAGGTCCACGCAGCCGTGCTCCGTGGTGGTCTGGTCGGCGCTCTGGCGCCGGATCCAGGCGCTGGCGAAGCCCGACACGCCGTAGTCCAGCAGGCTCTCCAGCAGGTCGGAGGGCACCGTGGCGCTGCCGGTGTCGGAGACCTGGCAGAGCATGGTGATGGGGGAGTTGCCGTGCTGGTCCACGTTGAAGGACAGCACGATGTGGGCCTCGGCGCTGCCCGCGGTCCACGACAGCTGCAGATCTTCGCCCCGGATGATGCCCCAGGCGGGATCGGGCACCACCAGGGGATCCACCCCCAGGCCGCGTAGGGACAGTCCGCTCTCGCTGGTGAGGCGCACGGGCTGGCCGGGCTCGAACAGGGGGTAGCTCACCGAGGTGTCCCAGTAGTTGTTGAAGCCGTCGGGCTCCACGGACAGGTCATCGCCCAGGCCCTCGACGGTCACCGTGCCCTGGCTCTGCTCCAGCGGGTAGGGCTCGCACGCGCCCTCGTGGGTGCAGACCTCGTCCACCTGGCAGCCCGGGTCGCAGAAGGGGTTGATCTTGCGCCACAGGGTACAGTCGCCCACCGCCTGCTCCTCGAACAGGATGGTGGTGGGGATCACCGCGTCCAGCACCGTGCCGGTGACCGAGGAGAAGGCCAGCTCGGGCTCGGGATCCTCCCACTGGGCCAGCTCGAACCAGCCCACGTGGTCGGCGGTCTCGCAGCTGCCGCCCAGGTCCGAGAGGGTCCAGTCCATGGGGTCGTCGGGCTGGCTGTCCTGAGGTCCGGAGCTGTCCTCGTCTTCGCCGCAGGCCAGGGCCGCCAGGGCCAGGGCCGCCAGGGCCGGGGTCAGCACGCCGAGGCGCATCTCAGCCCCCCCAGCCCGGGTAGGGGCGGGCCTGCTTGACCCACAGCTGGGGCTCGTCGTCGGGATCCTCGTCCCAGTCGTCGTCGAACTTGAACTCCACGTCCATGCCGTAGAACTCGCTGCCCCCGCCGTAGACCTCGAAGAAGTACTGGTGGATGGCGGAGAGCGCCGTGCCCAGCTCGTAGGTCTGGGCCGCCGAGAGCACGGTCTCGCCTTCGTCCACCAGGCTGGAGTTGCCCAGGAAGACGATGGGTTGGCCCGGCATGTCGTAGTAGTACAGGAACACGTCGCTGGTGACCCCGGCCTCGGGCTGCACCACCGACTCTTCGCCCAGCTGCACGTTCACGTAGAACGCCGGCTCCATGCCGGTGGTGTCGTAGATGTTGGCGGTGATGGCCACGCCGTTGGCCTCCTCGTCGGGGAAGCTGTGGTGCACCAGCAGGGCCATGCCGATGTCGATGTGGGAGATGCTGTAGTACTCGCGCTCCTCGTAGGCGCGGTAGCTCCACAGGCTGGCCCACACGTTCTTGACCGCCTGGTCCACCGGATCGCTGGTGTCGCCGGGGGTGGCGGACTCGCTGTCGTACAGCCCCGCGCCGTTGAAGCCGTTGAGATCCTCGGCGTTGGTGGAGGAGCGGAAGCGCATGCGGATGCCCGGGTAGTCGGCCTCGAGCTTGTCCAGCAGCAGGGCGAGGAAGTCCTCGTCGATGGGGGCCTCCTTGATGGCCTGTTGCAGCTCCTCCAGGCGCTCGCGGCGCAGCGCGGCGTCGCCCTGGAAGTCCTCGTCGGCCAGCATGGCCTCGGCCACCTCGAACAGGCCGGCCTGCTCCATGTGCTGGTGGTAGTAGTAGACCGGAACCACGAAGGCCGTGGGGTGGGGAACCTCGTCGCCGATCAGCGCCAGGCCGCCGTAGTGGGTGGCCTTGCCGCCGAAGGCGGGCACGGCGGCGGTGATGGCGCCGTCCAGATCGTAGCTGTCGAGGTCGAGGATCTCATCTTCGTCCCGCAGGTCGGTGACGGAGAGATCCATGGGGGAGACCTCGAGTGGGTCGGGGCGGAACTCCTCCCACCAGGCGTCGGCTTCTTCCTGGGTGACCTCGCGGATGCTCCAGTCCATGGAATCGACGCACAGCTCCACCCACTGGGCCTCCAGGGCGCGCAGGTCTTCGTGCTCCCAGGCGTCGCGCAGGGCCATGTTGGGGGTGCCGCGGTTCTGGGACAGCACGTTGATGTGCGACAGGGGGGTCTGCCAGGTGGCGGTGATGATGCCCGAGACCACGCTGATGTCGTTGGGCACCGCCTGCAGCACCACGATCTCGCGGGAGCTGACGTCCTCGATGTCCTCCTCTTCGTAGAAGCCCAGGGTGCCCATGGAGCAGCCGAGATTGAGCGGCTGGTAGCTGATGCCCTCGAACAGCTCGTCGGTGGTGATGATCTGGATGTCCGAGGGCAGGTCGTCCACGCGGTCTTCGATGCTGGCGGAGCTGGGGTGGAAGTAGAGCTCGTCGCCGAAGTAGGCGTTGGCGGCGATGGCCCGGTAGGCCGTGGCGATCATGTCGGCGCTGGCGGTGTCGTAGGGGGCGATCTCGTAGGCCCACACGTCGGGCTCTTCGTAGAAGGTGACCGCGCCCAGCAAGAAGCGCCGCGAGGGGCTGTAGTACTCGGTGAGGTTGAACTGGCCCAGGTCGGGCACCAGGGGCAGGCCGTCGCCGCTCAGGTTGGCCCAGGCGAAGTCCCAGTGGATGGTGTAGCGCTCGGAGTTCTGGAAGTACAGCGTGTCGGAGTCGGAGCGGTCCAGCACGGTCTTGACGGA
The DNA here is from genome assembly GCA_964512185.1 of uncultured Enterobacterales bacterium. Taxonomy (GTDB): domain Bacteria; phylum Myxococcota_A; class UBA796; order UBA796; family JAFGLY01; genus CAZEJJ01. The sequence goes on along the minus strand of CAZEJJ010000051.1, from coordinate 7,922 downwards.
GCTGGCGCCGGGGATGGAGGCGTCCAGCGGCAGCGAGGCCAGCGCCGAGAAGTCGTCCCAGCAGCCCACCTGGTGGGCGTAGTCGGGATCGTCGCCGCTGGGGATCAAACACTCCCAGGCGACGCCGGGGTCGCTGTCGTCGGCGGGGTGGCAGGCCAGCAGCAGGCTCGTGAAGACGGCGAGGTGTCGGGTGGTCATGTCAGCGCACCTTGGAGGGGATGCCCAGGTCCAGCTCGAAGGTCTTCTGCGAAGACCAGCCTTCGGGGATGTAGAGCTTCAAGGGGTCCCAGCCGCCCACGCCCGAGCCCCAGTCGAAGTTGGGCAGGTAGACATAGCCCCCCAGGTCGCGCCCGCTGATCACCACGTCGTCGTACTCTCCATCTGGCGTGTAGCGCAGGATGCGCGAGGCGCCGTAGTCGGCCACGTACACATTGCCGCACACATCCACCCCCATGCCGTCCAGCCAGCCGGTGCCGACGTTGTCAGCCCAGATCTCCAGCTCACCTGGGACGCCGTCCTCGTCGATGGGCAGCTTGTAGATGCGGCGGCGGCCCGAGAATTCACCGATGTACAGGGCGCTGAAGTCCTCGTTGAAGCTGATGCCGTTGGGGCTCTGCAGCAGACCCTCGGCCAGGGCGGTGTACTCGCCCGTGTCGGGATCCACCCGCAGCACGCGCTGGTTGTCGTGCTCGGTGAGGTAGATGAAGCCGTCCCGGCCGATCTCGATGCCGTTGGGGTAGCGCAGGCTGCCCAGCAGGGTCTCGTAGCTGCCGTCCTCGTGGATCTTCATCAGGGATCCACGCTGATCGTTGGCGATGACCACCTCGCCCGTGGGCAGCATGCGCATGCCGGCGCGGAAGGGCAGGTTGGCCACCCAGGTCTCCCGGTCGCCGTCGTAGCTGGTCTTGTAGATGTGCTGCATGTCCGAGCCGATCAGGTTGCCGGCGTCGTCGAAGCAGAGATCCTCGCTGGCCCAGGCCCGCAGCTCCACCGCTTCGTAGGTCAGGGGGGGCTGATCGTCGCAGTCGAACTGGGAGGGATCGGTGTCGGTGTCGCTGTCGGCGTCGCTGTCGGTGTCGCTGTCGCTGTCGCTGTCGCTGTCGCTGTCGCTGTCTCCCTCGGGCTCGCTGGAGTCCCCGGGCTTGTCGATGGTGGGGGGCTGGCAGGCCAGCGGGGCCAGGCCCAGCGCGGTGATGACCGCCATGACGGGGAGAATCTGCCTGTGGTGAACGGCCACGCTGCCTCCTGCGGTGCTCCTGCTCTCCAGGGAGCATAGTCGGTGGCTGCCCCTCTCGCTGGCAACAGGCGAAGGGTCACGGCGGGGTAAAAAGATCGTCAGTCCGGCCGCCGCTTGCCTTGAGAAAGGGGCTTTGCCCCGTGGGTCAGGTCGACAAGGGCGCTGCGGCAGCGCCTCGGGGCCTGCGGAGGGCTCGCTGCTTCCGCTACCTTGTTGCAGCGAGGAGGAACATGGCCCGCCGCTCGTTCATCGCAGCCGCGCTCTGTGGCGCCCTGGTCGCCTGCTGGGGTCCGCCGGGCCACCTGTACTTCGCGCCCCAGGACGACAGCGACACCCCCTACACGCCCGACGACAGCGACTCGGAGCCGCCGATGCAGGGCAACAAGCCTGTCATCGAAGAGGCCGACGCCTGGTGCTACAGCTACGACGACGGCACTGAGTGGTGGGGCCTCCAGGCCGTGGGCGACGATCCCCAGGGCGCCTCCACCCTGCTCACCTACATCGAAGACGGCGTCGACATGCGCGACGGCGGCGGCGACTTCGTGGCGCGGCTCGCCCTGGTGTGCGACGAGAACGGCCTGTGCTACGGCTCGGCCATGGGCGACCAGATCGACGTCACCTGCGACGGGGCCACCAGCTACGTCTTCTACTTCGAGCTGGAAGACACCGAGGGCCACCGCTCCGAGGTGGCAGAGGTGCAGGGGCGCTGGGGGTATGGGCCGGAGGGCTAGCGGGGGGAGCAGCGGGGAACAGGTTCCAGGTTGATAGGATTACGTCGCAATCCTATCAACCTGGAACCTGTTGTTGCCCCCGCACCCGCCTGCGGGTGGCCTGGTGGCGGGCCGCCTGTGCCTCGTCGAGGCTGCGGAAGCGCTGCACGCCGCGAGGGGGGGCGAGGCCCGCCAGTACAGCTGCGCGGCGCCAAGCGGCGCGGATGCGATCGGCCAGCTCCTGGGGTTCGGCTCGCGGAACAGGGGGCATGTCCGCGACGTGCCGGTAGCGCGTGACGGGCATGGGATCCTCCTCAATCATCCAGGCCGAAGACGCGGCGCAGGGCCTCGGCGTCTGCGTGGTCGAGGGGCCTGATCGTGCCCTTCTTCATCGCGTGCAGCGAGCGAGGGGACGCGACGTGGACGGAGACCCCTTCCAGGTCCACCACGGTGATCTCCAGGTCCTCGAAGAGCACCGCTTCGCCCAGGCGGGTGAGGATATCCAGGTACAGCGCGCCTGTGGGCGGACCGTAGCGCACGGCGGGGTACTCGCCGCACAGGTCGGCGGCTGTGATGTCCGCGATGCAGGGATCGTCGTAGACCCTTCGCAGTGCCTGACGCAGCCGGGCGATGTTGTCTTCCTCGGCCTTCAGGAGCAGATCGAGGTCTTCGGTGGCGCGCACCAAGCCGTGCAGGTTCATGGCCACACCGCCGATCACCGCGTAGTCCACCCCCGCGTCGTTGAGGGCGGCGATGACCTGTAGGCTCTGGCTAAGGAGATCGTCCATGCCTCGAAGCATAGAGACGGGGGGCGGCTGCGGCAAGGTGGAGGGGGCCATCAGGGCGGGCGCCCGCTGCGCCCGGTGGGCGGCCTGGCGCGCTCCTGAGCAAGCAAGGCCGCATGCCTGTCTCGTCGTCTACGACGTTGTTTCAGGATACTCGGCGAAAATACTTGAACTTTCTGGTGTCCATTTTTTTTCCTGATGTACTGAAAAGGTACGCGAGGAGGCGTCAGCGCGAACATCGAGATCGGAACCACCCAGGGGCAGACTTGAGGGACGAGGCGATCAGAGAAGCGGCAGCAGGCACGGGCGACGAGGCCCTGGCAGCTGAGCTTCTGCCCCTGTCCATCGCCTTCGCCACCCGCAGCGTGCCCATGGACGGGCGCACGCCCTGGCAGCGCTGCCTGGGCGGCTCCGAGAGCGCGCTGGTGTTCGCGGCCAGGGCGCTGGCCGCCCGCGGCCACCACGTGGAGGTGTTCACCCGCTGCGAGCAGCCGGGGCTGTACGACGAGGTCACCTACCACGACATGGATCAGCTCGACCGGGTAGCCCGGCTGCGGCGCTGGGACGTGTTCGTCTCGCTGCGCTTCCCCGACCTTCTGCAGCGCCCTGTGCGCGCCGGGCTGCGGGTGCTGTGGTGCCAGGACGTGCTCGACACCATGCCGGTGCGCGACTGGCTGGTCTGGGGCGACCTGCTGGTCTTCGTCAGCCAGTGGCACCGGCGGCGCACCCTGGAGCGCCACCCTGGCCTCGACGCGCTCACCGACGTGGTGCAGAACCCGGTGGAGCTGTCCCTGGTGCCCCCGCGCCAGGAGTCCGAGCCGCCGCTGCTGGTGCACCTGTCGCGGCCCGAGCGGGGCCTGGCGCTCCTGCTGGCCGCCTGGCCCTCCATCCACGCTCGCTGTCCCGAAGCCCGCCTGCTGGTGGCGCGCTACCGCTCCTTCCACGAGCCGGCGGGCGGCGAGGTAGAAGCCTTCTGCCAGCAGATGGACGCGCGCGTGCAGGCCACCGCAGGCGCCGAGCACAGCGGGCACCTGAGCAAGCCCGAGCTCTACCGGCTGCTCAGCCGCGCTGCGCTGATGCTCTACCCGGCGCGCTTCGACGAGACCTCCTGCATTGCCGCGATCGAGGCCCAGGCCTGCGGGCTGCCGGCGGTGGCCACCACCCGCGGGGCCCTGCCCGAGACCTTCGATCCGGCGGCCGCGGTGCTGCTGCCCGATGGTCCAGGCCTGCTGCCGCGCTTCGCCGACCGGGTGGTGCAGCTGCTGCACGAGCCCGAGCAGCGCGCCGCCATGTCGGCGGCGGGGCAGGCGCGCGCCCAGCAGCACGACGCGGCGCTGATCGCGCAGAGGTGGGAGGCCGTGTTCTGCCGGCACCTGCGGCGTCGCGCTGACGCCTACGAGCTTCCCATCCGCCGCAGCCTGGCCCGCCGGGGCGACGGCGACGCCGCCGGCCAGCCCGTCGAGCCGCGCTTCGAGCCGGCGGTGGCGCGCTGGCAGGGCTGGACCTCCAGCCTGCTGGACGAGATCTGCTCCCGGCTGCAGGGCTTCTGCTCGCTGGCCCTGGTGGGCGGCGAGCAGCTGGCCGGAGCCATCTCCGAGCGCACCGGCGCCGCGGTCTTCCCCATCCAGCCCGGGCGCGAGGAGCTCACCGCCGCTGCCGCGCTGGACCTGGGTGGCCTTCTCTGCGCTCCGGACCGCCCTGCTTTCCTGCACTGGCTCGCCGCCCGCGTGCAGCCGGGGGGTAAGCTGGTGCACGCCCTGCCCTCGGCCCCGGGCTCCGTGCCTGGTCAGCGGGTGTCTCCCACCTACCACGACATCTGCACCTGGTTCGGATCGGACTTCGACCTGGGGCTCACCCTGGAGGGCGAGGCCCAGTGGGGCGGCGAGCCGGCCCGCTGCTGGATCGCGGCCTACACGGTGGGCTCCATCCCCGCGGAGCCGGATCGCCCCGCGCGCAAGCGCCTGGCCACCCGCCCGCGCCCCACGGTGAGCGCCTGCTTGATCGTGCGCGACGAGGCCGAGACCCTGCTGACCACCCTGGAGAGCATCCGCTGCATCGCCGATGAGATCCGCATCCTGGACACGGGCTCCCAGGACGCCACCCTCGATCTCATTCGCTCCTTCTCCCAGCGCTGCCCCCAGCCGCTGATCCTGCGCCAGGCCGAGTGGCCCGACGACTTCGGCCTGGCTCGCGACATGTCTCTGGAGGGTGCCGAGGGCGACTGGATCCTGTGGATCGACGGCGACGAGCGCCTGGTGAACGGCGAGCGGCTGCGGCGCCTGCTGCAGGCCGAGCACTTCGAGGCCTACGCCATCGCCCAGCACAACCACATCTTCGACCGCGGCTCCACCCAGGTGGAGATCCCCTTCCGCTTGTTCCGCAACCACCGCGGCTACCGCTTCTTCGGCGCTGTGCACGAGCACCCGGAGCGTGAGCTGAACGTATCCATCGAGCCGTGGATCGTGGCCCCCGACGTGCAGATCCTGCACTACGGCTACCTGACCGAGCCGGTGCGGCGCCGCAAGCTGCTGGAGCGCAACCTGCGCCTGCTGATGAAGGACTTCTCCGCCTACCCGGGCCGCCAGCTCACCGACATCCTCTACCTGCGCGACACGGTCAACCTGGGCCGCTTCGACCAGCAGGCCTTCGGCGCGCTGCAGCCGCGGCAGCTGCAGGCCCTGCAGGTGGCGCTGCAGCGCTTCGAGGAGCGCTACCTGCTGGCCCGCTGCCGCTACTACCACTTGGGCCGCGAGTACTACGACCGCGCGCTCGCTCTGCTGGGCTGGGGCCGGCAGATGGTGGTCAAGCTGGGCGGCGAGGGAGCCGAGGAGCAGCGGCACATGGTGCGCGTGCCCCAGGACGCGATGATGCTGGCTATGGAGGCTGCGCGCCAGTTCCTGGGAGGCCAGCCATGAGCCAAGGATGGATCCACGTGGGCAGCGCGCGGGCAGGGGATCTGCCGGCGGAGAGGCTCACTCCGGGTATACGCTGACCCTCGACCAGAGCGTGGATCTCTCCACCCTCGGTGGCGGGAACATGGTGGAGACAGCGAACGAGCGTCCCGAGGCCAGCCCGCTTGTGTTCCACTACTTCGACATCACCGCCAACTCCTCCACGAACTACGATATTGCCATCAACGACAAGATCCGTGTCGTGGACGTGATCGTGATCAAGCGGGACGCCACCGGCATCGCTGGCGATTCGGTCACCGTGAAGAACAGCGGTGACGCGATCTCGGATACCATCTCCATGAATGCCCTGGCGGTGGACGACATCCGCCGCGCGACCAGCCTCGTGGACGGAAACAGCACGGTCAGCGGAACACTCCGCGTGACAGCGGTGTACGACGGTGGCGGGGGAAGCGACGTGCGCTGCGAGGTGATCGTGGTCGGGATGAGGATCGCGTAGACATGCAAGGCTCGTCGAACATGCTTCTCGCTGTGGTCTTCGCTGCCTCCTCGTCTGGCTGCTTCGACCCGAAGCCCGCTGACACAGCCTGTGAATCCGCCACCGAGATTCCCTACGATGGAATCGATCAGGACTGCGACGGTGCGGACCTGACGGATGTGGACGGAGACGGCTACGACTCAGTTGAGGCCGAGGGCGATGATTGCGACGACGATGATGCCGCTTCCCATCCCGATGCGAACGAGACGGCATACGACGGCGTGGACCAGGACTGCGACGGAGTAGACCTGACGGACGTGGACGGTGATGGCTACGACTCGGTCGAGGTAGACGGCGGCACGGACTGCGATGATGAGGACGCGGACGCGAATCCCGACGCCACCGAGGTGTGCGACAGCATCGACAACGACTGCGACGGGCTGGTGGACGACGATGATCCGGGCGTCACCGGTCGCACCATGTGGTACGCAGACAGCGATGGCGACTCCTACGGGGACGCCAGCGTCCAGTCACCCGCCTGTGATCCGCCCAGTGGCTACGTGGAAGACGATAGCGACTGCGACGACTCAGATGCCAGCATCAATCCCGGTGCAACGGAGATCACTGGCGACGGCATCGACCAGGACTGCAACGGCTATGAGGACGAGTACCTGGTCTGCGCGGATGGCAGCGGAGACTTTTCGACGATCCAGGACGCGGTGGACGCCGCGTCTGATGGCAGCTTCATCGAGCTGTGCCCAGGCACATACGAGGAGTACGTGACCATCGAAGACATGGAGTTAACCATCATCGGTGGCGGCGATCATCCAGAAGACGTCGTGCTGGATGGACACAGCGCGGGGAGTGCGGGCTTCGTTATCAGCGGTAGGGCCGCGAACGTGACGCTGCATTGGATGACCATCCAGCCCGGATCCGATGCGGCCGGCGTACGTGTCGAGGACGAAGCTGTCGCGACGATTGATACCATCGATTTCTGTGGAAGTGGGTGGGATGGGTCTCTCTATGTGGTGTACACTGATGGCAACTGCACTGTGGCGAACATCTCTCGCTCTTGGTTCTGCGATGCTCCAAGAGCAGGCGACAGAACAGGTCGCCGACAGGCGGCCACCCCGAATCGTAGCGAGGGTCAGCAGGCGCTCAGCGAGGCCGGTTCTGCGCAGTAGCGGGCGAGGGAGGCGTCCGTAACGGGTGGCTTCAGCACGTCGACCGAGAGCGCTGCAAGCAGGGACGGCCGCTGTCGCGACTGCAGGGCTGCAGTAGATTCGGGGCTCTGTCGCCTGCTCTCAGCCGCAGGGGCGTCTCCGCCGGGCACAGCACCAGGCCGGGGCCGATCTCTCTGTGGGGGTAGGTCTTCCGGACTGCCGTGATCCCCGTGGTGTCGCGCCTGGACGGGCGGCTCTCGAGGCTGGCCTCGATGAGAAGAGCACGCCGTCGCACTCCAGGACGACGTCCACCTCGGCCCCGCGGTGGGAGCGCCAGTGGTACAGCGCCGGTCGTGGCGACAGCAGCGAGCATCGCCCGCGCAGCTCCGCGACGACCGCGGTCTCGAAGAGGGCGCCCTGTGCGGGGTGGCCGCCGATTGCCTGGGGTGACGAGCAGGCCCGTGCGTGGCAGGCCCGGCCCGGCTCGGACTGGCAGCACCCAGGCCGGGAGCTGACGTGCTCGCTGGCCTTGCCCGCCCAGGCTGGCGGCTAGTGCACGCGCTCGGAAGTTCCCAACCACCCCCACACCCGAGTTTGACGAGCGCCCCCTACCTCGAGTAGCCATCCACGCCTTGGCAGC
>CAZEJJ010000050.1:0-42231 GCA_964512185.1 uncultured Enterobacterales bacterium | reverse complement strand
CAGATTCGCGTTCTCGACGGTCAGTCCCGGCAGCAGCCAGTGGGTGCCCCACGTGGGGCACCAGGGGTCGCGCGGCGAGGTCGGTGAGCACTGCTACTCCGTCGCCGCTTTCGACTCACTGGTGGACGGCACGGCGCACAAGCCCTTCGTCACCCGCATGCTCGTCTTCAGCTACGTGCGGGTGGCGGCCGCGTACGCCAGCCCGCAGCTCATCAGCTGGCTGGAGCAGCCGCTCCGGTGGCTGGGCTGGGGCCGCCTGTTGTACCCACCGGACTTCGTGAGCCGGCCGCACCTCGTCCTCTGGTACTGGATGATCCTCGGCTCGCTGCTGTTGCTGGTCGAGGGGCTGCGCCGTTTCTTACGCGCGCTGTACGACGCACCGGCCGGCACGCATCTCGTGTGGGCGTGCGTGGCGTTGTCGCTGTGGCCCCTGCTGCATCGTTACTACGCGTATCCCTACGACCCCTTCACGCCGACCATCTTCTGCTGGACCCTGTACGCCGCCTACCGCCGGCGCAGGGTCCTGTACTTCGGACTGCTGCTGCTTGCCGCGCTCCACAAGGAGACGGCGGTCGCTATCCCGCTCGCAGTGGCGTACATGGACCGAGGCACGGAGCCCCCGCTGGCCAGCGCTGCCCGGGCCGTGGGCTGCTGCGCCGGCGTGCTGGCGGTTCGACTGGCGCTGTCCGGGCTGCTCTTCTCCGACAGCGTTGGGGGCTTTGTTGAGTTCCACCTGCTCAGCCACAACCTCACCTGGTGGAGGCTGACGCAGTCCTGGTCCGTGGCGCTGCTGCTCGCTGTGCTGATCTGGGCGTTGGCGCTGCGGGACTGGAACACCAAGCCTCGAGGTGCGCGGGCCGCGGCGCTGGTCGTGGTCCCGCTGCTGCTGCTCGCCGTGCCCTTTGGGTTCATCGACGAGCTGCGGCAGTACGCCGAGGGGCTGCCCGGGCTTGCGGCCCTGGCTTTCCCCACGGTGCTGGGTCCACTCGTCACCGTCTCACCTCGGCCCCGGCCGGAGCTTCAGGGCAGTGGCTGGCTAGCGACGGCGGCCCAGGTTGGCCTGGTGCTGCTCCTGCTGGTGCCCGTCGCCGTGCGGGTCGGCACGCCACCTCGAACATTCCAGGCGCTCAAGGTTGTGGACCTGGCCCAGCTCAGCGCCGTGCGGCCGGAGGGGACTCCCGTCACGGAAGAGGGCGTCGCGCGCATCCCTTCGCACACCCGGCTGCAGGTGCCGCTCGCCGGGCAGCCCAGCTTGCGGGGCTACGAGCTCAGCCTGGACTGCAACGACCGGTACAAGGTGGTGCTACGTGGGGCTGAGGGCGGCCGCGCGTTCCTCCACGGGCCGGCCGAGGGGAGGTGCCAGGGGCTCGCCGTGTACTGGGTGCGACTGCGGACACCGCTGAAGCGACCGGCGCGGCTCGAGGTGACGCCCGTCTCCGGAGACGGAACCTACGCCGTTGGGCACCTCCGGTTGAACCCGCCTCCGCGCGCTGCACCGGCGCCGTAGCGGACACCGGGCGCCGGCCGGGGGGCCCGTGGTCGATGTGTGGTCTTCGCGACGCGGGGCGCCTCGCTGATCACGGCGCGGACGGCCCGGAGCCCTCAACCGGCCGCTCACGCGCAGCACCGCCAGGGTGTGGCTCCCAACGCTCGACGGCCCAGCGCACGAAGCCCGCGCGCCTCTTCGAGGGGGCGCACGTTCTCGGGACGCAGGACCTCGCGGTGGTTTCGCAGCTCTTCTCTGACCAGCTCGTAGCCGCGCGGTGTCATGGGTATGCGCTGCATCTGTCTCGCTTCCTCAGTTCCTCGCAGCCAGCATGAGCTGGCCGCGGCGTTCGAACACCGACGGACAGGCCGCCGGAGCGATGGGGAGTAACACGGGACCCGAGCGCGAGGCGGCTCGCGGCGCCCGTTGACCTGCTGTGTCCCCTACTTCTCGATCCAGCCGTGGGGGCCACGGGAGGCCACGATGTTGAACTCCATGACCTGCGTCTTGCTGGTGAAGGGCCAGTTCTCCTCCACCACATAGGAACAGGTGACGGTGTAGACATCGCGTCGTTTGTCGAGCCTGCAGTCGTCTTCGACGATGTACTCGGGGATCTCCCGCTTGTAGAGCTCGGAGGTGAGGCGCTCCAGCGCCTTGGGCTCACCGCGATCCTGGAAGGTGAGGCAGGTGGCCTGCACCACCTCCTTCATGTGCACCGCATCCCAGTAGTAGGGACCGAAGGTGTAGGCCCAGATGCCCGCGATGGCCAGCACGATGACGATGATTACGCCGATGACGTTGATCTTGCCGGATCTCATGCTCACTCCTGTGCCCCAACATCGTAGTGCAAAGCGGCTCGTCGGGAAAGACCAGGGGGCCAGCCCAGCGGGCCGAGACCGCTGGGGAGGCTCCCGCGAGGACCGGCTCATCAGGCAGGAAAGACAGGCGTTCCGCGACCGATGCAGTAGTACTCGAAGCCCAGGGATGCCAGCTCCGCGGGATCGTAGATGTTCCGACCATCGAAGACCACGGGGCGGGAGAGGCGCTCCCGCAGCTCCTCGAAGTCGGGGCTGCGGAACTCGTTCCACTCGGTGACCACCAGGAGCATGTCGGCGCCGTCGAGCGCCTCCAGGCTGGAATCGGCGTAGGCGATGCGGTCGCCGATCAGGTGGCGAGCCTCGTCCATGGCCTCGGGATCGTAGGCCACGATGTGAGCGCCCGCCTCCAGCAGCAGATCCACCAGGATCCTGGACGGGGCCTCGCGCATGTCGTCGGTCCGGGGCTTGAAGGCCAGGCCCCAGAGGGCGATCCGCAAACCCGTGAGATCGGGGCCGAAGCGCTGGAAGACCTTGCGGGCCAGGATGCGCTTCTGCTCGAGGTTGACCGACTCCACAGCTTCGACGATGCGCAGGTGGAAGTCGTGCTGGTGCGCCGTGTGCTGCAGAGCCCGCACGTCCTTGGGGAAGCAGGAACCACCGTAGCCCACACCCGGGAAGAAGAACCGCAGCCCGATGCGAGAGTCGGAGCCCGCGCCGCGGCGCACCGCGTCGATGTCAGCGTCCACCCGCTCGCAGAGCAGGGCGAGCTCGTTCACGAAGCTGATCCGCGTGGCCAGGAAGGCGTTGGAGGCGTACTTGGACATCTCGGCCGAGCGGTTGTCCATGAAGAGGATGGGCTTGCCGGTGCGCAACAGCGGCTTGTACAGCCGCTCCATCACGCGTCGAGGCGCCTCGCTGCCACAGCCGACGATGATGCGATCGGGGTTGCGGAAGTCCTCGATGGCGGTGCCCTCTTTCAGGAACTCGGGGTTGGACACCACCTCGTGCCGGTGCGCCGACGACTCGGCCAGGATGGCGCGCACCACGTCGGCCGTGCCCACCGGCACCGTCGACTTGATGACCACGGTGCGGGGCCCTGGGGCGCTCTCACCCACCAGCCGCGCCACGGCGCGGACACCGCTGAGATCGGCCGAGCCGCTGTCGGTGGAGGGGGTGCCCACCGCGATGAAGGCCACCTCTGCTTCCTTGATGGCCGCCGGAGCATCGTCGGTGAAGCTCAGGCGCTCCTCGTGCACGTTGCGCTTGACCAGGTGCTCGAGGCCGGGTTCGTAGATGGGGATGATTCCCCGGCGCAGGCCCGCCACCTTCTCGAGATCGTTGTCCACGCAGACCACCTGGTGGCCCATGTCGGCCAGACAGGTACCGACCACCAACCCGACGTATCCAGTCCCGACAACGGCGATATTCATGCTTTTCCTTGCCTTTCCTCGATATTGGCCGAGGTTCGCTGCAGCTAGATGGCGCTAACTAGCCGGCGTCGGTGGCCATGTCAATCGGTGCATGGCCCCTCAGCGTGATCCATCACGACCCTCGCTCTGGCCGCCAGGCAGGGGCTTCCACGAGGATCGAGGAATGAACTTGCCCATCTCGGCCTGCCGGTTAGACGCCCCGGGTTCCGACAAGCGGGCCAGCCCCTCACGCCGCAGGCGCGGTGCCGGGCCGGCCTCTCCCCTCGACCTGACCAGGAGATCCCCGTGGCCAACCACAAAGATGCCATCAAGCGCGCCCGGCAGTCCAGCGAGCGCCGCCTGCGCAACCGCGGCTACCGCACCCGCATGCGCAACCAGATCAAGAAGCTCCGCAGCGCCATCGAGGCGGGCGACGTCGACACCGCCAAGGCGCTGCTTCCCGACACCGTCAGCATCATCCAGCGCGTCTCCCAGAAGGGCGTGATCCACAAGCGCAACGCCTCGCGCCGCGTCAGCCGCCTGACCCACGCTGTCAACGGCATGAGCGCCGAGTAGCCAGCGCGCTCAGCGCATCGCCAGCTGAAGCACCAGGGACTCGAAGACCCTTCGTTCCCCGGCCCTGTTGCTGCGCATGGCCTGGGTGGACGCCGCCAGGATCTCGAGCACCCGCTCCGCGCGCAGGGGGTGCCGCCGCAGGCTCGCGCGGGCTGCGTCGAGCTTGGCCCGCGGCATGCGGATGCCTTCGTCATAGGGGCTGGAACCCCGCCGCAGACAGTCCTGCAGCAGCAGCAGCTGCCGCACCTGCCAGCACACCAGCGGCATGACGCGTGCGGGAGCGTGGCCCTCTTCCAGCAGCCGATGGGCGATGGCCAGGGCCAGGCCGGCCTGTCCCCGCACGATGGCATCGCTCAGGTCGAAGACCACCGCATCAGCCAGCAGCGAACAGACCGCTTCCACGTGTTCGGTCCCGATGCGCCCCGAGCCACCGACATAGGCCACCAGCTTGTCGATCTCACCTGCCAGCTGTCCAAGATCGCGGCCCACCACTTCCACCAGCGCCCGGGCCTGTCTGCCACCGATCTGGCACCCAGCAGCGGTGCAGCGAGCGCGCACGAAGGCCACCGGATCCTGCTGCTCGGCTCGAAAACGCTCCATGCAGCCCTGCTTGCGCACCAGGTTTCGTAGTCGAGCTCCGCGGTCCTTGCCGCCCTCGGCCGCGGGGAGCTTGCGCCCGCACATGAGCAACACCGTGCTGGGGACGGGGGAGGCGCAGTACTCTAGGAGCGCATCCAGATCGCGCACCTTGGCGTTCTCCATCTCGCGGATGACCACCAGGCGTCGAGGGCCCATCATGGGAGGGGTGCGCGCCTGGGAGAGCAGGCCTGACACGACGCCATCGACGCCGGCGGAGCCCTCTGCGCGGTTGAACGCGGCCGGGCCGCCCTGCAGCGCGCGCTCCGCCACCAGGTCCACCGCCTGCCTCACCAGCAGATCCTCGTCACCCCACAGCAGGTAGACAGGGTCGAGCTGCTCGCCCAGCCGGAAGGGCTCCGCGGGACCTGGCCGGCGGCGAGCGCTCACGGGACCACCGGCGCGCTGGGCGGAGGTGGCGCGTGCAGCAGCAGGTCCACCGCTTCGTCGGCGAGGACCACCGCCAGCCCTGCGAAGGCGGCTGCCCGCAGGGCCACGAGTCCCTGAGAGCCTCCCTGGGGCAGAGATACGGTGGTGCTGCGCTGCAGCTCCAGCTGGCGGGGGCTGGCGCCGAGCAGCTGGAAGCTGGCCGCCAGCTCGGCTTGGTATGCGTAGACCGCGCCGTCGCGGCTCGACAGCGGCCGGAGCTCGGCGTGGTGCACGCGCACGGAGACCATGTCGCTCCCCTGGGCCTGGTGACGGCGGATGGCCGCGGTCAGCGCGGAGGTCATGGCCTCGGGCAGGCCCGCCTCGGCCACGGGCGCCTCCACCGTACCGGGCCTCAAGCCCAGCGCAGGGGCGGGCGACCCGACCTTGTAGCCGCAGCCCACCAGGCCCACCCAGAGCACAACCGCCGCGCTCCAGCGCAGCCTGCGCGTGCGCGGATGACGCTCTATGTCGGGGCGGCTCGCCCGGCTGCCTGCCTGCATCTCTGGACCCGGTTGACAAGTGGTCGGCGTATCCCCAGGATTGGATGACCGCTCCATGGAGGTTCGATGCGCTCTCCACTCCCTATCATCCTCGCTCTGGGAATCCCCACAACGGCCGTAGCCAGCGCCGGCCAGGATCTTCCGCTGGTCCCGCCGCTGCTGGGTGCAGACGCCCAGGAACCCGACCCGGCCGAGGCGGCACCGGGCACGGTGGGCCCGGATCGCGTGCGCAACTTCTTGATGGAGATCAACTTCCGCGGGCGCTATTTTTCCATCCCAGACTCCCTGCTCGACATCTGGTACTTCGACGAAGGCGACCCCGAGGGCCACCTGGATCGGCCCTCCGTCCGTGCCTGGGGCGTGGGCCTCGAATTCGTAGCCAAGCAGGATTCAACCAACGGCATCTTCTACTTCGAGTACCTCGGCAACCTCATCAACGAGGGCTACTGGGACGACGTGGAAGATCCGCCCAACTACCAGGACGGCGACTACATCCTGCCCGAGCGCCTGGGCATCGTGGACTTCGGCGCCAACTACGGACACGAGCTCAAGGCCACGGACTGGCTGGGCTTCATGCCCTACGGCGGCCTGGGCATGCTCATCATGACCGGACAGCTCACCCGCTGGGCTCCCGGGCCCAACGCCACCGGCGATCCCACCTGCGCCGAGGGTGACGGCAGCCTGCTCGATCCCCAGAGCGCCTCAGCCTACGAGCGACAGGCCGCAGGCTGCGGCGATGACGGCGCCAAGCGCATCCCCAAGGTCCTGCCCATCGTGGATGTGGGCATGGCGATCCGCTTCAACTTCAACGACCGGGCCACCCTGCGAATCGAGGGCGGGCTCCACGACATGCTCTTCGTGGGTGCCTCCACTGGTGTCGTCTTCTAGCAGCGACCTGAGATCAGGGAGCTGCTGGCGCCGGGGCCTGGCTGACCTCGATCCCCGGCTCGTAGTACACGCTCACCGCGCGGGCCAGGCTGAGCCCCTGGTCGTCATGGGCGAGGATGACGAAGGTGTTGGAGCCTTCGCGCAGGACCTGTTCCACAGAGAACGGCACCGAGGTGATGCCACCAGCGCCACCACGGAAGTAGATCTTCTCTTCTCCTCCCACCAGGTTGGCCTGATCCGTGATCGAGGGAGCTTCGCCCACAGGGTACAGACCATCGAGCCGCGGGGAGTCCTGCCAGCTGTGGAAGACGATCACGTCCTTGACACCGCTGTCGTCCCGCACGAGGCCTGACAGGACCACGTCGGGGTCACCCACCAGCGCTCGCGGATGCCGGGTGATCTCGAGGGACGGCGGCTGGCGCCACTCCGCCAGGGACGCCAGGGCTGCCGCCTGCTCCTCGGTGGTCATGCCCTGGCCCGCCATGGGAATCGACAGCTCCTCCCGCTGGGTGGAGTATTCGTAGAAGCCCGCGCGCAGCACCGCTCCGAAGTCGAACAGCTCGTTGTCGCCCACCACGAACTCCACCGGCAGGGAGCTGCTCTCCACCTCGGCCGGGATCGCGAAGGTCATGCGCCCGGTGACGGTCTCATCCGCTGCTGGAGCTCCCAGCTCGACGGTGCCCATGCGAAGATCGAGATCGCCACCGGACAGGCTGCGGATCTTGGCGAAAGCCTCCACCGCCGCAGCCGCGGAGACGTTGGTGATCTCCACCTGGAGATCGATGGTCTCTCCCGGCTCCGGGAGACCGTCTCCGTCGCCCTCCGAGGACCCGGAACCATCGTCCAACAGCTGGAAGCGGTAGGAGAAGCGAGGCACGTCGCCGCCCTGGACGCGCACGAGCTGACTGGAGCGGCCCAGCTCCGCACCCTGGGCGTCGCGCAGGGTGAAGAAGACCCGATCGAACTCGGTAGGGTAGCCGTGGTCCAGCTTTACCTGCTGCGCCCAGGAGCGGGTCTCCCCGGGCTCGATCCGGCCGAAGAAGTACTCGTAGCCGTCGAGGCGCTCGTTGTCGGAGGTGCCGACGGCCATGACCTGGTGGACAGGTTCGCTGCCCCGGTTGGTGACCTCGAGGATCACGTCCTCTTCGACGCCGGCCAGCAACAGGCCGTCTTCGCCGAGGCGCAGCTCGATCTGCAGATCCGGCTCCGCCGGCTGGGGACCCGCAGACCAGTCGATGCCCAGCGCCTCGAAGGCCTCGCGGACGCGGCCGGCTTCGGCGAGCTGGCGGCGAGCCACCACCTGGGCGGCCGCGGCCACCACGTCGGCACGCCGGGAGCCCTCGGTGTTGAGCAGCACCTCGCGGGCGAACTGGACCTCCCAGTCCCGGGACAGATCCCGGTGCTCGCGGCGGCGGTTCTCTTCGTCGGCCTTGATGTCGCGCAGGTACTCGATGCGGTAGGCGGGGCTCTGGGCCGCGAGGGCGCGGGCCTCGAGGTGGCCACCCAGATCCGCTTCCCTGGAGACCCGCTCCCGCCACAGCAGGAACACCATGCGGGGATCCTCCTCGCCGGTCTCGGGATCGTCGGGTCCGCCCGGGTAGACCACCTGCGGAACGAGCTGGACATCGGGAGTGATGCCCACCGACTGGATGCTGTGATCACCCGGAGTGAAGTACTCGGCGACGGTCAGCTTGAGCTGCGATTGATCGGAGTTTTCGTACAGGTGCTGCACGGAGCCCTTGCCGAAGCTGCGCTCGCCGAGCACCGCGGCCCGATCCAGGTTGCGCAGGGCGCCCGCCACGATCTCGGAGGCGCTGGCCGAGTGGGCGCTGCAGAGCACCACCACCGGATAGTCGGGTTCGGTGCGCAGCGCGACAGCGCGCTCGATGTCGTGTCGGCCCGTGGCGCTGACCGTGGAGACCACCACGCCGTTGCTGAGGAAGCGATCGGCCACCTCGACAGCTTGCGTGAGGAAGCCGCCCGGGTTGTCGCGCAGATCCAGCACCAGGCCCTCAGGAGCGCCGCCCAGCTCTCGTCGGAAGGAGGCGAGGGCCGCGTCCATGTCCCGGCTGGTGGCGGCGTGGAAGTTCTTGATGCGCAGGTAGCCGATGCCACCCTCGAGCACCTCGCTCTCCACCGGGTTGATGCGGATGGTGTCGCGCACGATGGTGAAGGGTCGCGCCTCGTCCCAGATGTCGCGCATGACCATGATGGTCACGGGGGCGCCGGCCGGACCTCGCAGCTTGGAGACGGCCTCGTCGAGGTCCATGTTGACGGTGGACTGTTCCTCGATGCGCACGATGTGGTCGCCGGCCTTGAGCCCTGCACGGTAGGCAGGGGTGCCCTCGAGGGGGTACTCCACGGTGAGGCGTCCCTTGCGCAGCGTGATGGTGATGCCCAGTCCCCCGAACTCGCCCTGGTTCTCGGTGTTCATGTCGTTGGCCACCTTGGGCGGCATGAGCACGGAGTGGGGGTCGAGGGTGGAGAGCATGCCGTTGACCAGCGCGTATTCCACCTCGCGCAGGTCGGTCTCTGCGGGGTCGAGGCGCTCCTCCAGCACCGCCGCCACCTGCCCGACGGAGCTGCGGAGGTCGTCGAGGTTCGACATCTGCTCCAGCATGAGGGTGGTGGTGTAGGCCCCCACCGACACATGCAGCAGGCGGCCACCAGGCTCCCGGGCCAGCAGCACGCTGTCGACCTCCCGCTCCACGGCATCGAGAGCGGCATCGAACATGGCCTCGGGATCCACCCGCGACGGCTCCACGTAGCGCTCCTTGACGAAGTACCGGGTGCGATCGAACAGAGCCAGCTCGGACAGGCTTCGCAGCTCCGTACTGGAGCTCAGTCCGACGCCTGTGAGCGGCCTGGCCTGCACCGTGGCCCCCTCGAAGCCTCCGAAGCAGACCGCCAGGTGATAGGCCACCACGCTGGCGCTCATGGCACCGGTGAGCATGAGCAGGTGCCGCAGAATCCTCTTGAGCATGGTTCTCCCAGGTGGTGCCAGACGCGTGGCCGCTGCACGGTCCTGTGCCGTAGGGCAACTTACGACCGCGCTGCGGACGAGTCAACGAATGCTACAAGGCCCGGTGAGCCGAGCTCGGATGCCGAGCCAGGCTGCACGCTGCCGGACACCCCGGGAACACCGGGACGCTGCGGGTGCTTCCTGGCGCTTGCTAGCACCGCATGGCCACAGTAGAAGGGGCCCTCATCGTGGCCCCAGGGGTCCGCTCCCTCCTCTCATCCAGGCCCACATGCCCCTCAAGATCACCTGCACCCACTGTGGGCACCTGCACCGGATCCCGGCCCCCTACCCGGTGCCTGGCTCCGAGGTGCAGTGCGGCTGTGGGGTGGTCCTCGTGATCAGCTTCCCGCCCGATCTCGTGGCTCGCATCCAGGCCCACGGTTCCAGCTTCGCCGATCCCCACGCCCCGCAAGACGGCGCCGACGCCACGCCCTACCGCCCGGCTCCTACCCCCCCGCGCAGCGCTCCCGACCAGGCCGCCGACTCGGGCCGAGCCCCTGCGCACGGATCCCAGGGGGACCACAAGCATAGAGGTGGCTCGTGACCATCCCGCGCGCCCACACCCTGCTCGCTCTCTCGCTGGCAGGCTGCCTGCAGCTGGTCGCTTCCGGCTGCGACACCACCGAGACCTTCGTCGCGTCCCCCTGTGATGTCACGCTCACCAAGATCAAGCCGGAGTCCGTCTGGGCGGGCGATCGCGCCTCGGTGCTGGGCCGTCCCTTCACCTCGGCCTACGACACCGCGGTCTACGTGGGTAGCAGCCGGGCCACGGTCACCGAGGTGCTGCGAGTACACTGCCAGGCCTGCGACGATTGCATCGACAGCGAAGGCTGCACGGGCTGCGACGACTGCGATAGCTGCGATCCCATCTGCTCGGACTGCTGGGAGTCCGTCACCTTCGAAGTTCCAGAGCTTCTGTCATCGGGAGAGACGAGTGTGCGCATCTACAACCGACACGGCGAGAGCAACTCCCTACCCCTCCTGATCCGCGCGACCTCGTCCGACAGCGGACTGCCTGACAGCGGCGCCGACTCGCTGTCCGACAGTGCCTTGGACACGGGGCTGGTTGGCGACACCAGCGACTCCGGGGGCGACAGCGCAGCCCCGGACTCCGACAGCGCCACCGACTCGGGCCCAACCCAGTAGCCGAGCCGATCCAACCCTGGCTCGGGGGAATCCGCCCCAGAAATGGAAGAGACACCGCCAACAGCGGTGTCTCCAAGGTTTCGGGTGTATTTGGTTCGCCAGCGCCTCGGTGAGATGCCAGCGAACCGGACACCCTGGCGCCCGCTCGCGCGGCCACCAGCAGAGCTGCGGGTGATCAGCCGGAGATCAGCTCCTTGAGGGTCTTGCCAGGACGGAAGGCGGGGAACTTCCGCTCGGGGATGTTGATCTTGGCCTGGGTGGAGGGGTTGGTACCCACCCGAGCGGCGCGGGTCTTGGTGACGAAGGTGCCGAAGCCGGGGATGGAGACCTTGCCGCCGTTGAGCAGCTCGCCACCGATGATGCCGTCGTTGGCATCGAACATGGCGTTGAGGACCTCCATGGACTTGACCTTCGTGAGGCCGGTCTGCGCAGCGAGCTTGACGGCGAGTTCCTTCTTGTTCATTTCTTCCTCCGAAAATGGCTGTGTTGGTTCGAACGGTGGCGCTAACTGGCTACCGTCGGCACGGTTATTAGCGCAATATGCGCCGGTGAGCCAAGCCCGCCTCACGACTTTTCTTTCGTGGTGGTGGGCCTTTCCGCCGTTTTTCCATTTCGATCACAGCAGCGCAGCAGACCCCTCTCTGGTTGCGCCTCCCTGAATATTGCGATTGTTTCGGGGCTTTTCGCGATTTCGGCGCCACTTTAGGAATTCGCGTTAATATCGGGAAATGCGCGTTGAGAACTGCGACAACGAGGGGCCCGAGGGCGGCTGTTTTTTTTTCCTGTCGGGTTGGTTTCTGCCCGTTTTCTTCCGGGGCAGGCGCGCGCTGCGGCGCATCCGACGGCTCAGAGCGAGGCGGCTCTGCCCTATAGTAGGGTGCTGCACGGCGCCATAGCGCGGTCTCAGGTGGCTGGACGCCGCCCACCGAGGCCTGGGATCAACACGCGCGCCGAGAGCCCCGCCAGCACGACCGCCACCAGCAGTAGCAGCACCGCGGTCACACCCAGCACGGGGCTGCCGGCGTCGCCCAGCACGTGGCGCCACGCCAGGAGCACCAGCGAGCTGATGGTGACTCCATACATCAGGATCATGGGGATCACGACGAAGAGCTTGCGCCTGGCCCTGTGAGCCAGCCACACCGACACCGCCAGCAGCGCCAGCGCCGCCAGCAGCTGGTTGGCCGTCCCGAAGATGGGCCAGATCTGCTTCCAGGATCCCGACCAGGCGAGGGCTCCCGCCAGGATCACCGACACGGCGGTGGCGACGAAGCGATTGCTGGCCAGTGCCAGCAGCGGGTTCGCTCCAGCGGAGGCCGTGGCGCCGGCCCTCCTGGGGGGCTCGAAGAACTCCTGGAGGGCGAAGCGGGACAGGCGCGTGGCCGTGTCGAGGGAGGTGAGCGCGAAGGCGCTGACGGTGAGCGCCACGAAGCTGGTGGCGGCGTCGGCGGGCAGCCCCAGGGTGCCGATCAGCGAGCCGAGGCCCGCCGAGAAGGCCGCCACGGGGCCGGCTCCCCCCTCTCCCATGAACTCCCCGTAGCGATCCTGCGCGAGCCAGGCCACGGCCACCAGCGCCAGCACCGCCAGACCCGACTCCAAGAGCATGGAGCCGTAGCCCACCACCTGGGCGTCTGCCTCGCTGTCCAGCTGCTTGGCGGTGGTGCCCGAGGACACCAGGGAATGAAAGCCGCTGATGGCGCCGCAGGCCACGGTGACGAAGAGCACCGGGAAGAGGCTGCCGAGCCCCTCTACCTGCCAGCCGGTGAAGGCGGGCGCTTCGAGCTGCGGCCTGGCCCAGATGACCCCAGCGAAGCCCAGGGCCAGCAAGGCATAGAGCAGAAAGCTGTTCAGGTAGTCCCGGGGCTGCAGCAGCACCTGCACCGGCGTGACAGAGGCCACGAAGACGTAGCTGAACAGCACCACCAGCCAGCTGTCGAAGGACAGCGCGAGCGGATAGGCCTGACCCAGCAGGATGCAGCCGAAGAGCGCGAGGACACCCACCACCGTGGCGGGCAGCAAGGCCACACCGAGGCGGTAGATCAGCCCACCGAAGGCCAACGCCAGCAGGATGAAGAGCACGGACGCGGTGGCCGCCTGGGGGACCTGCACGAAGGTGCGGGCCACCACGATGGCGAACACCGCCACCACCAGCACCAGCGTGGTCCACGAGAACACGAGGAAGAGGGTGCGGCCCGCGAAGCCCAGATGCGCCTCGACCACCTCACCGATGGACTTGCCCTGGTGGCGCAGGCTCGCCATGAGCGAGGAGAAGTCGTGCACCGCTCCGATGGTGATGCCTCCCACGAGGATCCACAGGAACACCGGCCCCCAGCCAAAGGCCAGGGCGGTGACAGGCCCGATGATGGGGGCCGCCCCCGCGATGGACGCGAAGTGATGCCCCACGAGGACAGCGCGGGGAGCGGGCACGTAGTCCACGCCGTCGCGCCGCGTGTGCGCTGGGGTGGGCCGCTGCGGGTCCACGCCGAGCCAACGCCCCACGGTGCGGCCGTAGCTGAAGTAGGCCGCTACGAGCAAGCCGATGGCCAGGAGCAAGAGCCAGGCAGCGTTCATGCGCGATCTCTCGATGTCGGTGGTGACAGCCAGGGTATCGCCGCCCCCCCCCCGGCATCAAGCGGGGCGGCTGAGCGCTGTAGCCACGGGCACGCGCGCTGGGAAAGGCGCCCGCGCTTCAGCACCTGGACCAGGGGACGCAGCCCCCAATCCCGCGCGGGCGCGCTCGCGCGCTTGCCAAGCGAGGCCCTTTCGGTGTATCAGTGGCTAACCTTCCTGCCCTCCCCCTCGGTTGGCAGCGCTGTATGTGCGCCACGCGCACACCCTCCCGCAACCGTCCATGAACGAGGCCTCGATGCGCCACCTCACGCCTCTCGCCCTCCTGCTGCTGGGCGGCTTCGCCCTCCACAGCACCCCCGCGAACGCAGGCGGTCTCGGCATCGTCGGCACCACGGGCTTCCACCAGGCGCGGCTGTACTACTACGATTCCAACGATCTGCAGTACCTCAACCGCCAGAACCGTCCCAACAACGGCGTCGGCCTCGAGGTGATCCTGGGCGACAAGGACGACCGGATCCTGGGCGTGGCTCGTGGCTACTACATGATCGATTCACCTGTGGTGGCCCCGCCCGATCCCCAGGTGACCGAACCCATCTACACCCTGCCCGACAGCCCCACGCACATCGGCATGGCCACCGTAGGCGTGCACTGGGGAGTCATCGGCGACCCCACGGGCTTCCAGGCCCACATCGCCTCCCACCTGGGCGCCGGCATCGTCACGGTCGACGGCGGCACCGGCGAAGGCAACAACCTGGAGTTCCTGCTGGGCGAAGCCGGCATCGGTGCCACCTACCACTTCGCGCGCAGCTTCCAGGCCTACGTAGACGTGGCCGGTGCGGTCCGCTACCGCAAGGCCTTCTACCCCGGCGCCAACGCCTACCTCGGCCTGCGCTACATGTTCGACTAGATGACCTCGGCGGAAATGGCGAGCCATTCCCACGCGCTTCGCGCGCGCCGCTACGCGGGGCCGAGGCCATCCATCTTTGGTCAAGGGGACTCCCGCTCCCCGCGCCTGCGGCGCTCCCCCATGGCCCGCTGCGCGGGCACTGGCTGCACTCACCGGGAGTGCCGCAGCGCTTCCGTCGAGCACATCTAGCATGTCACCAGGCCGCAGCGCTCAGCCGCAGCGCCCCCTGCTCCCGCTCCTGTTGGTCCTGGCGGGCTGCGAATTCCACGACGCTGGAGACGACTGGCACGACCAGCTGGTGCCCGACTCCCCGTGCTACCGCGTGGATCTGCTCGACGGCCTGTCGGAGGCGAGCACCGACGAGCTGCACGATCTCTACGACTGCCTCGACCAGGGCAACTTCACCGCACTTGGAGGGCTGGTAGATGCCCTGGACGAGCCGGCCCGAGGGGGTGATCCGGCCGGCATAGAGCTGGCCCGGCTCGTCAACGATCTGCCAGCAGCCGGTCTGGACCTGGCCGCCATGCTCGACGCCGCGGTCACGCTGCTGCACGACGAGTCCCAGCCGATCATGACCACCGCACACTGGCTGGTGGAGCTGATCTACGGCCAGCCCTACGCGCAGCTCGCCCTCTCGGAGCCCTCGCTGGAAGCCGAAGCGCTGCAGGCGGGCCTGGTGGAGCCCGCCCTGCCGCTGCTGGGTTCGCTGGCGGGCGTGATCCTCGATGAGGATAACGATCCGGCCCTGTTCCTCGCGGAGCTGCTGGGCGCAGATCTCACCCTCGACGCGCTGGCCACCTTCACCGCCGCGGCCGGCTCGGAGCAGGAGCCGCTGCTCTCCGTGCGCGAGGACCTGCTGCGCCTGGCGGGAGCCGCTCTGCTGGCCACCGAGGACACCAGCAACGACCACCTGCAGGGTGGCACGGGCAGCTCCCTGCGCGACGCGGCGCTGGTCCTGTCGGCTCAGCCCGACGGCGATGAGACCGTCATGGGCCAGCTGCTGGTGCCGGCCTCCACGCTGCTGGATGACCCGCAGGTCTCCGAGGCCCTCATCGCCGCCATCTCCAGAGACTACCGAGAAGGCCACCTGCAAGCGCTGGCGGCCCAGATCACCATCCTGGCCACCGAAGACGTGGACGGAGACAGCCTGCAGCTCGCGGAGGACTCCGCGCTGGTCTCCCTGGTGCGGCTGCTGTACATCGCCGATCGACCGGTGAGCTGCTCTACGCTGGGCATCGAGTGGCTCTCCACCGACAACCTCAGCGTCTGGCTGCTGGAGCTCATCGCCGAGCAGGAGCCGGACAACGTGGATTTCCTGCTGGACATCGGCGGCTGGACCCTGTCCTACGGCAGCCTCGTGGAGGCCGTCGCGGGCGAATGCACGGTAGATTCCGCGCAGTTCACGGCCGACGCCCCCTCCCTGGAGCGGCTGGTGGATCCCCAGGTGGGCGATCTGCTGGTGATCCTGCTCGACCTGCTCCAGGCTCTGCAACCCCAGGGCGGCACCAGCCGCATCCCCGAGCTGGTGGACATCCTCTCCCTGTCCCACGCCAATGGACTGGTGGCCCCCGCCGAGGAGCTGTTGAAGGACATAGGCGACACCCAGCTCGTGAGCCTGGTGGTGGATCTCGTCCCCCCCCTGGTGGACCCCTGGAGCGAGCAGGCCTGGTGCGCCGACGGCACCGACAGCTGCCTGGAGGAGTACTGGGCGGGCTACAGCCCCGAAGACTTCTCCCAGGAGCGACAGCCGATGGAGCTGGCCCAGCTGCTGGCCCTGGCTGGCAGGGCCCTCCAGCCCGGCGAGAGCGGGCGCAGCCCGGCAGCACGCTGCAGGCCGCTGGCGCTGCAAGCGGTGCACCACGATGCCACCTGGGAGCTGACCTCCAACGCCGGAATCCTGCTGGCCACCCCCGGCGCGCTCAGCAGCGAGCTGCTCGCCGCCCTGCCCGCCTACCAGCAGCTCGATCCCGACTGGAAGCTGCTCTCCACCAGCGCCGTCTTGCTGGAGGACAGCTCCTGCGTCACGCCCGCCATGCGCCTGGTGGAGACCGAGCCGGTGCTGGCGGCCGTCGCCACCACTTCCCCCGACGACGAAGGGCCGCTGCCCTTCTTCTCACGGCTGGTCCTCGACGACACGCTCGCCGAGGTGCTCGCCACCATGAAGCTGGTCCTGGATTTCCTGATGGAGGCCCGCTCGTGAGCATCCCCACCGACTCCCAATTCAAGAAGCTGCCCCTCCCGTCCACGGGGATCGCCCACCACTACGGCGAGCGGGTCTTCCTGCACTCCTTCCCCTACCCCATCACGCTGCTCACCAGGCTGTCCACGCCCTCCACCGCGCAGCCCCTGTTCAACAGCATCCTGGCCGAACTGTACCGCTTCCTCATCGCACAGGTCACGAGCCTCGAGCTGGCCTGCAGCGCCGCAGAGCAGGCCACGCGCATGCAAGCGGTCAACCCCCAGGCGGTGATCCGCAGCCAGGTCCTGGACCCTCACCAGCGGGTGATCGTCGTGGACGTGGCCAGAGCCGGAATCCTCCCTTCCCACCTGTTCTTCGACGGCCTCTGCACGCTGCTCGACCCGACCTCGGTGCGCCAGGACCACATCTTCATGAACCGCGTCACCAACGACAAGGGAGAGGTGACCGGGGTGGACATGGGTGGCTCCAAGATCGGCGGCCCGGTGGACGGCCAGACCATCATCATCCCCGACCCCATGGGGGCGACGGGCAGCAGCATGATCCGCACCATGCAGCTGTACCGGGAGCTCGCCAAGGGCCGCCCCACCCGCTTCGTCTGCGTCAACCTCATCGTCACCCCGCAGTACCTGCGCCGGCTCACCACCGAAGCTCCCGACGTGCACGTACACGCGGTGCGCCTGGACAGGGGTCTCTCGTCCCAGGCGGTGCTGGACACCGCGCCGGGGGAGCGCTGGGACGAGGAGAGCGGCCTGAACGCCGAGGACTACATCGTGCCCGGCGCGGGTGGTGTGGGCGAGCTGATCAACAACGCCCTCGAGTAGCTGGGAGCGACCATGGAAGCCATCAGCACCGCCGGCGCACCGGCGGCCATCGCGCCCTACAGCCAGGCCATCCGACACCGGGGCCTGCTCTACACCTGCGGCCAGATCGCCCTCGACCCCGAGACCGGGAGGCTGGCGGGTGACGACGTGGCGACCCAGGCCCGCCAGGCCCTGAGCAACCTGCGCGCGGTGCTGCGGGCGGGCGGCTCCCAGATGAGCCGGGTGATCAAGACCACGGTCTACCTGGCCGACATGGCGGACTACCCCACGGTCAACGCCATCTACCTGGAGTTCTTCCCCGACACGCCTCGGCCAGCCCGCTCCGCCATCGCGGCGGCCGGCCTGCCCCTGGGCGCCCTGGTAGAGATCGACTGCATCGCAGCCTGCGATTGAACCTGGGCTATGAGCTCTTCTTGCGCTTGCGACGCCGGCGTCGCTTGCCGCCGCCGCCCCGCGCCTCCTGTTCTGCGACAGCGGTGAGCACGATGTCCAGGATGGCCTCACCGTAGCGGGCCACCTGCCAGCTGCGCAGCTCGGGGATGGCCGCGAGCTCGGCCATGCTGCCGGGCTGCTTGCGACCGATCTCCTTGAGCTGCTGGTTGCTCGCCACCAGCACCGCCGGGAGCTTGTCTTCTGCTACCCGGGCCTTTCGCCAGGTGCGCAGGCGCTCCACCACCAGGGAACCGCCGGCACCGAAGCCCGAACGACCGCGCTTGCGCGGGGCGGAGGTGGGTAGCTCTCGCTCGTCGGCGAGGCCGGTCTGCACAGCACGAAGCAGCGCCGGGCCGTGCTGGCGCATCAAGGCCGAGCGCCGGCGCACGATGCCCTGCAGGTCGTCCTCTTCGCTGGGCTGGCGCCTGGCCACCACCAGCAGCACGGGATCGGGGATGACCTTGAACACGGGCCGATCGAGCTTGCGCGCCTGCTCCTCGCGGTACTCGTACAAGGCCCGCAGCACCCGACGGGCTGGCTCGTCGAGCTGCATGGCGCCCTTGACCCGCAGGAAGTCTCCCGGCTCCTCACCGCGCCCCTGCCACTCTCGCTGCTCGAGCGCCTGGCACTCCTCCCGCATGGCCTGCACGTAGCCAGCGCGTCCGAGACGCCAGATCATCAGCTCCCGGAGGGCGAGCAGCCAGTGGGTGTCGCCGCGGGCGTAGTCGAGGTGTTCGGGCTGCAGAGGTCGCTTGGCCCAGTCGTGGCGTTGGTACTTCTTGTCGAGGGGAATGCCGAAGGTGCTGTCGATGAGATCGGCCAGACCCAGCCGAGGCAGGTTGAGGAACTGGGCCGCGATCATGGTGTCGAACAGGCCGCGGATCTGGAAACCGTAGTCGCGCTTGAGGCTGACCACGTCGTAGTCCGCCCCATGAAAGACCTTCACCAGTGCGGAATCGGCCAGCAGCTCGCCCAGCGGTTCCAGATCCACCACGCTCAGCGGGTCGATGACGAAGTCGGAGCCAGGGATCGACACCTGCACCAGGCAGACCTTTTCCCGGTAGTGGTGGAACGAGTCGGCTTCGATGTCCACCGCGATGGCGGGCTGCTGCCGCATGGCCGCCACAGCCGCCTGCAGCGCCTCCGCGTCTTCCACCAGAACAAGAGGGACATCCCCGAACATCGTGACCTCGACCGCGCCACGCTGGCTCCGACGGGACGGAGCGGACGCCGACCGTCCAGGCCGAGCGCGTGCGCAGGCCCGAAGGATAACGCCCCGCGGCCCGAACCGCCGGGCCTCGCGGGCCTAGCGCCTGCCCTTCTTGCCCTTCCTGCCCTTGCGGGCCGGCCGCGCGGGGCGACCGTGCTCCATGAGCGCCTCGTAGCCAGGCAGCTCACTCAGATCGGGGAGCAGGACGATCTCGATGCGCCTGTTCTGGGTCTTGCCGGAGGCGGAGCCGTTGCTGGCCACGGGCCGGAACTCGCCGAAGGTGGCCGCGGAGACCTGCTCGCCTTGCAGGCCGTTGGAGACCAGCACCTGGGCCACCGTGAGGGCCCGGGCAGCACCGAGGTGCCAGTTGGACGGGAACTCGTCGCTGCTGATGGGATCGTCGTCGGTGTGTCCCTCCACCTGGAAGTCGCGATCGCTGCGGCGGGCCAGCAGGCGAGCCACCTCGGTGACGTTGGACAGACCACCGGCGGACAGCTCCGCGGAGCCCGAGGAGAACAGCACGTCGGAGGCCATGCCGATGACGATGCGGCCATCGTCGACGGTGATCTCGAGGACGCCGCGATCGATCAAGGGCTGGAACTCCTTCTTGATCTCCAGGAAGTTCTGGCGCGCCGCTTCGGCCATGGAGCGTGCCCGGGCCATGTCTGCCTCGAGCTTCTCGAGCTTCTCTGCCTGTCCGGCAGAGGTGGCCTGCAGCTCGGTGTACTGGCTCTCCAGCTCGGCGTACTTGGACTTGGAAACGCAGCCCACCGCCAGAACGAGGGGCAGGGAAAGGAGCAGCGTGCGCATGTCGACCTCCACGTGGGGTTTCAAGAAGGACGAGACCATACCATGAACGCGAGAGACCGCAACGGGGCCCCGGTGGCTCAGGGCGAGCCGAGCCAGATGGGGCTGGTGACGGCCCACTGCGGCCCAGGGGCGGGAGGGCCCGGATCCACGCTGCCCCAGGCCAGGGCGAGCAGGTAGCGCGAGCCCAGCACCAGGAGCTCTTCTTCCAGGCGAGGATCACCCTTGGCGCCAGCGAGATCCCAGCTGACCAGCCGCTCACCGTCCACCACGAGGGCGGCTCCCTCCAGCTCCACCCAGTCGGGGGCCCTCACCACCACATGGACCCTGTGCGGCCCCGGGTGGAGCAGGAGGTCCCCAGGCCAGGCGCCGTCGGCCAGTAGCTCGATGAAGGGACCGCTGGTGGCCACGGTGTGGGCCTCCACCAGGCCGCGCTCCACGTCCACCACGGCCCGCTGGCCATCGTCCTCCACCTGGATCCAGGTGAGGGGGCCCACAGCTGCCAGATCCACCCAGCTGTCGTAGAGCTCCAGCAGAGCGGGCAGCTGATCGGGATCTTCCAGCAGGAGCGCGTCGGGCCGCGGCTCCCAGTCCATGGCCGGGCCCGCAGCCTGGATCCAGTCCTCGTCCACCACCATCAGCCGCCCCTTGCCCGAGCCGCCGCTGGCCAACACGAGCAGGTCTTCGGCGGAGAGCCCCTGCCAGTCCACCGCGGAGTGGGCGGGCTTGCGCGTGTTGGAGGACCAGGGCCAGGCGATCACGCTCCCCACCTGCTCTGTGTCGGCGCGCGAGCCGGACTGCGCCAGCAGCAGCGCGTCCCAGGGCTGCTCCAGCGCCGCCTCGGCCACCTCGTCGGGCGCGGTGGCCACCGCGAAATCGACACCCCCTGCCGCGGCCAGGCCCAGCAGCTCCGAGGGCTCCCGGCGTTCGTCCCGCGAGGGCCAGACCTCCACGTCCAGGTCCGCCAGCAGCCAACCCTCGGGATCGTCCATACCGGCGAGCAGCACCTCGAAGCGCTCGTCGGCCTGCAGATCCACCGAGCTCCGCTGCACGCGGCTGCGCAGAGGGCCGGAGGCCAGCGTGAGATCCCACACGCCGGGGCCCAGCGCCACCCAGAGCCCCTCGGCTGGGACGGCGTGCCGCTGCTCCCGGCCGTCCTCACCGGTGGCCAGGAGCAGTCCGGGCAGCTCAGCTCCCTGGGGATCGGCGATCCGAACGCCGAGGCGGGCCTCGGCGCCCAGCGCCAGGTCGAGATCCTCGCCGGGCGAGGCGATGGGCCCCGGCGTGTAGCCCGAGCCCACCGCGCGCACACCGTCGGCTCCCGCGGGCAAGCTGCCGGCGAAGCTGCCGTCTTCATCCACCAGGAGCCGGCCCACCACCTCGGCGCCCTCCAGCACCTCCACTCCCTCTCCTGCGCACACGCCGCTGGCATCCTCGCCGCCGGGCCAGAGGGCCGCCTGCACCAGCGAGGGGCTGCCGGTGGCGAACAAGCCGCCGCCTGTGTACAGCAGGCCGCCACCGCGATCCTCGGGTGCCTGGTCCATGGCCAGGGCCAGCGCTCCCGCGTGCAGCACGGGCCCGGCGAGCTCGAAGCCAGCTCGCGGGAGCAGCCAGAAGCCGTCGGCGTCCTCGATGCCCAGGGCTCGATCGTGGGCGCCCAGGCGGTACACCACCGCCACCCGCTCGTCGCCCGCTCCGCTGGACTCCAGGAAGCTGATGGGGTCGGGCAGCCCACTCACCGTCACGCGGGCCTCGTGGGCGTCCTGCTCCAGCTCCAGCTCCACCTCGCGCAACCAGCCACCGGCGAGCAGTGGCACCAGCTCCGACAGCGCGTCGCTGCCTCCTGGCTCGGCCGCGTCGATGATGGTGCCCCCTCCCCCGCTGGTCAGGGTGAGTGGCGCGCCAGCATGCCGGATGACAAAGCGCGCCCAGGCGTTCTCGATGAGCGTGTCTCCTCGCCGACCCTCGCCGCCGGAGATGCCCTCATCGTCACAGGGCATGCGCCGCGCTCGGACCTCGCCCGGCTCCAGCTCGCGGGGGTCGCAGGAGGTGGTCTGGCCGCTGTCGGGGTGCCAGGCTCGACAGGACGCCAGCAGCCCCAGCCAGAGCAGCGAGCTGGGCGATCGCATTGGAGCGAGGGCGCCTATTACTCGGCCTCCTCGTCGGCCTCGGCCTCTGGGTCGCCGACGAAGATGACGTTGACGGGGGCCACCCGCACCTTGCGAGCCCAGCCGTCGGTGATGTCACCCTCGGTGTACTCCCAGGTGCGCGTCTCACCAGGCTCCATGGGGATCTCGAAGCCCGTCTCGTAGGGCAGGTAGCCGGGGAGGTACCTGGCGACGACGGGCCAGTCCCTGCGATCGATGACGCGCCCGTCCTCGTCGAGGAAGTACAGGCCCAGGGTGAGCTTGTACCAGGCCTTGTCGCCGTTGTTGGTGACGTCCACCTCCCAGCCCCAGCCGTTGAGGGGTCCCTCGGGGTCTTCGGCCAGGTTGACCCGCTCCTGCCTCACAGGGCTGAGCTGCACCGTGTCGATGAACCGCCCCATCTTGATGCGCTTGCGCGCCTCGACCTTCCGCCTGCGCTTGGTCTTGGGGAACTCCGCCAGGAACTTCTCCCAGGCTTCGACGGTGCCCTGCTCGTCGGCCCAGTTGTAGATCACGTCTTCGCGCAGCGCGTCGGCCTTTTCGCGCAGTGGCTTGAACTGTGGCGCGCTGAACTTCTCCAGGAAAGCGTCGAAGGCTTCGGGTGTGCCCTCGGCTCTGGTGGCCTCCAGCTCCAGCTCCGCCAGCCGATTCTCGGCCTTGTAGTAGTGGGGGCTGCTGGAGTTGGTCTGGGTGAGGAACTCCTCCCAGGCTTCGATGGTGTCCACCTTGCGGGTCTCGTCGTAGGAGGGACCGCAGGCGGACAGGGCGACGGCGCCGGCCAGCAGCATGAGCACGGCGGCTCGGCGGACGCGGAAGGCGAGGCGGGACATGGGCTACTCCTCGAGGCGCTGGAGTCGGAGGGGCGCAGGCCGTGGCCGGGAGTGTAGCCAGCCTGGGGTGCCGGCGGTAGTCCTCGGCGGCGCAGACGCGGCGATGAGCCCCTGGCTGCGTTAGTTTCGAGGAGCCCCCGTGCCAAGGCAGCTCCATGGACCAGCCGGCCGACGCCCGCTCGCTCGATGCGATCAACCGCATCCTGCGCGAAGCCCTGGGGAGCGGTACCCCTGAACAGGCCGCGCTGCTCTGCCTCGAGTCCGCCGAGCAGCTCACCGGCAGCGGCATGGGCTGGGTGGGCGAGCTGAACGCTCGCGGCCGCCTCCACACCCTGGCCATGTCCCGGCCTGGCTGGGATGCCTGCACCATCGACGGTGATCGCGTCCAGCAGATCCACGACATGAACCTCCGCGGCCTGTGGAGTGCGGTGCTGCGCCAGGGCCGGCCCCTGCTGTGCAACGAGCCTGCGCAGCACCCCGAGGCTGTGGGCCTCCCCCTGGGCCACGCCCCGGTGGACAATTTTCTGGGGGTGCCCCTGAAGCAGGGCGGGCGCTGCTTCGGCATGATCGCCTTGGCCAACAAGCCGGGTGGGTACCTGCCCGCCGACCTCAACCTGCTGCTAGACCTGGCTACCGCGCTGGCCGAGGTCCTGCACAGCCTCTGGGCCCATGCCGAGCTGCGCATCATGCAGGCCCACTTCCTGTCGTCCAGCGACGCGCTGGCGGTCACGGACCTGCGGGGCGTCATCACCCACGCCAACCCGAGCTTCGTGCACATGTGGGGCTACCAGAGCGACACGGAGATCCTCGGCTGGCCCCTGTCCGAGGTAGCGCGGCTGCAGACCGATGCCGGCCAGGTGCCGCCCACGCCCATCGGGCTCCGCCCCTGGCGGGCGGAGGCCCAGGGTACCCGCCGCGACGGCACCATCATGCGCTGCTTCGCCGCGGCAGGTCCCGTGCACGACGGCGGCGGCCAGACCCAGGCCCTGGCCGTGTCGCTGCGCGACGCCAGCCAGCAGCTGAAGGCCGAGGACCGCCTCCTCAGGGCCACTGAAGAGCTCTCCCGCTCCAACCAGGATCTCGAGCAATTCGCCA
Organism: uncultured Enterobacterales bacterium; assembly: GCA_964512185.1. Taxonomy (GTDB): domain Bacteria; phylum Myxococcota_A; class UBA796; order UBA796; family JAFGLY01; genus CAZEJJ01. Next base: position 18,304 of record CAZEJJ010000050.1, on the reverse strand, counting down.
CCACGGCGGCGCACGAGCTGCGGGAGCCGCTGCGCAAGATCCTCGCCTTCGGTGAGTTCCTGCAGACCGACTGCGGCGAGCAGCTGGACAAGCTGGGCAACGAGTACCTGCGCCGTATGCTGCGCGCCGCCGAGCGCCAGCAGGACATGGTGGACGGCCTGCTGCGCTACGCCAGGCTGGCGGGGGCTGTGGCGAGCTTCGCCCGGGTGGATCTCACCAAGCTGGCCTGGGAGACCGCCAGCGACCTGCGCTACCAGCTGCGCGAGACCGGCGGCGGCATCCAGGTGGGCTCCCTGCCCAGCATCGAAGGCGACGAGTCCCAGCTGCGCCTGGTCTTCCGCAACCTGCTCGAGAACGGCCTCAAGTTCCGGAGACAGACCGAGGCGCCCCAGATCACCGTGCAAGGCGCCGAAGAAGAGGGCTGGGCCGTGATCTACATCAAGGACAACGGCATCGGCTTCCACGAGCAGCACCTGCACCGCATCTTCCGGGTGTTCGGCCGCCTGCACGGACGCCACGCCTACCAGGGCACTGGCCTGGGGCTCCCCATCTGCCAGCGCATCGTCGAGCACCACGGTGGTACGATCACCGCCACGAGCCAGCCCGGGCGTGGCTCCACCTTCGCCATCTCCCTGCCGCTGAAGCACCGCCGAGCGCCGAACCCAGCCGACACCCTCGAACACCACCCTGCCTGGGGCGAAGAATGACCACCGAGCACATCCACGCGCTGCTGGTGGAGGACGACCACGAAGATCGCATGCTCATCTGCCGCATGCTTCATCGCCAACACCCGGTGCGCATCACGGTGGACGAGGCCGAGGATCTCGCCCAGGCCCTGCAGCGCCTGGACGCGGGCAGCTACGACGTGGTGCTGCTCGACCTCACCCTGCCCGACGCCCTGGGGCTGGAGTCCTACGAGCGGCTGCGAGCCGCCTCCATCGACCTGCCCGTGGTCATCCTCTCGGGCATCTCCGACGAGGACCTCGCCCTGCATGCGCTGCGGCAGGGCGCCCAGGACTACCTGCTCAAGGGCCGCGTCGACGCCGAGCTGCTGCAACGATCCTTGCGCTACGCCATCGCCCGACAGCAGCTGCAGAGCCTGCTTCGCGACCTGGCCCTGGTGGACCACCTCACCCGCGTGTACAACCGCCGTGGGTTCTTCCAGCTGGCCGAGCAACAGAGCCACCTGGCCAACCGTCGCGGCACAGGACTGCTGGTGTTCCTCGCCGACGTGGACGGCCTCAAGAGCATCAACGACGCCTACGGCCATGGCACGGGCGACGCCGCCCTGCAGACGGTGGCCGACCTGCTGCGCACCAGCTTCCGCAGCTCCGACCTGGTGGCGCGCCTGGGTGGAGACGAATTCGCCGCCCTGGCCATCGACGTGCGGCGGGAACACGCCGAGCTGATCCACGCCCGCATCCGCCAGCAGCTCGAGGCCTTCAATCGCAGCGGAGCGAGGCCCTTCCAGCTGTCTCTGAGCGTCGGGCACGCCTTCCTGCCCTCCACCGCGCCGCCGCCATCCATGCAGGATCTGCTGAACCTGGCCGACCAGGCCATGTACTCGGAGAAGCGCGCCCGCGCCGACGACTGACCGCGCAATCCCTGCACGTTAAGAGCGGGCTCCCCTCCCCTGCCCGGAGCCGCTCATGAGCGCCGCAAGCCCCATCGTCGAGTGCGTGCCCAACTTCTCAGAGGGCCGCGACGTCGCCGTCATCCAAGCCATCGCGGACGCTGTGCGCGGCGTGCCCGGGGCCTCGCTGCTCGACGTGGATCCCGGCGAGGCCACCCACCGCACGGTCTTCACCTTCGTGGGGGCCCCCGAGCCGGTCCTCGAGGCTGCGTTCCGCGCCATCCAGAAGGGCCAGGAGCTCATCGACATGCGCCGGCACCGCGGAGCCCACCCGCGCATGGGTGCCTGCGACGTGTGCCCCTTCGTGCCCGTGGCCGGGCTCAGCATGGACGACTGCGCCGAGCTGGCCCGCCGCCTGGGCGCTCGCGTGGGCCAGGAGCTGGGCATCCCCGTCTACCTCTACGAGCACGCCGCCACCAAGCCCGAGTGGAGGAACCTCGCTGTGGTGCGGCAGGGCGAGTACGAGGGCCTGGAGGCCCGCTCCAGCGATCCCTGCTGGAGGCCCGACTTCGGCCCCGTCTTCCACCCCACCGCGGGAGCCACCGCCGTAGGGGCCCGGCCCTTCCTGATCGCCTACAACATCAACCTGAACACGCGGGAGAAGCGAAAAGCGCAGAAGATCTCAGCCATCCTGCGCGAGAAGGGCATCGCGAAGCGCGACGCTCACAAGCAGCTGATCCGCGACGCGGAGGGCAACCTGGTGCGGGATCCGGGCATGTTTCGTTGCGTCAAGGGCATGGGCTGGTTCATCGACGAGTACGACTGCGCCCAGATGACCTTCAACATGACCGACTACACCGTGTCTTCGCCCCACGAGCTGCTGGACGCCGCCCGCCGGCTGGCCGACGAAGAGGGCGTGGTGGTCACCGGCTCCGAGCTGGTGGGGCTGATCCCCATGGACGCCATCCTGCAGGCGGGCCAGCACTACCTCCAGCGGCAGGGCGTCTGCCGGGGCGCGCCCCACAACGAGGTCATCGAGCTGGCCATCCGCTCCATGGGCCTGCGCGACGTCACGGAGTTCGACCCCGACCAGCGCATCATCGAGCGCCAGATCCGGCAGGACGGGCCGCTGGTCTCTCTCACGGTCCGCCAGTGGGCCGACACCCTCTCTTCGGTGGCCCCGGCGCCCGGTGGCGGCTCCGTGGCCGCCCTGTGCGGATCCATGGCCGCTGGCCTGGCGGCCATGGTGGCCAACCTCACGGTGGGCAAGCGCGGCTACGAGGACAGGTGGGAGCTGCTGGACGAGCCGGCCGTGCTGGCACAGCACCTCAACGAGGCCTTCCTGGCCGACATCGACAACGACACGGCGGCCTTCGACGAAGTGATGACCGCCTTCGGCCTGCCCAAGGGCACCCCCGCCGAGAAGAAGGCACGGGCCGCAGCCATCCGCGCGGCCAACCAGGGCGCCACCCTGGTCCCCCTGGGAGTCCTGGAGCGCTGCGTGCAGGTCATCCCCTGCCTCGAGGCCGCGCTGCAGGGCAACGAGAACGCCCGCTCCGACGCCGGAGTGGCGGTGCTCATGTGCAAGGCCTGCGCCGAGGGTGCCTGGTACAACGTGTGCATCAACACCAAGGACATGAAGGACCGCGAGTTCGTGTCCATGGTGCGGCGGCGCGCAGACCAGGCACTGGACACCGTCACGCAGGCCACCGAGCGTCTCAGCGCCCAGGTTCGACGCCAGCTGGGTGGCTAGAAGCCTCCCTGCAACAGACGCGCCTCAAGGTAGTACCTGAAGGCACCGCGCACCCGAACGCCGGGGAGTTCTGTTAGTTCCTCCACGGACTGTCGATTCAAACGGAGCGCCCATGGGCAACCGAGACCCAAAGGCCACCGACCTGCCCGCCGCCGAGGCACCCGACACCGCGCCAGCGCTCGAGCAGGCGAGCGCAGCGGCGGCCGACCCTGAGGACGCCTCACGAGCGTCCCATGCGCCGGGGCCCGAGGTGGAGCTGGGAGCGGAGCCCACGCCGCAGCCGCGCCCCTTCCAGCCGACCATGCAGAAGCTCTCCAACGGGCGCGGCAGCCGGCCCAGCCCCGGCAAGGCCCGCCGGCCGGTGGGCAGCGAGCAGGGCCTGCTGGTCACGGGCTCGCTGCTGGTGCTCGCGGCGGTGGCCGCCACCGTGGCCCTGATCTACACCCGCGCCGTCATGGTCCCCTTCGTGCTGGCGCTGCTGCTCACCTACATGGTCACGCCCATGGTGGACCTGCTGCAGACCCGCCTACGCGTGCCGCGCTTCCTGGCCCTGCTGGCGGCGTTCATGGTCATCTCCGGCGGCGTGAGCCTGCTGGTGCTGCTGCTGATCACCTCCATCGAGGGCCTGGCCGACAACGTGGCTCAGTACCAGCAGACCTGGGATCAGCTGGTGGCCTGGGCGCAGACCCGGTACAACGCGCTGGCCGATCGCTTCGGCGTGCAGCTGGGCCTCGAGCCCCAGGTGGAAGAGCTGGCCTCCCAGCTGGGTGAGCTCCCGCTGATCGCCCTCGGATGGGCCAAGAGCACCGCCGGCGGCGTGCTGGACTTCATCAGCACCACCTTCCTGGTGCTCATCTTCGTGATCTACCTGATCCTGGGCCACAAGCCCTCGCAGAGCCGCCGCGGCCTGTGGGGAGAGATCGACCGCAAGGTGCGCCGCTACATCGTCACCAAGGTGGGCACCTCGGCCATCACCGGCCTGCTCACCGGGCTCATCCTGTGGGCCCTGGGGGTTGACCTGGCGCTGGTGTTCGGCGTCACCGCTTTCTTGCTCAACTTCATCCCCTCCATCGGCTCCATCATCGCCACCCTGCTGCCGCTGCCCATCGCGGTCATGCAGTTCGGCTTCGGCTGGCAGCTGCTGCTGGTGCTGCTCCTGCCCGGCTCGGTGCAGATGGCCATCGGCAACGGCATCGAGCCCAAGATCATGGGCGACAGCCTGGACCTGCACCCCATCACCATCCTGCTCACCTTGATCTTCTGGGGTCTGATCTGGGGCCCGGTGGGCATGCTGCTGGCGGCGCCCATCACGGCGGTGCTCAAGATCGTCCTGGAGCGCTTCGAGACCACGCGCCCGGTGGCGGAGCTGCTGGCGGGCAGGCTGCCGGAGATCTAGATCCGGTTCCAGCAGAGTGCGTAGGAATGGCGGCTCGGCACGCGCAGCAGACACGGGCCTTGACGCGCTCTGCTAACCCGCCCGGTCGCGGGGCACGTGGCCGTGCAGGGCCAGCCGGCTGTACAGCAGCGCTCCACCCACGTGGGCCACGGGCAGCATGACCAGGTTGAGCCCCGGCAGCCAGAAGAGCACCATGGTGCCGCAGCCGAAGCCGGCCATCAGGGCGCCGTGCTCCATGATCAGCTGCTGCTTGCGCCACCAGCTCAGCCTGCGGCGGGTCATGCAGCCGTCGTGCATCTCCCGCGCCAGAAAGAGGCTGGTGGCGGCGCCTGAGATGATCGTGAAGGCCACGTTGCCCACACCCGGGAGCAGGTTGAGCAGCAGCATCGGGGCCATGATCAGCACCCAGGCCGCCAGGTTCAGGCCCGAGTGCAGGATGGACCAGGACACGTCGCGCAGGAAGCGCGCGAGCTGGAATTCCTCGTCCGCCAGGCCCAGCACGCGCCGCTCCACCTGCTCGGTGAGGTAGTCGGTGAAGGGCGTGGCCAACAGGCCCGCGAGGGCGTAGACCACCACCAGCCACAGGGTGCCCATCACCAGGGCCAGCAGCACCGCCAGCACCACCCACAACACCGACAGGGTGCCCGACCAGAAGTCCACGCTCTCGGGCCGCTGCCACAGCCAGCCCGCCAGGTCGTCGGCGTTCATGAACGCCACCGCCAGCCCCACCACCGCCAGCCCCAGGTTGAGCACCGCGGGCATGATGGCCAGGGGTAGCAGCATGGGCTCACGCTTCAGGAAGCCCAGCCCCCGGAACGGAAAGCTGAAGCCCGTGCGAAAGCGCCGCAGCCAGCCCTCGGGCAGCGGCGCGGTGAGCTGTGCAGGCAGGTCGTGGCCAGGCGTCTCCGCCTGGATCGGGGTGCTGGGCGTCGAGGTCATGCAGGCTCCTGGAGCCTCAATCTTACGCCTCGACCCACCGCTGTCATGCAGGGCCTGGCGCCCGACCGCCCTGCGCCCGCTCTGCCTGGGGCAGATTTTTCCTTTCCCTTGCATTTTTCGCTTGCGGGTGAGCCAGAAAAATGGCCTAAGACGCACGCGCATGCCCTTGACAAAGTTCTCGCTCTCAGCTCGGAGGCCAATCAATGCGGATCACCTTCACCTGCCTCGCGCTCCTCACTGCGGCCACAGGCTGCGTCTCCGACCAGGGCTTCCACATGGAGCAGGAGGCTCCCGCCCCACTGGAAGAGGACACGGCCCCGCCCGTGGAGGCTCCGCCCGATCTGCCCGTCGCCGTCTGCGACGTCTCGCCCAACCCCATCACCCCGCCGTTTGAGGCGGCCACCTGGGACGGCAGCGAGTCCTACGACCCCAACGGCGGCACCATCGTGGACTGGGACTGGAAGCTGCGCAGCCAGCCCGAGGGCTCCGCCGTCGAGCTCACCGGCACCGGGGCGGTCCGGCCCGACTTCGTGCCCGACCTGGCCGGCAACTACATCGCCGACCTGGTGGTCACCAACGACATCGGAGAAGCCTCCGAGCCCTGCACCGCCATCCTCGAGTCCATCCCGGCCGAAGACCTCTGGGTCGAGATGTACTGGACCCACCCCCAGGACGACATGGACCTGCACCTGGTGCGCCCCAACGGCCAGCTCGAGTCCAACAATGACTGCTACTTCTCCAACTGCGTCAACGGCAACCTCGACTGGGGTGAGCACAACAACCCCGATGACGACCCCAGCCTCGACCTGGACGACATCCCCGGCACCGGCCCCGAGAACATCAACATCCTGATGCCCGAGTCCGGCGAGTTCACCGTCTACGTGCACGACTACCAGTGGAGCACCCCCGACGTGCAGGGCGTCAACCCCGTCACCGTCAATGTCTACCTGAACGGCAGCCTGGTGTGGACCAACACCAAGGACATCGTGGGTGAAGACACCTACACGCCCTTCTGCAAGGTGGACTGGGAAGCCGGTACCGTCACCACCATGTAGCCGCGTCCGCCGCCAGCCCCAGGTGGCGGCGGGTGGATACACTGGGGCCTCCGCCGACACCGGCGAGGAGGCCCAATGCGCGCACCCGCGGCTCTGACGACCCTGCTGCTGAGCGGCTGCCTCCAGGACGAGGTCGCCGCCACCTGGCTCGAGGGCTTCGGCTACGCCTGGCAGGGCTTCAACCACCGGGTCTCCTACCTGCACTTCGGGGCCGACGAGGCGGGCCTGGACGCGGGTGTGGTCGGGGGGGCGTCCTCCACCGGCTGGGCGCCCGAGCTGGCCGAGGGCTGCGACGAGGAGCTGTGCAAGGAGCTGCAGTTCACAGACGAGTCCGAGGCCGCGCTGGCCTGGGCCCGCATCAGCAGCGATGCCCTGGCGGCAGGGGTCGCGGAGGCCACGGTCATCGCCACCGCTGCGGGGGCCGAGAGCACCATCAGCGTCCCGCTGCAGGGTCGGGCCCGCGGCGACGCCATCGCCATCATCCAGGCCCTCACCCTCGACACCGATCACGCCCTGGCCGGCGGAGAGGGCTGCTTCCAGCCCTCGCTGGGCTGGCATCCCCGGCGCATCGCCGCCTCCCTGGACGAGGCCACCCTGGCCGATGACGGCGAGCGCCTGGAGGTCACGCTGTGGGCAGCCTTCGAGGCTGGCCTGTCCTTCGAAGAGTACCGGGCCTGTCAAGACGCGGTGATCGACGAAGCCCAGGTGCTCATCACGCTGCGGGTGCTGGGCCTGGTGAGCGAGCAGCCCCAGGCCGAGCTCGAGCTGAGCCACGAGGCGGAGTACGCGTTCAGCGGCAACCAGTACGACCCCGAAGAGCAGCCCGAACCCGACCTGGCGGACAGGCCGCTGGAGCTGGCCTGGCCCGAGGCAATCGCCGGCTGGAGCTCGCTGGACTTCCGCTTCCACCAGCAGGACGACGAGCTGCGCGGCGCCTACCTGCGCAGCGTCTCCGTCGGCCTCGACCAGGATCAGGGCTGGGCCTCCGGCCACGCCACCAACTACTCCCCTGGTACCCAGCTGTCAGGCTTCGACTACAGCTTCGAGGGCCGGATCAGCGCCATGGAGGCTCCAGGCGCCGTCGAGCGCGGCAGCGTCACCCTGGCGGTGGAGGCGGAGCTGGACGACGAGCACCGCCCCGAGACCGAGCACCAGGACTGGTAGGCTCGAAGCTGTCAGTACTCGCGGCCAGACAAGAGATAGGCCTTCCCGGGCCCCGCGGCGACGCCGTTGTTGTCGAAGGCGCCCACCAATAGATCGGGCAGCCCGTCGGCGTCCACGTCACCCGCCAGGTCCAGGCTCCAGCCAGCGTAGTGCCCCGCGTCCTCGCCCACCAGGACCCAGCCGGCGTCCTCCAGCTCCACCACGCCTTCGAAAGGTCCGCTGAGCACGTAGACCGCGCCCGCGTTCGTCTCCATGGTGCCGGCCTTGGGGGCTCCCACGGCCAGCTCCACGGCGCCATCGTCGTTGAAGTCGCCCAGCACGGCCATGTTGCGCCCGGCGTTCTCGCCATTCTGGCCCTGCAGCCTGGCGTCGGCGTCCGACAGAGAGCTGGCGCTCTTCCCGGAGCCACCCTCGAAGATGTAGACGGCACCCGCGTCGTCCCGGCTCTTGAAGGACGCCGACTCGGCACCCACGAGCAGATCGAGGTAGCCGTCGCTGTCCAGGTCACCCACCGCCAGCGCGCCGCCCGCCAGGTCGTCATCGGCTTCGCCCTGCACGCGCCAGGTGGCATCGTCGGCGGAGATCGGCGCCGGAGTGCCCTCGAAGTCGAAGATATAGGCGGCGCCCACCCCGGTGTTCGCGCTGTAGGTGGGATCATCGAATTCCTTGGCTCCGATGAGGATCTCGTCGAAGCCATCGCCCGTCAGATCGCCGAACTGCAGGTCGCGCCCGAAGCGATCGCCGTCCTCCTGGCCCTCGATGCGCAGGCCGACAGCGCCGAGATCGCTGATGGCGTCGTAGGACTCGGCGCCGGAGATCAGGTAGGTGGCGCCGGTCTCGTCGTCGCCCGTGTCCGCGGGGTAGTACACCGCCGTGACCATGAAGTCGGCGAACTCGTCGCCATCGACATCGCCGGCGCCGCGCACCGCATAACCGGCGTTATCATTGGCGTTTTCTCCTGTGAACACCGTGGCGCTGGTGCCCAGCAGCGTGTCGGCGGACACCGGCCCGAAGAGCAGGTAGGCGCCGCCGGTGGTGTCTCCGCTGGCATCCATCTTGTGGGCCCCGATGAGCAGGTCATCGTAGCCATCGGCGTCCACATCGCCGGCCCCGTCCACCGCGTAGCCGGTCTTGTTGCTCAGATCGGTGGAGGTGAGCAGGTAGCCAACGTCTTCGAGCTCCCGCTCCCCGGTGATGGGCCCGGGCACGTACCAGGCCTTGCCGCGCACGGTGATCTCGGACCCGGGATGATCGCTGCCGATGATGAGGTCGTCGTAGCCGTCACCGTTGACATCGCCCGCACCGGCGAGATCGCGGGAGGTCCGGTCCATGTCGGTCTGCCCGCTGAGCACGGCGTCGGCGTTGGCGAGGCTCAGGTAGTCGATGTCGCCATCGCAGTTGTTGTCGATGTCGTCGTTGTACTCGAAGGCCTCGGGGTTGATCTCGGCGTCCTCGTCGTCGCAGTCCGGACCCCACTCTTCAGCGGCCCAGCCGTCGAGATCCTGGTCGAAGTCGTCGTCCTCGGCGCAGTCGGAGTCTACGCCATCGTACCACTCGTCCGGGGCGCCCGGCCAGGCGTCGGCGTCCTCGTCGTCGCAGTCCCCGAGCAGGTCGGTGGCGCCATCGGGTCTGCTGCAGGCTTCGACGGTGCTGGCGCCGTCGGCAGCGTAGCCGTCGCCGTCGCCGTCGCTGTACCAGGTGGCGGGAGCGCCCACCGAGGGATCCTCGTCGTCGCAGTCCACATCGCGCAGCACATCGTCCTGATCTTGATCGATCCAGCTCTCGTGGTCGGTCTCGGTGATCAGGCAGCCCGAGGCCAACAGCAGCATGACGGGTAGTCTGGAGGTGGTGCTCATGCTCTCCTCGCGATGATCACTGGGCCCTGGCGCAGCGGGCCATGGCCGAGACGCAGCGCAGCGTGACGCTCTCGCCATCGTGCAGGGTGATGGCGCCCGCCATGGCAGGCTCGGGGCTCTCGAACCAAGCCTTGATCTCGTAGCGACCGGGCGGGACCGCACCGGCTGGATAGCGGCCCTGATCGGAGACCAGCCACACCGTGCGCGCGTCGCCGGTGACGTTCACCCGGGCCTGGGGCACGGCAGGGGGCTCGGGATCGGCCAGCGCCACCTCCACCGGATCGGGTGGGGGAGGCTGCAGGGGGGCCGGCCGCGGCGGGGTGGGTTCGACCAGCTCGACAGGGTCGGGCTGGGGCTCTTCGGGGACCGGGTCGGGTTCTGGCGGCGGGGGGGCCGGCGCCACCGGGACCTGGTGTACCACGGGTTCGGGCTGGATCTGTGGTTCGCCCCAGATGCGATCGGCGCCGAGGTAGCCGACGACCGAAGCTCCACCGAGGAAGACCACCACTAGGCCCAGGGCGCCGTAGAGGATCGGGCGGCCGATCAGGGAGCCCCGGGGCTCGTCCGCCGCCTCGTCGATCCCCGAATCGTCATCGGCCGACCAGCCAGCGCTGCGCTCCACCAGCACCGAGCCGCTGCTGGGAGAGCGCTCCACCACGGTGGCTTCTACCACCAGCCGCGGCACCTCGCCCGCAGCCCAGTCGCGCAGCCAGGGGCCGCCCATGCCCTGGCGCAGGGAGCGGCAGGAGTGCTCCAGCTTGTAGGCAGTGGGCCGCTTTTCGGCGTCGTCGGACAGGGTCTCGCGCACGAGCTCCACCACGCCCGCCGTGGGGCCTTCTCCGGTCTGGAAGGGGTCGCCGTGCAGGGTGGCGAGCAGATCCTGCAGCAGCTCCTCGACATAGGCCGCGTAGCGCTCGGCCTGCCGCGGCGGCTCCGCCAGATCGCGGCCCAGGATCAGCTCGGCCATGACCAGGCCCAGGGCGTAGATGTCGGCGGCGGGCCCCTCGATGCCCTCGAGGCGCTCGATGGCCATGTACTTCAGCGAGCCGTACATGTAGGCGCTGGTGTGGGCTTCGCGGGCGTCGAAGTTGGCTCGCGCGACCCCGAAGTCCAGCACCTTGACCTCACCCTGGGAGGTGACGCGGATGTTGGAGGGCTTGATGTCGCGGTGCACCAGGCGCAGGGGTTCGAGCTGCCCGTCGGGCGCCACGGCGTAGGCCGCGTGCAGCGCCGCGGCCACCTCTTCGACGATCTCCAGGGCCACGCGTGGCGGCACCGGACCGTCCTGCAGCACGGTGGCCAGGTCGACACCCGGCACGTACTCCATGACCACCGCCCAGCCGTCGTCGAAGACCGCCAGGCTGTCGACCCCCACGATGGCTCGATGCCGCAGCAGGCCGAGGATGCGGGCTTCATCGCGCAGGCGATGCAGGATCTCCTCCGGCACGTTGTTCTCGGCGTTGAGCACCTTGATGGCCACCTGCTTGGTGAACCCGCCCGTGCCGATCATCTCCGCCCGGTAGACCGTGCCGAAGCCGCCCCGACCCACCACCTCCAGGATCCGGTACGTCCTGCCTGGAGTGCCGGCATCGTTCACCAGCGCACCACCAGGAAGGCGCCGGCGCCCGTGAGCGCCGCCGCGGCGCCCACACCCCTGGCACCCCACACCAGGCCGTTGTGGCGGATGCGGAGGGGCTCGAGATCGGTGATGGTGGTGCTGGGATCGTAGTAGTCAGTGTGGACGGTGCGGGACAGCCCGTAGAGGGCGCCCGAGGCGATCGCGAGGCCGCCGGCCGTGACCAGCATGGGCAGGCTGACCACCCTGGAGCCCTGGTCCACCTGGCTTCCTCCCGACGCGGGCAGCCCCAGCGGCTGGGGCTGGGCGGAGGCCACGTCGTAGACGGGAATGGACTGGTCAGGCCACAGGTAGTAGGTGTCGGTGACCTCGCCCTCGGAGGAGACGAACTGCATGACCGTGGGCCAGGAGCGGGGCCGCTCCTGGCCGGGGCGCCCGTCGAAGACCAGGTAGCCATCGGCGGGAGCCAGCACCGTCTCCATCACGCCGTTCTCGACAGGGATGGCCTGGTAGTCGGCCAGCAGCGGGTTGCCCGAAGGCACGAGGCTGTCGGGAAAGCGGTAGGCCGGGGCCACCGACCGCGCGGCCGCGAAGGCCCGGGTGGACACATCGGGATTGCGGTCCACGAAGCCCCGCATTCCCACGGTTCGATGAACCCGGGCGGCGATGTTGCGAGGCAGCTCCTCGACCAGGCAGGGGAGCAGGCGGTGGATGCGATCGGTGGAGGTGGAGAAGGCCGTGAGGTCGGCGTTGCCATAGGCCCACTCTGCCTCTTCGAGCAGCCCGACGATCTGGGAGCTGGGCACAGCCTCGCCGCAGTCCGCCCGCGCAGTGGGGATGCACAGGCAGGCGAGCAGAAGGGCAGCGGGGAAACGACCTTGCACGAGCGTCTGCTCCCGGTGGTGATGCCCACCATGACGCACGACGATACTACGGCGGAGCCCTGGGTTCAAGGCGAGGAGTGCCTCCGTTGGCCCCTTCGAGACAAGCTGTGGCAGCCTCCAGGGGGTGTCAGTCTGCCTTGTCCGGCGCCGAGGGTTCGAGCCCGGGGGCGGGCGCCTGCGGCAGACCCACCGGCAAAGGCCCCTGACCGGCACCGAGACGCCAGGAGACCCCCGCGCGCAGCAGGCCCTGCAGCCACGAGATGGAGTGCTGCACCGCGCTGGCGAGCTCCTGGCCCAGCGCCAGACGCGCGGCGATGGCGGCGGAGAGAACACAGCCGGTGCCGTGGCTGCTGCCGGTGGCCACCCGCCGATGGCTGAACCGCTGCTGCCGGCCGTCGGGGAGCAGCAGCCGATCCTCCAGCAGGTCGGCCCGGCCGTGGCCGCCCTTGACCAGCAGCGCCACCCCGAGCCGGCGACAGCGGAGGGCCAGGGGTTCCTCGATCCCATCCAGCAGCTCGAGCTCGCCGAGGTTGGGCGTGAGCAGCGTGGCCAGGGGCAGCAGACGCCCGAGCAGCTCTGGCAGAGCGGCAGCCTGGAGCAGCTCGCGGCCGCTGGTGGAGCGCAGCACCGGGTCGATGACCACGGGCACCTGGGGCGCCAGCTGCCGCAGGCCCCGGGCCACCGCCGACAGCACGGGCGCGTTGGCCAGCATGCCCAGCTTGACCGCGGCGACGGGTAGATCCGAGAGCACCGCCTGGATCTGCGCGCCGACGAGCTCCGGCTCCAGCGGCTGCACCGCCGTCACCCCACGGCTGTTCTGCACGGTGATGGCGCTGATGACCGCCGCCCCGTACACGCCGTGGGCGGCGAAGGTCTTGAGATCGGCCTGGATGCCAGCACCGCCGCTGGGATCCGAGCCGGCCACCGAGAGCACGACGGGTGGGCTCGAGCGCATGAGTGCAGCTAACATCCGCACCCCGCCGAGCCGGGTTACGGGGCGCCCTCCCCGGAGGTGGGCATGGCCCGCGGCCGCGAACGCTACAAGCTGCGCCAGGCTGCCACCGCGGCTCTGGGGCGGCCGTTGTCGCGCCGCGCGCGCTCCACCTGCGAGCTGTGCCAGGCCAACGGCACCCGGCTCACACCCTTCGAAGTGGCCCCGATCCCCGAAGAAGCCGACCCCGACCGCGCCGCGCTGCTCTGCGAGCCCTGCCTCGAGGGCGCCATGGGAGGCCGTCTCGAGGGAGCGCGCTGGCGCTGCCTGGAGACCAGCTCATGGAGCGAGGTGCCCGCCGTCCAGGTCATCGCCGTCCGCCTCACCCGCCGCCTGGCCGAGCAAGGCACCGACTGGGCCAGCGACCTGCTGGACATGCTCTACCTGCCTCCCGAGGTCGAGGAGTGGCTGGATCAGTAGCGGGCCTGGGCCCAGAGCCGAATCGTGTCGTTGGGCAGGGTCTGGCCAGCCAGCTCATGGCGGTGCACATAGCCCAGCCCGAGGCGCAGCTGATCCTCCAACAGGTGGGCGGTGGTCCCGCCGTAGAGCTCCCAGATGTCGCCGTTGTCCGCGGCCCCGGTGTCGTCGTCGAACCAGGCCACGCGCACGGCGTTCTCGAAGGCGCCGAGGCTGTAGCCGACCTGCCCCGTCAGGCCCACGCGCGGCGTCCCGTCCATGACATCCGACGGCGCCACGTCGGTGGCGGTGGGCTGGATGTCGACGCTGTGGCCTTCCAGCAGCAGAGCCAGCCCCGAGACCCGCAGCAGCAGATCGCCGCCCAGGCCCAGGGTGGAGGTGGACAGATCGGCGTTGTAGTAGCCGTTGGCCGCCGCCGACAGCACCAGGTGGTCCACCTGGCCCCAGGTCTGCATGTCTTCGCCCGCCTCGCCCGTGCTGTAGCTCAGGCGACCTGCGCCCAGGACCCCGGCGTTGTCGTCGCCCAGGAAGCTGCCCGAGCCGTTGAACACGCCGGCGCGCAGGTGCAGACCCTTCCAGCCGTAGGCGGCCACCAGGCCGGTCTCGCGGCCGGGTGCCAGGTGGTGCGTGGTGACGGCCCGCTCGGTGTACACCAGCTCGCCGGAGGAGATGAGCTGCTCGCGGGAGTAGGGCACCTTCTGCTGGCCCACCACCAGCTCGAAGGCGGCGTGGCGCCAGCCCAGGGAGCCGTCCACCAGTCGGATGTCGCTGTCGGCCTCGGTCCAGGCGTCGTAGGGGCTGGAGGCGCCGAACTCCACATCGAAGAAGACGCCCTCGCCCAGCTCACCCTCGGCCCCGATGCGCGCGCGCCGGATCTTGAAGCCGGGGTCGTCCTCAGGGTCGCCGTAGCCCGCAGGATCCGCCTGGGGATCCTGATCCTGGTCCCAGGCCACAGCCCACACCTGCAGCAGCGCGGTGGGTGTGATGCTGAGCCCGGCGGGTTCTTCGGCGAGGGCGCCGGTAGGGGCCACGCCGAGCAAGCCGAGGGCGAGGACAGGAGGCGAGAGGAGGCGGGGACGGGGCATGGCTTCATCCTCTTTGCGGGCACTGCCAGGGACGTTTACCATACAGCTCCCGGCGGTGCTCCTCCTAGCCTTTTTGCCCGCAGGACGGTACCGCCAAAGCGAGGAACCCGTGTCCCCTCGAGCCTCCATCCTACTGGGTGCCCTGGCTGCCGCCTGCACTCCCGAGCCCACGCCCTTCGCGCAGGCCTACCAGATCGATGACCTCTCCCAGGCCATCGGCGGCCCCAAGGCCATCGCGCAGCCCGGCGACTTCGTCATCGAGAACGACCGCATCCGGGTGGCCATCGTCGGCAACCGCAATTCCTACGGGCCCAACCTGTACGGTGGCTCCATCGTCGATGCCGATCTGCAGCGCTGGGACCAGGCTTCGCGCCAGGGCCGCGGCAACGACCTCTTCTCAGAGATGTTCCCAACCGCCAACCTCAACATCATGAAGGCCGACGCCGACACGGGCTCGGTGGAGATCCCCACCGAGCACGACTACGGCGACGCCGCGGTGGTGCGGGTCACGGCGCCCGCCGCCGGCTTCCTCACCCTGCTCGATGCGCTGTGGGCGCTGGTGGGCGCCCCCAGCTACGAGCTGGTCACCGACTACGTGCTCGACCCGGGCTCCCAGCACCTGCGCATCATCACCACCGTCACCTACGGTGGCGGCGATCCCCAGTCGGCGGGCGATCTCCTGCCCACCATGACCACCGACGACCCGCTGCTGGAATACGCCATCGACAGCGGCCTGGTGGTGGGCGACATCTACCTCAGCGGCGGCTCGGTGGACGTCTTCGCCCCCGGCATCGGCTTCGACGAGGACATGGCCGTCAAGCAGGCCAACGCAGCGGGGCGCAACCTGTTCCTCGATCCCTTCGAGCTGGAGTGGCTGGCGAGCACCGGCGACGGCACCTCCTACGGCTTCGCCAGCCTGAACGGCCCGCTGCAGATCCCCATGTTCAGCTCCAACCAGACCGCGGGCATCAGCCACGGCATCGTGGGCGACGAGGCCTACGGCGACGACCGCTTCGCCGATGGGCAGGCCTTCAGCGCGGAACGCCTGCTGGCCGTGGGCGAAGGCGACGTGGGCTCGGTGCTCGACGTGATCCTCCAGGCCCAGGGCACCGCCACCGGCAGCATCAGCGGCCATGTGCTGGAGCTGGGCAGCCTGGAACCGGTGAGCGACGCCCATGTGTTCGCCTACAAGGGCGAGGGCGAGGATCGCGAGGCCCTGCCCTACGCCGAGTGGCGCACCGACGTGGGCCGCGACGTGGTGAGCGACGGCTCCTTCGGCGGCCTGCTGCCCGAGGGCACCTGGACCCTGCTGCCGCACCTCAAGGGCCACGCCAACGGCGAGCCCGTGGTGGTCGAGATCAGCCAGGGCGACGAGATCGAGCTGGCGCTGGGGCTGCCCCGCTCCGGCAGCGCCAGCTTCGAGGTGGTGGACGAGCGCGGCCGCGCCGTGCCGGCCAAGGTCTCCATCTTCCCCAAGCCGCCCAATGTCAGCTCGCGCGACTCCGTGCTGGGCGACGGCTACCAGCCGGGCAGCAATGTCGACATGCTCTTCTTCACCGGCGAGCCCGTGCAGGCCACCCTGCCTGTGGGCGAGTACTACGCGGTGGCCAGCCGCGGCACCGAGTACGAGCTGGACACCTCCCCCTACTTCATGGTGACCGACCACGACGCCACCAGCGTGCAGCTGCAGGTGCTGCGCGTGGTGGACACCAGCGGCTGGATCGCCGCGGACTTCCACGTGCACTCCAGCACCAGCTTCGACGCGGGCACCGTCAAGGAGCGCCGCCTGGCCTCCATGCTGGCCGAAGGCGTGGAGTTCTTCCCCTCCACCGACCACGACTACCTCACCGACTTCGACCCCAAGATCGAGGAGCTGGGTCTGGAACCATGGATCCAGACCGTGGTGGGCGTCGAGGTCTCCCCTATGGAGATGGGCCACATCATCGGCTTCCCCCAGGACGCCGACAACCTGCTCGAAGCGGGGGGCGCCTTCGAGTGGACCGACATGGAGCCCGAGGAGATCTTCGACACCCTGCGGGCCAGCGGCCCCGATGGCTACGATCCGGTGGTCATCGTCGCCCACCCCCACGACGGCATCCTGGGCTACTTCGACCAGTTCGGGCTCAACCCCTACGAGGACGACGACGGCGACATCAAGATCGACCGCCCCTTGCTCAGCCTCACCAACGACCTGCTGGCCCCGGAGAACTTCTCCATGGACTTCGACGTGCTCGAGGTCCTCAACTCCTACCGCTTCGATCTCATCCGGTCGCCCACCCAGGAAGAGGCCGACGACTACGCCGATGGCCGGGCCGTCACCGCCTACGAGTGGGTGGCGCGCACGGTGGACGAGCAGGAAGCACTCTGGGCCGGTGACACCACCCTGGGGGCGGGCATCAAGGGCCAGGTGGACACCTGGTTCAGCCTGCTGAACCTCGGCTACCGCCACACCGCCGTGGGCAGCTCCGACACCCACACCCCCGAGAAGACCCCTTCAGGCCAGCCGCGCACCTGGATCGCGGCTCCCACCGACAGCCCCGCCTACCTGGACCCGGGCGACATCGCCGACGCCCTGCGCAGCCACCAGGCGGTGCTCTCCTACGGCCCCTTCCTGCGCTTCGAGGCCGACGGCCAGCCCATCGGCTCCGAGATCATCGCCAGCGGCGCGGTGGAGCTGTTCGTCGAGGTGCAGTCCCCCAGCTGGTTCGACGTGGACCGGGCCGAGCTCTACGAGAACGGCACCCTGATCCACAGCTGGGAGATCGCCACCCCCAACAGCGGCGTGGTCAACCTGTCCGAGACCTACACCGTCGAGCCTACCGAAGACGCCTGGTACGTGCTCATCGCCCTGGGCGACGACGACATGGACCCGGTGTTCCCCGCCCTGGAGCGCGAGCAGCTGCAGTTCCAGGACGTGGTCACCGAGGCCCTGGGCTCCATGCCCAGCCTGGCGGCGCTGCTGTCCCCGGCGGCACCGCGGCCGCGCAAGACCGCCATCGTGCCCTACGCCCTCACCAACCCCATCTGGGTGGATGCCGACGGCGATGGCTGGGACGCCCCGGGCCTGCCCGGCTGGATGAGCGAGCCCGAGGAGTAGGGAGCTATCGAAGCAGCTCGGCTTCGAACTCGGCCTCGTAGATCAGGTCGATCTCGTAGGCCTTGTAGACGATGACCTGCTCGCCCTCGAAGCCGCCCACCAGCAGATCACCGCTGAACTCGCCCTCCCACTCGTCGGTGATGGTGTCGAAGCCCATGTCGGCGATGACGTCGCCCTCGCAGTAGGGATCCGCGCTGATCTCGCCCTCCATGTCGCCACAGTAGGTGTCGGTGAGGTTGAAGGGAGGGCCCAGCAGCACGCCGGTGAACTGGCAGCAGCCTTCGCCCTTGATGGCAGGGGTGTCGGTCTCGTCCACCACGAACTGCACCGTGCCTTCGCAGGTGTCGCTGATGAGCCCTTCCATGGCGTCGCCCACCAGGACGAAGCTGCCCACGTACTCACCGTCGCGGCTCGAGGGCTCACCCGTGTCGGTGTCGGCGTCGGTGTCGGCGTCGGTGTCGGCGTCGGTGTCCGCGTCGGTGTCAGCGTCGGTGTCGGCGTCGGTGTCGGCGTCGGTG
>CAZEJJ010000049.1:0-42659 GCA_964512185.1 uncultured Enterobacterales bacterium | reverse complement strand
GCAGGTCCACCTTGACGAAGCCCAGCGCGTCGATGTCGTCCTTGTCCCACTGGATCACGGTGCGCCCTTCCATGGTGGCCGGCTCCACGGGCACGCGGTCCACCAGCTCGTCGGCGGCCAGCACGAAGCCGCCCGAGTGGATGCCCACGTGCCGCGGGAAGCGCTGCAGCTCGGCGGACAGCTCCACCGCCAGGCGCACGCGGGGATCGCCGGGATCCACCCCGGCGGCCTCGAGCTGCTCGTCGTCCAGAGGCTCGCGACCCCAGTGGCCCGCCTGGCGGGCCAGCGAGTCCACCTGGTCCAGCGAGAGCCCCAGCACCTTGCCCACGTCCCGCAGAGCCGAGCGGCGGCGGTAGGAGATGACCTCGTTGACCATGGCCGCCCGGTGCCGGCCGTACTTGTCGTACAGGTACTGGATGACCTCCTCGCGGCGCTCGTGCTCGAAGTCCACGTCGATGTCGGGGGGCTCGCCGCGCTCGGCGCTGAGGAAGCGCTCGAAGAGCAGCCGCGATCGAGCCGGGTCCACCGCGGTGATGCCCAGGGCGAAGCACACGGCGCTGTTGGCCGCCGAGCCGCGACCCTGGCAGAGGATGCCCCGCTCGCGGGCGAAGCGCACCGCGTCGTGCACGGTCAGGAAGTAGGCGGGGAAGTCGAGCTGCTCGATGACGGCCAGCTCGTGGTCCACCTGGCCGCGCACGCCAGCCGGCACCCCCAGCGGATAGCGCCAGCGCAGGCCGCGCTCCACCAGCAGCTGGAGCCAGCTCAGGGGGGTGTGGCCCTCGGGGACCACCTCGCGCGGATAGAAGTACTCGAGCTGATCCAGGGAGAAGCTGCAGCTCGCCGCCAGGGCCAGGCTGCGCTCCACGCCGGCTGACAGCCGCCGCTCGGCGTCCCCGCCCAGGGAGCGCCCCGCCGCTGTGAAGCGCTCCAGCACCTGCCGCGGAGCCCTGAGCAGCCGCTCGGCGTTGGGGGCCAGGGCTCGCCCGGCAGCGTCCAGGGTGCAGCGCCGCCGGATGCAGCAGAGCACATCCAGCAGGCGCTTGCGCTCGGGGACGTGCAGCTGCACGTCGCCCACGGCCACCAGCGGCAGGCCCAGCCGCCGGCCGAGCTGGAGCTGGCTGGCGAGCAGCGCGCTGTCCCCCGGCTGGCCCGCCAGGCTGACCGCCAGGCTGGCGTGCTCGCCGAAGGCGTCGCGGAAGGGCGCCGCCTGCTGGGCCGTCCAGCCGCCGTGCAGCAGGGCGATGAGGCCCTGGCTGTGCTCCAGCACGGTGGCCGGCTCGTGCAGGGCGTAGCCCTTGGGCTGCTGGCGCCGGGCCTCGGTGAGCAGGCGGCAGAGCCCGGCCCAGCCGGAACGATCGCGCACCAGCAGCACCAGGCTGGGGTGGCCGGGCAGGCTGAGCAGAGCCCCCGCCACGAGCTGCAGCCCCGCGGCCCGGGCGGCCTTGTGGGCCCGCACCAGGCCGTACACCCCGTCGCGATCGGTGATGGCCAGGGCCGGCAGGCCCAGCGCCGCCGCCTGCTCCACCAGCTCCTCCGGCGACGAGGCTCCCTCCAGGAAGGAGAAGCTGGAGCGGCAGAAGAGTTCGGCGTAGCTCACGACGCCCCCGCCACCGCCGGCGCCCCCTGGTCGAAGAGCCCGTGCAGGTAGGCGTGCCCCAGCTCCCGGTAGACCCAGAGCACCCGGCCGTCGGCCAGCTCGAGGCGCAGGTAGCCGCGATCCAGACCCACCGCCCACCACTCGCCGCAGAGCCGCTCGTGGCCGCAGGCGCGCTGCACGTCGAGCCAGCGCCCCTCCAGCTGCACCCGCCGTGGGCTGCCCAGGCGCGGCTGCAGCAGCACCGGCCGAGGCTCGGCCAGCAGCAGGGCGGGGCGCGGCAGGGGCAGCGAGAGCCGCCAGGCCTCGTGGGGCCAGGCGGGATCGGGGTCCTTGCCGTTCAGCTTGAAGGCGCTGGGGAGGATGTCCTGCCGCCTCGCGCCGGGCAGCGGGAGCACCGGCAGCTTGCGCACCCGGTCCTGGTGATCCAGGGCCGCCACGGGCGCCCAGGCGGCCTCGGGGCGCCAGCGATCGCGCGGCTCGGGGAAGAACAGGGCGGCGGGGCCCAGCGCGTCGGCCAGGCGCGCCAGCACGCCGGGCAGGGGCTCCAGCACCTCGCAGCCCCCGGGGAGGGGCTCCTGCGCTCCCGCGAAGGGCACCGGCTGGGTGGCCTCCAGGGCGATCCCCAGCACCGGGCCCGCCGCCTGCACGCCCTCGAGGCGCTGGCGCAGCAGGCGCGAGAGCCGCTCGGGATCCCGACCGGGCTGGCCCGTGCGGAAGGCCAGGCGCAGGGTGGGCGCGTCTTCGATCTGCAGCTCCAGCGTGATGGCCACCAGGGCCTGGCCGGCGTGGTGCAGATCGGCGCACAGCTTGCGGCACAGGCGGTTGATCACGAAGAGCAGCGGCTCGATCTCCGTCACCGGAAAGGGCAGATCCTGGCCGCGGATGGGCAGCCCAGCGCGCTCGCCGCGGAGCACGGAGAGGGAACGCCGCGGCTGCCCCTGGGCCAGCCGGTGCAGGCGCGCACCCTCAGCCCCCAGGCGACCCACCACAGCGGAGGCCGGCAGCACCGCCAGCTGTTCCACACGCCGCAGGCCCAGCTCACGCAGCAGGATCGCCGCAGCTGGAGAGGGCTCGAGCGCCTCGATGGGCAGCTCGGCCAGCGCCTGGGCCAGCCCGCCCGCCGGCACCACCCGTGGCCGCCCTCCCCAGCGAGCGAGGATCCGCGCGGCGAAGAGATCGCCGGCCACCACGGCCTGGACCCGGTGGCCCAGCTGCTGCAGCCGGCGGCGCGCCTGGCGCAGCAGCTCCCACTCCAGCGGGTGCCGGGTGTCCGCCCACCCCTTGGGACCCAGCTCGGCAGCGATGGCATCGGGGGGCAGGGGCAGCACCGCAGGGGAGACCCGCAGCAGCTGCCGCGCCAGCTCGGCCAGGTCGGCGCGCTCGCTGTCGAGCTCCAGGAGCTCCACCTCGAGCTCGGGCAGCAGGGCCCGGGCCTGGGAGAGGCTCATGCCGCTGCGCACCCCGCGGCGCGAAGCCGCCGGGCTGGCCGCCTGTATGCGCAGGGCACTGCGCTGCTCGGCCACCAGCGCCGCCGGCTGAGCGGAGGCCCAGCCGCAGCGCTCCAGGCGGAAGCCGGGCAGGTGGCAGACCAGGTAGCGCGGCGGGGGCAGGGTCGAGGGCTGAGCGCTCATCCTTTGAACATATGTTCAAAAAGCGCCAGCCACAAGAGCTGTCGCGGACAGTTTCTGTCCGGCCCTGTCGATCCCGGCCGGGGATGGCGCCTATGGCGCCTCCAGAACGGCTAGCCGAGCAGCCCCTTGGCCTCGAGGTAGTCCACCACCTGCTGCGCGGACTCGTCCACGGAGCACTCGGTGCTGACCACCAGCTCGCCGTTCAGGGGCTCCTCGTAGGGGGCACTGATGCCGGTGAACTGCGGGATGATGCCAGCGCGGGCCTTCTTGTACAGGCCCTTGGGGTCGCGATCTTCGCAGACCGCCAGGGGCGCGTGCACCAGGGCCTCGATGAAGCGGCCCTCGGGCAGCAGCGAGCGGGCCTGGTCGCGGTCGGCCCGGTAGGGGCTGATGAAGGCGGTGAGGGTGATGACCCCGGAGTCGGCGAAGAGGTGGGCCACCTCGCCGATGCGGCGTATGTTCTCGTTGCGATCTTCGGGGGAGAAGCCCAGGTCCTTGTTCAGGCCGTGGCGCACGTTGTCGCCATCGAGCACGTAGGCGAAGGCGCCGCGCTCGAGCAGCAGCTGCTCGACGCGCATGGCCACGGTGCTCTTGCCCGAGCCGGACAGGCCCGTGAGCCAGACGACGCAGCCCTTCTGACCGACGGTCTGCTCGCGCTCTTGCTTGGTGACGTTGGCACCGTGCCAGGTGATGTTGGTGGCCTTTTGCCGTACCATCCGGGACTCCTTTGAGGGGGGGGGTTCGAGAGGCGGCCGACCCTATCGCAGGCACCCTGGCAGGGCAAACAGCGCGCACGACCGCGTGGCATGGCACCCCCTGTCGCGACCTCGCCTTGGTGCCGCGCGCGCCGTAGGGATACTGCGCCTGGGTGTCCAGCACCGCCGCCGTGCCCAACGCCCTGGAGCGTCGCTTTCCCGACGTGCGGCTGCCGCGCCTGCAGCTGGGCAGCTTCCCGACCCCCGTACAGCGGCTCCCGCTGTCGCTGAACGGCTCCACCCTGTGGTGCAAGCGCGAGGACCTGTCCGGCGAGAGCTACGGTGGCAACAAGGTGCGCAAGCTGGAGTACCTGCTCGAGGGGCCGTCCCGCACCGGCAAGCCTCTGCTCAGCATCGGAGCCGACGGCTCGCACCACCTCATCGCCATGGCCCTGTACGGCCGCGCGCTGGGGCTGGCCACCTACGGCGTCTACGCCCCCCAACCCTCCACCCCCCACGTGCAGGTCAACCGCGAGCTGCTGGAGGCGCTGCTGGCCGACCGGGTTGAGGTCTCGTCGCGCCTGGCGATCCCCAGCGGGGTGGTGCGCATGATGCTGCGCATCCACAAGCGAGGCGATCCCCTGCCCCTGCACCTGCCCGCCGGCGGCTCCAGCCCGCTGGGCGCCGTCGGCTGGGTCGCCGGAGGCCTCGAGATCGCCGAGCAGGTGGAAGCGGGCGAGCTCCCGGAGCTGGACCAGATCTGGGTCCCCCTGGGCAGCGGCGGCAACGCGGCCGGGCTCCTGCTGGGCCTGCGCCTGGCAGGCCTCGACACACAGGTCTGGGCGGTCCGCGTGGTGGAGATGCCCCTGGTCAGCGCCACCACCACCCGCCTGCTGGCCGCGCGCACCCTGAGCCTGCTGCGCAGCCACGGCCTGCAGGTCCCGAGGCGCATACGGCTGCGCGGGATGCACGTGGTGCACAAATTCATCGGGCCTGGCTACGGCGCCGCCACCCCCGAGGCAGACCAGGCAGAGGCCCTGGCGCGCGCTGAGCTGGGCCTGGAGCTCGAAGCCACCTACACCGCCAAGACCCTGGCGGCCTGCCTCCACCACCTGCGGTCCAGCAGCGAAGGCGTCCAGGCTCTGTTCCTGAACACGGTCAACTCGCGACCCCTGACCGAGCTGTTCCCCAGCGCTCCCTCCCCTTGAGCGGACGCGCCCGGACGACGCCATGCCCCCCCTGATCAGCTCCCTCGCTCGCGCCCTCCTGAGCCGGGATCCATCGCGGCTGGTGACCCACTTCTATCGCTTCGCCGATCCCCTCTTCCAGACGGTCACCCGCGACAGCGGGATCCTGAACATGGGCTACGCGGCCGACCCGACCCGTGCGGACCTGGCCCAGGCGCAGCGCGACCTGGTGCGCCGCTGCACGCGGAGCCTGCCCGACGGAGGCCACTGGCTCGAGGTGGGCTGCGGCTGGGGCGGCCCCGCGCTCCTGCTGGCGCGCGAGCGGCCGCAGCTCCAGATCACCGGCCTCGATCTGAGCGCCGCTCACCTCGGGCAGGCCCGCGCCGCCGCCGACAGGCTCGGGCTGGCAGGCAGGGTCAGCTTCCGCCTGGGAGATGCCCAGGCGCTCCCCTTCCCAGACGCCCGCTTCCACGGCGTCTACTCCATCGAGAGCGCCTTCCACTACCCGCGCAAGCGCGACTTCGTGCACCAGGCCCGGCGGGTGCTGGCCGCCGGAGGGCGGCTGGCGGTGGCCGACATCATCCGCCGCCCCCAGCACAGCGGCACCCTCGCCCGGCTCGGGCTGGCGCCCAACATGCGCCTGGGGGCCATGCAGGGGCTCTTCAGCGCCGACGACTGGCGCAGCGCGCTGGTGGGCGCGGGCTTCGAGGACGTGACGGTCGAGGACATCACGCGCCAGACCTTCGGCCTGCTGGGCCGCTGGGCCCAGCGCATGCACCAGGAGCGGACGACGCTGCAGCGGCGCTACCCGAGAGCCCTGCTGGCCTACTACGAGCTGGGCCTGGAGCGCCTGGGCGCCGACGCGCAGCGCTCGCCGGTCGGCTACCTGCTGATCGAAGGCCGGCGCGGTCCGCGCAGCTGATCGCTACTTGCGTCGGGCTTCACGCACCCGCAAGGCCACCACACCACGGTCGGCTTCGACGTCGGGGCTCCACTCGTCGAGGCCGCGGATCGCGGCGACGGCCTGCTCGCCGTCTTCGGCGGAGGGGATGAGGTTGCGGTGACCTTCGGCTTCGATGAGAGCTTCGAGGCTGGGATAGCGCCGGACCATGCCGACCATGATGCTGCCGAAGCTGCCGAACTCGAGCCGATCACCCGAGGAGATCGCCGCGTAGTCGTCGTTGGCGAGGAGGACGTAGACCGTCTTGCGGCCTTCCTCCATTTCGAGGAACGCCTCCTCGTACAGCGGCGCGTCGTAGGTGGCCATCGATCCGTCCGTCTCGCTGGGGGTGCTTCAGTCCCCGCAAAGGGGACCGCGGGGGGGCCCAGGATCCTAGCACGATGAGCACTCTTCTGCCCCCCCTCGCGACGAGGACAGGGCAGACAGCGCCGCTCCCGGCTCATCCCGGTGGCCACTGGAAGGAGCGCCCCGCCAGCAGGTGCACGTGGATGTGGGGCACCTGCTGACCAGCGGCGGGACCGTTGTTCAGGACCAGGCGATAGCCGCCCTCGCTGAGCCCCTCCTGGGCCGCCACGGTGCGCGCCACCTCGAACAGGCGCCCCAGCACCGCGCCGTGCTCGGGCTCCACCTGCTCGATCAGCGCCCAGGGCTGGCGGGGCACGATGAGCAGGTGCACCGGCGCCTGGGGGTCGATGTCGCGAAAGGCCAGCACCAGGTCGTCCTGGTACACGATGTCGGCGGGCAGCTCGCCCGCGATGATCCGCTCGAAGATGGTGGGCACGGGACCTCCTGGACCCGGAAAGCTATCCGCTCCGACCCGCCACAGCAGGTGGAGGCGGCGCAGAGCCCCGAATCCAGGAGAATCAGTAGCGGGCCTGCAGCGGCAGGATCAGGATGCCGTCGCGATAGCGAGGACCAGCCACGATGAAGGAGCCGTTGCGGTTGACCGACAGGGTGGTGTCCAGCAGCTTGCCCTGCTGGCTGTTGAAGATCTGGATCCTGAACTGGGCCCGCTGCTGGTTCCTGGACTTGAGCGTGACGTTGACACGACGCCCACCCGCGATGCCGAAGCTGGCGTCGTCTCCAGGGCTGAGCTCGGCCCGGTGGCTGTCCAGCAGCTGGTAGCCGCTGTAGCGCAGGAAGTTCAGGTGGCGGGAGAGGGACTGCAGGCGGGGGTCCACGCCCTGATGGCTGTCGGTGGCGGCCACCACGAGCAGCTTGACAGCCACCTTTCCGGGAGCGACCGCGGGGGCCTGGGCCGGGCCACCACCGCGCTGGCGGCCCTGGGCCCAGGCATCGCCCATGGGCACCCCGAGCATGAGCAGAGCCAGCAGGGCAAAGAGCCAGAGCCTGGCTGGACGTTGGGTGATGGTCACAGCGTCACCCCCTGGGACTCGCCCTGATCGAGGTTCTCTTCGATGAAGATGATCATGGGTGCGCCCTCGTCGAGCTGGAAGACCTGGACCATGGCATCCGACGCCACCTCGAGGTCCTCGATCTGGGTGCTGTTCACGGCGCCGATCTCAAACGCCAGCTCGGCAGCGGGCTGCACCTCGCCCAGAGCCAGCTCCGGCTGCGAGGGATCGACGGACTCGGGGCCCGGCAGGTTGAGCAGCAGCAGCAGGGCCGCCGCGGCGCCCAGCAGGGCCAGGGCGGGCAGCCGGCGGAACCAGGGAAGCCTCGCGGCCGCGGGCGGGGCTGCGGCCGCGGGGGCCAGCTCGCGCTGCCGCGCCCGCGCCGCCGGCGATGAGCTGGGCGCGTGGGGCGCGGGGGGCGGGGGGGGGGGGCGCTTTGGTGGGTGGGGGGGGTTTGGGGGGTGGGGTGTTTTCGGGGGGGGGGGGGGGGGGGGGGGGGGGGGGGGGGGGCCAGCTCGAGCTGCCGCTCCGGAGCGGCCGGAGATGAGCTGGGCTCGTGGGGCTCGGCGGCAGGGGTGGGCAGGATGGCCGCCATCACCGCATCGGCCACGTCGATGGCCCCCGCTTCTTCCCTGAGACCCTGGGCCAGGCTCGCCCAGCTGGCCTGCTCGGCCACGCCGATCTGCTGCGCCACCGCGGGCCACACGGCCGAGAGGTCGACCCCGGCGGTCTCGTGGGCCAGGGCCTGGCGCAGCGTCCGGCCCTGCTCCAGGAGGTCGTTGACCAGGCGGCGCCCGGAGGCGTCCTGTGCGAGGCGCGCGGCCAGCGCCCGCCGTTGTTCGACCGGCAGCTCGCCATCGGCCAGCGCCGACAGCTGCACCCAGGCGCTGTGCTCAGCCAGGACCAGCTGCATGACCGCGGGGCTCAGGTCGATGTCCTGGGCCTCGGCAGCCAGCCCCCAGGCCAGGGCCGCGGCGGCCTGCTCGAGCTGCTGATCGCGCTCGGGGAGGGCCTGGGCCACGATCTTATCGGCGAGATCGGCCTGGGCGGCTTCGAGGCGCAGCCCCACACGCAGCGCGGCACGCGCGGCGCAGAGCTCCGGCTCGGCGCCGGGCAGGACCCGGGCCATGACCAGCTGGGCCACGTCGCCATGACGGGCCTCGCGGGCGAGCCCACGCTCGAGGGCCTCGACGGCTCGGGGCAGGCCTGCCTCGGCGTGGGGCGCCACGTGGTGGACCACCGCGCGGGCGACGTCGGCGCGGCCGGCGGCGGGCGGCAGACCGAGCCGCAGCGCGCTGGCGATGGCGGACCAGGCTGCTTGCGGGTGGACCACCCTGGCCAGGTCTTCTGCCAGCTCGAAGCCTTCGGCCTCAGCCGACAGGCCGAGCTGTAGACCCTGCCGGATTCCCTGCCAGTCTTCCTGCTGTTCCTGGCCCTGGAGCAGGGCCCCCAACGCAGCGATCTCTGCCGAGGTAGCGTCGTCGCTTTCGCAGCGCTGGAGCAGGTTCTGGAGGTCCGGGGTGTTCACGATCTGGATCTCGGGCGGGGGTGGCTTTTCAGCGCCTGTGCTTCGGCCGCCCCCTTGGACGGGGCCTGGGATCGATCATTCGATGTTTTGTTGCAGCAGGCGACAGAGCAGGCCGCCGACAGGCGGCCGCTCCGGGTCGTAGCGAGGGCCAGCAGGCGCCAGGTGCAGCGCGCTCCGCGCAGTGGTGCCGGGTGAAGGTGTATCCTGGATACTCCAAAGTCGGCTCCGCAAGCAGGGCGCGCGGCGACGGCGAGCTGCTGGGCCGCAGTAGATTCGGGGTTCTGTCGCCTGCTGTTGGGCACAATGGCGGTCAACGGAGGTCCCTCAACAGGGCCTGGAGCTTCTTACGGGCGTAGAACAGGCGGCTCATGACCGTGCCCTCTGGGATCCCCATCGTCTCTGCGATCTCACGGTATGAGAAGCCCTCGATCTCCCGCAACAGGACCACCTGGCGCTGATCGGGAGGCAGCTGCTGCATGGCGTCCATGATGGCCCGGTACAGCACCTGCCGGTCGTGGTCGCGGCCGGGGCTGCGCCGGAGGTGGTCGGGATCCCAGCCGCCGGCTGTGGGCTCCTTGTGCCCGATGCGCTCGTCGTACTCGCTGATCCTGACCCGCCGGTTCTTGCGGATGAAGTCGATGGTGACGTTGGAGGCGATGCGGTACAGCCAGGTGGTGAAGCTGGCCTCCTTGCGGAAGCCGGCCATGTTCCGGAAGGCCTTGACGAAGGCCTCCTGGGTGAGGTCCCGCGCCTCTTCGCGGTTGCGGATCATGCCGTAGACATGGGCGTAGATGCGCCCCTGGTAGCGCTCCACCAGACCCCTGAAGGCGGTGGCGTCGCCCTGCTGCACGAGGTCCACCAGGTCCAGGTCGGACAGCTCGGCCTCGGCGCCGGGGGGGCGCGGCGCCGGGCCACCGCCACCAGCTTCGCCAGCCATGGCGCTCACTGCACCCGCGAGGTGCCTCTGCCAGACCGCGCGGGGCTGCTCGCGGCGGCCCCGGTGACCAGGGGTGGGCAGGTACATCGCTTCCTCCATGCTCGAGACGGCCGGTCGACGGCGAGAGGCGTGCCACCCGGGCCGACGTTCGCGATCCACTCACCCTTCGAGCATATCCCGAACCGACCCTCGCACTGCACCAGGATTCAATGCGCTTGCTGCCAGTCGCGGCCGACGCCCGTCTCCACCAGCAAGGGCACCGCCAGCTCGGCGGCCTGCTCCATCTCCTGGACCACCAGGGCGCGCACCGGGTCCAGCAGCTCCTCGGGCAGCTCGATCAGCAGCTCATCGTGGACCTGCAGCAGCAGTCTGGCGGCGGGCTGATCCCGCCGCAGCCTGCGCCACACCCGCACCATGGCCAGCTTCATGATGTCCGCCGCGGTGCCCTGGATGGGCGTGTTGACCGCGACCCGCTCGGCGGCCTCGCGCAGGTGCCGGATGCGCGCGCCCAGATCGGGCACCATCCGCCGCCGACCCCAGCGGGTGGTGGCGACGCCGTGTTCGCGGGCAGCCGCGATGGCGCCCTGCACGTAGGCCTGCACCTGCGGGTAGTGCTGGAAGTAGTCGTCGATGATGCGCTGCGCCCTGCGCCTGGAGATACCCAGCTCGTTGGCCAGGCGGAAGGCGCTCATGCCGTAGATGATGCCGAAGTTCACGGCCTTGGCGGCCCGTCTCTGGTCGGGCGAGACCAGCAGGGGCGCGACCCCGAAGACCTGGGCCGCCGTGCGCCGGTGGATGTCTTCGCCCTGCTGGAAGGCCTGCACCAGGGGACCGGAGCCGCAGTAGTCGGCCAGCACCCGCAGCTCGATCTGGGAGTAGTCGGCGGACAGGAAGACGTGGCCGGGATCGGGCACGAAGCAGGCTCGGATCCGCCGGCCCTCGGCCGTGCGGATCGGGATGTTCTGCAGGTTGGGGTTCATGGACGCCAGCCGCCCCGTGGCCGCCACGGCCTGGTGGAAGGAGCTGTGCACCCGGCCGTCGACGGGGCTGACGGCCTGCGGCAGCGCATCGACGTAGGTGCCCTTGAGCTTGGACAGGCCGCGGTACTCCAGCACGGCCCTGGGCAGCGGGTTTTCTGGATCCTGCGCGCAGAGGGACTCGAGGGTGGCGGCGTCGGTGGAGCGACCGGTCTTGGTCTTCTTGAGGGGCTCGAAGCCCTGCTCGTCGAAGAGCACCTGGGCCAGCTGCCGGGGGGAATTCAGGTTGAATTCCTTGCCGACCAGCTGCTTGACCTGGGCATCGAGGGCGGTGACGGCTGCGCCCAGCTCCTGGCCCAGATCGGCCAGGGCAGGGAGATCCAGGCCGATGCCGCGCAGCTCCATGTCGGCCAGGACGGGGATCACCGGCAGCTCCAGGTCCCGGTAGAGCGCGCGCAGATCCTGCTCGTCCAGCCTGGCGCCCAGATCGCGATCCAGCAGCCAGGCCACGTGGGCGTCCTCGGCGGCGTAGCGGGTGGCCTGCTCGATCTCCACCTGGGCGAAGCCGGCTCCCTTGGGCAGCTCCGCGGTGGCCTCGGCGTAGGAGATCATGCGGTGGCCCAGGACCCGCATGGCGATGTCGTCCAGCTTGCGGCTCTGCCTGCCCGTCTCCAGCAGGTAGTCCGCCAGCATGGTGTCGCCGTCGATCCCGGCGAAGGGCAGGCCCAGCGCCGTCATCACCTGCAGGTCGTACTTGAGGTTCTGGCCGGTCTTGCCGATGGACTCGTCCGCCAGCAGCGGACCCAGCCGCTCCATCACCAGCGGCAGCGGCAGCTGCTCTCCCTGCTCGTGGCCCACGGGGATGTACACGGCGGCGTCTGCTGACCAGCACAGGGCGAGGCCCACCAGCTCGGCCTGCAGAGGATCCAGCGAGGTGGTCTCCAGGTCGAAGGCGAAGCGCCCGGCCTGCCGACAGGCGCTGACCACCAGCTCCAGCTGCTCGAGGCTGCGGACGGTGCGGTAGCGATCGCGGTCGATGCTGCCCGCGGCCACCGCGCCCGCTGCCTGCTGCAGCTCCTTCATGTGGTTCCGGAACTGGTAGCTCAAGAAGAGCTCATGCAGCTTCTCGGCGTCTCTCGGCCGATGCGCCAGCTGCTCGAGGGTGAGGGGCAGGGGCATGTCCGTGACGATGGTGACCAGCTCCCGGGACAGGCGGGCCTGCTCGGCGAATTCCACCAGGTTCTGCCCCATCTTTCCCCGAATGCCCGGCGCCGCGGCGAGGATGGGTTCCAGGGCGCCGTGCTCCACCACCAGCCTGGTGGCTTTTTTTTCGCCGATGCCGGGGACGCCCGGGACGTTGTCGGAGGAGTCGCCCCACAGGGCCAGGATGTCCACCACCTGCCCAGGCTGCACGCCGAAGCGCTCCAGCACGGCGGGCCGATCCACCACCTTCACTCTGCCGCCCTTGAGGTCCAGGATCTTGACGTGCTCGCCCACGAGCTGGCAGAAGTCCTTGTCGCCCGAGACGATCCACACCTCCAGCTCCGGCCCCCCGTGGCGCTGGGCCAGGGTGCCGATGACATCGTCCGCTTCGAAGCCTTCTTCGGCCAGCACGGTGTAGCCCCAGGCCTCTACCAGCTCCGGGAGCTTGACCCACTGCTCTCGCAGCTCCTCAGGCATGGAGGGCCGGTGCCCCTTGTAGTCGGGGTAGCGGTCCACCCTGAAGCTCTTGCCCTTGTCGAAGACCACGGCGGCGTAGTCGGGCTGCGCTTCGCGGTCGAGCCAGCGCAGCAGGTTGGCGAAGCCCAACAGGGCTCCCGTGTGCTGGCCGCCCGCGGTGAGCCGTGGCATGGCGTGGAACATGCGAAAAGCATGATTGGAACCATCAACGAGGTAGAGCTTCCTGGTCACTGGCGCTCCTCCTTTCCTGGAATGCTATCTTCCCCCCGCTCCGAACCCCAGCATCGGGCTGCCGACGGCCCGGCGTCGCCACCACCAACTCGATGATCCCGCTACAGGAGAGCGCCATGCAGATCGGCCCCGACGAGCTGTTCAACCCCACCGACGAACACCGCATGCTGCGCGAGATGGTCGCCGACTTCACCCGCAACGAGGTCGAGCCCCAGGCCGAAGAGGGTGACCGCCGCGGCACCCTCAACCGTCCGCTCTTCATGCAGCTGGCCGAGCTGGGCCTGCTGGGCATCACCGTGTCCGCGGAGCACGGCGGTGCCGGCATGGACGCGCTGGCGGCCGTGATCGTGCATCACGAGATGTCCAAGGGAGATCCTGGCTTCACCCTGGCCTACCTGGCCCACACCATGCTCTTCGTGAACAACTTCTACCACTGCTCCAACGACGAGCAGAAGGAGCGCTTCCTCCACAAGGTCCTCACCGGCGAGTGGATCGGCGGCATGGGCATGACCGAGCCCTCGGTGGGCACCGACGTGCTGGGCATGTCCACCACGGCGAAGCGGACCGACAGCGGCTACGCGCTCGATGGCCGCAAGATGTTCATCACCAACGGCGTCGAGGGCGACATCTTCCTGATCTACGCCAAGCTCGACGGTCGCATCACCGCCTTCGTGGTCGACACCACCTGCCCCGGCTTCGACAAAGGGCAGGTCATCCACAAGATGGGCATGCGCGGCTCCACCATGTCGGAGCTGGTCATGGATGACTGCCAGGTGCCTCGCGAGAACCTCCTGGGCCAGGAAGGACAGGGCCTGGTGCACATGATGCGCAACCTGGAGATCGAACGCGTGACGCTGGCTGCCCAGAGCGTGGGCATCGCGGAGCGCTGCTGCGAGATCATGGTCGACTACGCCCAGGAGCGCACGGCCTTCGGCCGGTCCCTGAATCGCTTCGGCCAGATCCAGCGCTACATCGGCGAGTCCTACGCCAAGACCGAGGCGGCGCGCTGCCTCACCTACAACGTCGCGCGCGCCGTGGGGCCCGACCACCGCAACCGCATCGGCTCCGACGCCGCCAAGCTCTTCGCCTCGACCGCGGCCAAGGAGGTGGCCGACACGGCCATCCAGGTGCTCGGAGGCTACGGCTACTGCGAGGAGTACAAGGTCGAGCGGCTCTACCGCGACGCCAAGCTGCTCGAGATCGGCGGCGGCACCATCGAGAGCCACCAGAAGAACATCACCAAGGACCTCACCCGGCACCTGCTGGGCTGACGATCGCGGGCAGACGCGCCGCCTCGCTCCAGACTCGGCGCAGGCGCCCACAGAAGCCTCGCGCGCTGGGCGCCATCCGCTGACTGAGCGACCGCTCACCAGTCGAGTTGGCGGTGGATTGTCCTTTTCCGACTTAATACTTGCTGTTTCACGATCGCCCCCTTCTTGACACGTCCAGGCTCCCTCCTATCCCAGCCCTCAGCCTGTTCAAGATTTCTCCGAAGTTCCCTTGACGCGGCCTGCCTGCCATGCAACAAGGCCGTCACCGGTTCGGATCCCAAAACAGGTGGGGAACCACCGGCTATTCACCCTTCTCACCGTTCGGGAGAAACACCATGAAGCGCCTTCCCTTCCTGCTGGCACTGACCGCCCTGGTGGGCTGCGGCTACGACTTCGACACCTTCGCCGATGATTCGCTGCAGGCCACCTGCGACAAGATGGAGGAGTGCGAGCTCTTCAACGACTACTTCACCTACGACGACTGCATGGCCCTCGGCGATGTCGAAGACACCGGTGGTGAGGTTTGGGAGTGTGCCGACTACGACAGCAAGGCCGCCAAGGACTGCGTCACGGCCCTCACCGACGTGACCTGCGACGACTACGCCGCTGGCTCGGGCACCGAGATCTGCAACGACGTCTGCAGCAACTACTAGTCCGTCAGCACAGCAGGGCCACCTTCACGGGTGCCCCGCTGGAGACGCGGAGGTCGAACGGCCCTGGTGGGTCTGTTGGGCCTCCGTTTTTTTTCTGGAGTGCAACGGAATGAGCCCCCGAATTCTAATCGCGACGGCGCTGCTCAGCTCGGCCTGCTACAGCCAGGATCAGTACCTGGAAGAGTCGAGCACAGCGCGCTGCGCACTGTACGAAGAGTGCGGCTGGCTCAGCTACGTGGACGCAGCGGACTACGACGAGTGCGTCGAGATCCTGAGCTCCGCAGACCAGGCCTGCGCGTCCTACTCCCCCCAGGCGGCCCAGATCTGTGTCGACGAGCTGCTGGTCTTGAGCTGCAGCGACTACGAGTCGGGCTCGTTCCCCACCGCCTGCCTGGACGCCTGCACCAGCGAATAGCGGACCGCGTCAGCGACGGTCGCCGGGTCCCGGGAGCGAGGAGCACCGGGGCGAGCTACAGCGCCTCTTCGACGAAGGCCTGGAGCTTGTCCCTGGACAGGGCGCCGACCCGCTGACCCACCACCTGCCCACCCTTGAAGAGCAGCAGCGTGGGGATCGAGCGCACGCCGTAGTTCATGGCCACCTGCGGTGCGTGGTCCACATCGACCTTGCACACCTTGACGCGGCCTTCGTACTCGGTGGCCAGCTCGTCCATCATGGGGGCGATGGCCTTGCAGGGGCCGCACCAGACAGCCCAGAAGTCGATGAGGACGGGCACCTCGCTCTTGAGCACGACCTGCTCGAAGTCATCCTGGGATACGTGCGTGGCTGCTGACATTGGAGACCTCCAGGAGCAGGGCTGGGTTCGGGCCGCCTGCCCGAGCGCTGGTCCGCTCCGCCGCTGTTCATATGCCACCCTGCACCGCGGCGGCAAGCCCCCTTTGCGCTCGGCGCAGCCGGCCCCGTAGTCAGGACCACGAGCCGCCGAATCACGCTTTCGGTGAGCAGCACAGGGCCCCTCCACGCCGCGCTGGATAAGTATTATAGACTTGCCTTCGCGGCTCACCCTCTCACGCTGTCTCCTCACCCTCCGAGGCGTGCCCTGGCTGGTCAATCCCTACCTTCTGGCGTCGACTGGCACGACGCGCGGGCCCTCGAGCCGCTTGATGGCCCCCTGCTCCGCCATCCACTTGGGCGGGTGCTCTTGCTGGCACAGCGCACCGGCGCCACAGGGCGCCTCAAGCTCTTCGACGGCGACCGCAGCCACGAGCTCTACCTGCTGGAGGGCAGCATCCACCAGGTGCACGGCATCGATGACCTGGTCACGGCGCTGGACAGCGATCTGCCGTCAGAAGGAGACATGGTCAGGCTCGTCAACCTGGCCATCGAGGCCGGCCACCCTGCGCAGCAGGTCCAGGAGCAGGTCTCCCGCGTGCTCGGAGCGGCCCTCGCGGAGTGGAGCCTGGCGGAGATCGGCCTCCTCAGCTTCCGCCCGGGCGAGCTGTCCACCTCCGGCTCGCTGCGCCTGCCCCGCAGCCTGATCTCCATGCTGGGCCACGGCCTGTACCTGCAGGGTTCGCCCCACAGGAGCCAGAAGCTGCTCGACAAGCAGGGCGTCGATCCGGTCGCGGTGCTGCTCCCCTCCTCCTTCCAGCAGCAGCCCGTGGGTCTCGACGCCCTCAGCACGCGCGTGATCGGCATCGCTCGCCAGCGCCCGTCCCTGCAGGACCTGGTCATGCGCGCCATCGGCAGCAACCACTCCCGGCGGCGCGAGGTGATGCACCGGGTCTTTCTGCTCTACACCCTGGGGGTGCTCCACCTCCCCGAGGTCTCCGCGGCCACCGCCAAGCAGCGGCGGAGAAAGGCTCCCCCACGCGAGCGCACCAGGAAGCGCAGGCCGCGGGAGCCGATCCAGCGCCGGTCCCCGCGGCCGCGGCCGGTCAGCACCGAGCAGCGCGTCGCCCGGCTGCGCAAGCGCGCCAAGAGCATCCTGGAGAAGAACTACTACGCCCGGCTCGGCTTCGCCGACGCCACCGAACGGCCAGTCATCGAGAAGGCGGACGAGGCCTACCGCCGCCTCTCGCGCCGCTATCACCCGGACAGCCTCACCGACGCCCCCGCCGCGGTCCGCGAGATCTCCAAGGACATCTTCGCCAGCCTCAGCGAGGCCATCGAAGGCCTCCGTCGCAAGCGCACCGCCGACGAGCACTGGGAACGCAACCGCTGCGCCCAGCAGGGCGTCCCCTACGTCACCGACCGTGACCGCACCAAGGCCAAGGTCTCCTTCAAAAAAGGTGAACGGCTCTTCCGCAACAAGGAATACGACATCGCAGAGGCCTGCTTCCACGAAGCCGTCAATCGCGATCCGCTCACACCCGAGTACGGCCTGAAGCACGCCTACTCGGCGTTCCTCGCCAGGCAGATGACCCCCGAAGAGGCCACGCGCATCATCGACGCCCTGGAGCCAGAGAACGACAAGCAGGCCTCCAGGTTCCAGTACACCGTGGGGCGCATCCTGCAGCTGTCCGGCGCTGGGAACGACAAATTCCTGACTCGCTTCCAGGCCGCCGTCAATCGCGACGCGGACAACCGGGATGCCCAGCGCGAGCTGCGCCTGCACGACATGCGCAGCGAGCGGCCAGGGGCAGCCTCGCCCACCCTGGGCTCGTTCCTGGATCGCTTCCGCCGCAAGGCCAAGAACGGCAGCGATCCCACCTGATCCCCGGCCGCGAGGAGCCCGCAGGGCGGCGCTCAGCCGTGCAGGAGCTCGCCGCAGAGCTCGGGCTGTTCGAGGGCCCTGGCGGCGCCGAGCACCACGGTGGACAGCGGGTGCTCGGCGAACACGACTGGTAGGCCCGTGCGCTGCCTGATGGCCTCGTCCGTGCCCGCCAGCAGGGATCCCCCTCCGGTGAGGAGGATCCCCTTGTCGACGATGTCCGAAGCCAGCTCGGGGGGGGTGCGCTCCAGCGTGCTCACGATGGCCTTGACGATGGCCTCCACCTGCTCCTGGAGGGCCTGGCAGACCTGGTCAGCGTCGAGATCGACCCTGCGCGGGAAGGAGCGCTCGAGGTCGCGCCCGGCCACCGCCATGCTGCCCCGGCGCAGGCCGGGCAGGGCGGCGCCCAGCTCGCGCTTGATGGCGGCGGCGGTGACGGGACCGACGAGCAGCCCGTGGACCCGCTCGACCTGGCGCACGATGGCTCGCTCCATGGCGTCTCCACCGGCCTGGACGGTGCTCGCCCGGACGACCCCTCCCAGCGAGATGACCGCCACCTCGGTGGTGCCGCCACCGATGTCCACCACCATGTTGCCCTCGGGCTCCGACACGGGCAGCTCCGCGCCCAGGGCCGCGGCGATGGGCTGCTCCAGCAGAGAGACCTGCCGGGCGCCCGCGGCCTCGGCACACTCGCGCACAGCGCGCTTCTCCACCTCGGTGGTCCCGTAGGGGATGCACACCACCGCCCTGGGCCCCAGCAGTGGACGGCGCCCCTGCACCCGACGCAGCAGGTAGCGCAGCAGCTCTTCTGCAGCCTGGAAGTCAGAGATGAGGCCGTCACGAACGGGGCGGATCAGCTGCACGTCTGCGGGGCTGCGGCCCAGCATGGCCAGCGCCTCGCGCCCACCGGCCACCACCTCGCGACGACCCGCGCCGTCTTCGGAGCAGGCCACCATGGTGGGCTCGCGGCACACCACCCCCCTGCCCCGCAGGAAGATGAGCGTGTTGGAGCTGCCGAGGTCGATGGCCACCTCGTGGGACAGGAGTCCGGAGACGGTGTCCAGCATGCGAGGCTCCAAGAATAGGTTCGTGGTATAGACCAGTCGACGCCGCAAACATAGCCCGTCGCCGCGCGCTCCGGAGCACCCATGCTCGCCCCATCCGCCACGCCGCTTCCCCGCGTCCGCTCCTGGGTCGCCTGGCTCTCGCTGGCGGTGCTGCTGGCCCACCTGGCCGTCAGCTGCACGAAGGTGCCGATCACCGGGCGACGCCAGCTCAACATGGTGCCAGATGCCATCATGCTGCCGCTGGGTGCCAGCACCTACGACAGCATGCTCTCCTCCCTCCGCGTGGCTCAACGAGGCGAGCAGAACGCGCTGATCCAGCGGGTGGGGCAGCGCCTGGCGCGAGCCGTAGAGTCCGACCCCTACGAATGGGAGTACGCCCTCGTGCGCGACGACGACACCGTCAACGCCTGGGCGCTACCCGGCGGAAAGCTGGCCATCTACTCCGGAATCCTCCCTGTGTGCCGCAACGAGGCGGGGCTGGCGTTCATCATGGCCCACGAGACCGGACATGTGCTGGCCAGGCACGGCTCCGAGCGCATCTCCCACCAGCTCGCGGTGCTCGGCGGCCTGGCGGGCCTGTACCTGTACCTCGACAACAAGACCCAGCTCGACACAGAGCAGCAGGCCATCATCCTGGCGGCTGTGGGGCTCGGCGCCGAGGTGGGCCTGGTGCTCCCCTTCTCGCGCCAGCACGAGCGAGAGGCCGACGTCATCGGCCTGTTGACCATGGCGAGGGCGGGCTATCCGCCCGAAGAAGGGCTGGCGATCTGGGAGCGCATGGAGCAGGCAGAGGCGGGCAGCGTGCTGCCAGAGTTCCTCTCCACCCACCCCTCCCACGACAGCCGCGAGCGCAACCTGGAGGGCTGGCTGGACAAGGCCGAGCGCCGCTACGAGCGGAACAAGCTCGCCAGAGACACCACCGCCGTCCTGTGGGAGTAGAGATGCACCGCCTGAGCCCCCGCCACACCCTGCCACTGCTGCTGGTCGCGCTCGGCGCCTGCTATGGCCCCGGCGCCTTCCAGGCCGACCTGCTGGCAGCGGAGTGCGACAAGCTGCTCGAGTGCGGCTGGCTGGACGCCGTGGGCTGGAGCCACGGCGAGTGCCTCGCCCAGGACGTCCCCGGGTTCTCACCGGGATACCAGGCCGAAGACCTCGATCCCGCCGCAGCCAGGGCCTGCCTGCAGGCGATCAGGCAGGCCAGCTGCGACGACTGGATCCAGGCCCAGGGGCTGGAGGCCTGCGAGGCGCCCTGACGCTGCGGCTGTCGCCCTCCTCGGCGCACATCGACCGCGGGCGGCGGTTGCGCTATATGGCGCAGCCCTGAGCGCGCGGCGCGCTCGCGGTGATCCCTGCATCAACCTCCCAGGAGTTCCCCATGGCCATGATGGAGAAGATCCGCGGTGCCACCGAGAGCGGCACGATGAAGATCGTGCTGGGCATCATCGTGGTTGTCTTCGTCTTCTGGGGCATCGGCACGGGTGGTCGACCTACCTCCCAGCTGGTCGCCACGGTGGATGGCAAGCGCATCACCGACACGCGCTTCCACAAGGTGATGCGCAACGTGAGCCGCTCCCAGGAGCGCAACCTCACGGAAGAGCAGCAGCGCGCGCTGGCTCGGCAGGTCATCCAGAGCCTCATCGCAGAAGAGGTGATGCTCCAGGAAGCCGACCGCCGCGGGGTCGAGGTGAGCGACGAAGAGGTGGCCCGGCATATCCTCCAGTACGACGCGTTCAAGGACGAGACCGGTCACTTCTCCAGCGAGCTCTACCAGCGCCACCTCAAGCGCTTCGGCACCACCCAGCCGCTGTTCGAGGAAGACCTCCGCAAGCAGCGCATCATCGAGCGACTCCAGGACGTGGCCCTGGCCGCGGTGGGGGTCTCCGACGCCGAGATCACCGAGCAGTGGCGCGCTGAGAACACCTCCTTCCAGCTGGACACCGTCACCGTGCGCGCGCTGGGTTTCTACGACGACGTGGAGCCCACCGAGCGGGAGATCGAGTCCTTCATCGCTGAGAACCGCCCCGAGATCCGCGCCTGGTACGACCAGCAGTTCGAGTCGCGCTTCCACAAGCCCGTGCGTGCCCTGGCCCGCATGATCACGCTGCGCGCCGATCCCGAGGTCGACGACGACGCCCTGCTGGACGCGCGGGGCGAGAGCATCCGCGCCGAGATCGAGGCCGGAGCGGAATTCGCCCAGCTGGCGCGGAAGTACAGCGAAGACCTCACCGCCGAGAACGGCGGCATGCTCGGCGAGGTGCGCTTCGACCAGCTCGACGCCACGGTAGGCCGCACCATCTTCGGCCCCGACGCCGATCCCTACGACCAGGCAGGTCTCAGGCACACGGTGCGCACCGACCGCGGCCTGCACATCATCTGGGTAGAGCAGATGCTGCCCGAGGAGACCACCGACGAGCAGGAAGCCCGGCCCGAGATCGCCAGGATCCTCATGCGCGAGCGCCAGGCCCCCCAGCTGGCATCGGCCTACGCCGAGCAGCTGCAAGGCGCCTGGGCCGAGAGCGGCGCCGCCCCCCTTGACCTGCTGCTGGCCCAGGAGCTGAGCATCGTCCCTGCCGGGCCGATCACCCTGTTCGAGCCCACCCTGCCCGGCTTCGAAGAGGTCAGCGGCCTGCGCCAGGCGCTGGAGCTCACCGGCTCCGGCGAGCTGCTCCCCACCGTCATGGAGGTCCCGGGAGCCTGGATCGTCTGCCGCGTCAGCGAGCGGATCGAGCCCGATGAGGACCAGCTGGCCGAGGAGCTCCCCAAGCTGCGCAACCGAGTGGCGGCGCTCAAGCGCGTGGGCTTCCTGGAAGCCTGGCGTGACGACCTCGTCGCCCAGGCCGACATCAAGGAATACCACCAGTTCTGAGCGGCCCCTTACGGCGCGCCGATGGCTGGCAACCCG
The DNA here is from genome assembly GCA_964512185.1 of uncultured Enterobacterales bacterium. Taxonomy (GTDB): domain Bacteria; phylum Myxococcota_A; class UBA796; order UBA796; family JAFGLY01; genus CAZEJJ01. The sequence goes on along the minus strand of CAZEJJ010000049.1, from coordinate 21,315 downwards.
GCGCTGGGGGAGGGCGTGAATTCGGGCGCAGGAGAAATCTTGACGGGTCAATGGCTTAAAGGGAGTTTACCTGAGGTTTCCTCCGCAACCTCTTGATTTTCGTTGACCTCTACACGAGACTCTCCGGTGTGAAGTGGCCAGCGGAACCCACTGCCCGGCCACCTCCCCCCTCTCTCGGAGGTTGGACAGACCGAGCTGGTTCCCGCTCCCGCGTTGATGCCCAGGCACCCCAAGCTCCTGTCGCTGCTCGTTCCACGGTGGATCCGGGCGAGATCCACCGCACGGATGGCTCCCAGCTGTCGCCCCCGGCTCCGTCTGTCCGCCTCCGAGCCCCCCCCCTCCACGACCCATGGGAACGCCTATCCTTCAGCTGCCCGACGTCCGGCGCGGCGACACGCTGCCCGGCGCAGGGCTGAGCCTGCCGGCGCGATCCCTGAGGATGGCCCTCAACCTGGCCCATGGCTGGGTCGGGCCGCGGCCCCGAGAGCGCTTCGTGGAGGAGCCGAGGCCCAGCGCCACCGAGCGCATCGGCTACAGCACCGACGACGGGTGGCTGTGCTTCCTGCACCGCTGCCCACCCAGGCCCGGCGCACCCGGAGAGCCCGTCATCCTCGCCCACGGGCTCGGCCTGAACCGCCTGAGCCTCGACTACGGCGGGGAAGACGACCTGGTGTCGATCCTGCACGAGGCGGGCTTCGATCTCTATCTCCTCGAGCACCGCGCCCACGCGTCGGCCTTCCCGCCTGCCGACGCCAGCAGCTTCGACGCCGACACCATCGCCACTCATGATCTGCCGGCGGCCATACAGAGGGTCCTGGAGCTCAGCGGGCACCGCCGGGTGGGATGGGTGGGCCACGGCCTCGGCGGGCAGCTGCTCTACATCCACCTGGCGCTGGATCCACACGCCCCGTTGTTCGCCGCCGCCTGCCTGGGCTCGGCGGTGCGCTTCGCCAGCCCCGAGTCCACCGCCCGGCTCGCCGGGCTGGTCTGCCGGCTGCTGCCGGAGCGGCTCGGGCTCCCAGCTCGACAGGTGCTGCGGCTGCTCTCCCCGGGGGCCTCGCGCGGTCGCGCCTGGGGCTCCGACTGGACCGCTGGCGGCATCTCCGGGCCCGTCCTGCGCGGCATGATGAACCACGCCTGCGAAGACCTGCGAGGCGGCCTCGTGCGCCAGGTGGCCCGTTGGATATCCAGCGGCGTGCTCTGCGATCGTCACGACAGGCTGGACTACCTGGAGGCCCTGCGGGGCCACGAGCTGCCCCTGCTGGTCCTGGCCGGCCTCGAGGACGCCACCTGCCCACCCGAAGAAGCCTTGCGCGTGCTGGACTACATGGGCGAACAGGACAAGCGCGGCGAGGTCATCCCGGGCCGCTGCGGTCACCTCGACCTGGTGCAGGGCAGCACGCTGCGCCACAGCACCGGCCCGCTGGTGCGGTCCTGGCTGTGCGAGCGCCGCCAGCTGGCCTGGTAGCGGCCACCCCGACGGGCCCACAGCGGCCCAGGCTGGACCTGGGAGCGAGCGGTGACTACTCAAGCGTAGAGCACAGAGGCGCCGGCGAACAGCCCGAGCGCCCGGAGGTCGCGCGACCATGAAGAAGAGCACCCGCCTGCTACTCTGGATCTCAGCGCTGGGTTTCATGCTGTTCCTGGTGTCCATGGTGGCTGTGGTGCTGCTGGTGTCCTACGAGGGCGGCCTGCCGGGGGGTGAGCCGCGCACCCTGGTCTTCGAGCTCGAAGGCGAGATCCCCGACGGTCCCATCCAGGGCGCCTTCATCCTCGACGAGGCCGACTTTCCGCCGCTGCTCACCGAGCTCTCCCAGGCCATCCGCAAGGCCGCCGACGACGAGCAGGTCTCCGATCTGTACCTGCACATCCGCCCCGTCTCCATAGGGCTGGCGGGGGTGCAGGAGCTGGCAGCGGCCCTGCAGGACTTCCGCGCCAGCGGCAAGCCCTGCCGCGCCCACGCCGACACCCTCACCAACAAGGAGTACATGCTCGCCGCGGCCTGCGGTGAGGTGCAGCTGGCCCCTGCAGGCCTGATCCTGGTCAACGGCCTGTCCATGCAGCACAGCTACTACTCCGAGACCCTCGAGATGATCGGAGTCACGCCGAACTTCGAGCATGTGGGCGACTTCAAGTCGGCGGTGGAGCCCTTCGAGCGCACGGGGCCTTCCGAAGCCGCGGAGCTGGCCACCAACACCCTGCTCGACAGTCTGTACGAGCAGTTCGTGGCCCTCATCGCGCAGGGCCGCGGGCTCGAGCAGGACCAGGTGCGCGCCCTGGTGGACGATCCGCCGTTCACGCCAGCGCAGGCCCTGGAGGAGGGCATGATCGACGGCTTGAGCTACGCCGAGGAGATGCTCGACCACGACCAGGAGGTCATCGAAGAGAAGGACTACATCCGCGACCTGCGGCGCGACAACCGCCGCGGGCCCCTCATCGCCGTGATCCACGCCGAGGGCAACATCGTCTCCGGCGAAGGCGGCGCCGGCATGTTCGGCGGGACCTTCGCGGGAGATGAGAGCGTGGTGGCCCTGCTGGAGGAGGCCCAGGACGACGACGAGGTCGTGGCCGTGGTCCTGCGGGTGAACTCCCCCGGGGGCAGCGGGCTCGCTTCGGACAACATCTGGAACGCGGTGGAGACCCTGCGCGAGACCAAGCCCGTGGTGGCCTCCATGGCGGACCTGGCGGCCAGCGGTGGCTACTACATCTCCATGGGCGCCGACCGCGTGGTGGCGCAGCCCGGCACGCTCACCGGCTCCATCGGGGTCTTCGGCGGCAAGATGAACCTGCGCGGGCTCTACGAGAAGCTGGGGGTCTCGCTCTACAGCTACAAGCGGGGCGAGCTGGCCGACCTGTTCTCCTCCACCGACGACTTCAGCGAGGCGGGCCGGGGGCGCTTCCACGACTTCCTCGAGGACTTCTACCAGCGCTTCCTGCAGCGGGCTGCCGACGGGCGGGAGATGAGCGTGGAGGCCATGCACCTGGTGGCGCAGGGTCGAGTGTGGACCGGCTCACAGGCGCTGGAGCGCGGCCTGGTGGACGACCTGGGCGGGCTCGACCTGGCCATCGAGCACGCCCGCGAGCTGGCCGAGGTGGACGAGCCCACCGGGATCCTGCGGCTCCCCCGCCAGCGCACCCTGGTGGAGGAGCTGCTGGACGACCTGCAGAGCGGCAACCGGGCCGCTGCGCCCGCCCTGGCGGCCAGGGTGGTCCCGGGCATGCAGCCCACCCTGGCGCTGCTCGAGAGCCTCCAGCGCGTGCTGGGCCCCAAGGGCGGCGTGGCCGCCATGCTGCCCTACGCGGTGGAGATCGACTAGCTCAGATCAATTGCCGCCCGGCAGGGTGGACACCGGGTAGAAGCGCATCTGGCCCACCATGAACGACGACAGGCCGGTGTTCATGTCGGTGTAGTCCGCCGTGCCCGCGTTGCGCATGCCCGCCACGCCCACCGCGTAGACCGACTGGGCGCTGAAGGCCGAGGCCGGGATCTCGTGCCGGTTCACGGAGTCTTCACCGTGGGTGAAGTCGTAGATCTCCTGCACACCGTCGGGCTCGTTGGAGTAGGTGATCTGGCTGGACTGCACGTCCATGACCGCCACCAGCACCGCGTCGTAGTCGAAGTCCGTCAGGTCGATCAGCAGGTTGGTGTCGACCTGGTGATCCTCGGGGATGGAGATCTCCACCGGAGGCGGGGCGCTGACGGTGGCCTTGCTGGTGCTGTCGTTGAAGGTGACCGACAGCACGTAGTCCTCGCCCGCGAAGTACTCGAGGCCGTCGGTGCCGTTGACCATGTACAGGCCACCCCCGTCGGCCTCCAGCACCATCTCACCGAGGGAGCTGGACTTGATGGCGACCTCGGCGCCGTCCAGGGCGTTCTCCTCGATGTTGTCGATGTTGGCGGCATCGGCGAGGAAGGCCTTGAGCGAGGCACCCTCGCTGAAGTCGGTGTCCTCGAGGTCGATCAGATCGGAGTCGGGGGGGACCACGCCGATGAGGAAGGCCTCGAGCACCAGGGTGTCGGTGAGGCCGTCGATGGTCTCCTGGACGTCCTGAAGCTGCTCGCAGCCCAGCAGGAGGGAGGCGGTGACGAAGAAAGGAAGCATGCCGTGGGAGCTCCGGTGACGGGGTCCCCCAGGGATAGCACGGGCAGCCCGCCGGTGACCACTACGAGCCGATGCGCCAGCCTTCCTCGCCGTCGAAGCGGATGCGATAGCCGTCCTGGAAGGTGCCGGTGCTGCCGTCGAACAGGCGGAACACCAGCCAGGCCTCGTGGCCCTCTACGCGCACGCGCCAGTAGCCGTGCAGTGGAAAGTAGCGGCTGTCATAGATGCCAGGGAAGCCTTCGTAGCTGCGCTCCGCGCGCGCGGCGTCGATGATGACGTCGGGGAATTCCTGCTGCAGCGCCCGCTCGTTGAAGGTGTTGAGCAGATCGATGTCGAACATGGGCTCCAGCTGCAGCGCCTCCACCCCGGCGGCTCGCGCCTGGCCCCAGCGCTGCAGGCTGTCGGACAGGGCACCCCCGCCCCCCGCCGTGACGTGCAGCGTGCCGAAGCGACCCCCCACCATGTAGACCTCGCTGCTGCCCGGATCGCCCAGGAACACAGCCCGCAGCTTCATCAGGCCGATGCTGTCTTCCACCACCTCCAGCAGCTCCGCTGGCGCACCGTCGCGGTTCACCTCGCGGTCCTGGGCCAGCGTGAGCAGCGGGTGGTGCATGAACACCACCAGGTGGTCGTAGCCGCCCTCTTCCACCGCCCGCGGGATCCAGTAGAGCTGCTCCTTCCAGCGGGGCCCAAGGGCGCGCTTGTTGGTGTCCAGCACCACGAAGCGCCAGCGCGCCTCGCGCACCAGCACGTCGAAGCCGTACCAGCTCGCGACCCGGTTGTAGCCGATGTTGGCGCCCACCTCGGGGAAGGCCGCGCCGAGCCCCTTGAGGAAGCGATCTCCCCTGAACTCGCGCTCCCCCACCACCGGCACCACGGGCATGCGGATGCGAGGTGAGTCGGGCTCGCTGTCTCCCTTGACCAGGTTGTGCATGCCCTCGTCGAAGGCCTGCCAGGCTCGGTTGCTGGATCCGGCGACCATGTCGCCCATCAGCACGAGGAAAGACAGCTGCTCGTGGCGGAGCTGCGCTGCGAGGTCTCCCACCAGGGCGGGCCCCGCTGGCTGCATGCCCTCCAGCTGCTCGCCGTCTTCTGGATCGCCGCTGCCGAAGGTGTTGCCCACCACGGCGAAGGTCAGGTTGCGCGGTCCGCGGATCTCTTCACCGTCATCGGCGTAGAGCGTGTGCCCGGCGATCTTGTCGGGATCGATGCCGCAGCCGACGGCCGGCAGCAGCACCAGGGCCGCGGACAGCAGCAGGGCCGCCAGAGAAGGGGGGCGCGGGGCGCGCGGGTGCTCGTGCAGCCAGGGCATGGGCTCGCCTCCTTGCACAGGAGCTAGCCCCAACTGGCCCCGAGAGGCAACGCCCGCGGGAGGAACTTGCACAAAGTCTTCAGCCCGGCGGTGCAGCCCCCCTTATTCGGCAGACCGCGTCGCGAGGGCGCTGAGGCGCGAATGGTCGGTGCTCGTGCGCAGTGCCGACTGATCGAAGGCGTGTAGCAACACGCCGAGGAAGGAGGCCAAGCACGGGCGGCGAACGCCGCACCTCGGCGGTCGCAGCAGTGGGATGGCGAACAAGGGGGGGTGCAGCTCACTCCACGGTGACGCTCTTGGCCAGGTTGCGCGGCTTGTCGATGTCGCAGCCCCGCAACACACCCACCTGGTAGGCCAGAAGCTGCAAGGGGAGCACGTTGAGCAGCGGCGAGACCGGCTCCATCGTGCGGGGGACGGCGATGGACACGTGGCCGTGATCCGCGGCCTCCTGGTCGCCCTCGGAGTGCACCAGGATGACCCGCGCCCCGCGCGCCTTGACCTCCTGGACATTGGACAGGGTCTTCTCGCGCACCGAGTCGTCGGGCAGCACCACCACCACCGGTGTGCCTTCTTCCAGCATGGCGATGGGGCCGTGCTTCATCTCGCCGGCGGCGTAGGCTTCACAGGGGACGTAGGCCACCTCTTTCAGCTTGAGGGCGCCTTCCATGGCCACCGGCCAGGAGAAGCCCCTGCCCATGAACAGCGTGTAGTCGGCGTCCCGGATGAGCTCGGCGGCGGCATCGATGGGCCCCGGAGAGGCCAGGTAGGCCGAGACCGCGTCGGGCACGGCGGCGAGCGCCTCCGCCAGCTCCGCACCCTGGTGGCGGGAGATGTGCCGCGTGCGCGCCAGCAGGAGTGAGAACAGCAGCAGCGCCGTGACCTGGCTGGTGAAGGCCTTGGTGCTGGCCACGGCGAGCTCGGGGCCTGAGTGTACATAGGTGCCGCGGGCACACTCCCGCGCGATGGTGGAGCCCACCACGTTGACGATCCCCAGCACCTCGCCACCCTTGAGGCGCACCTCCCGCACCGCTCCGAGGGTGTCGGCGGTCTCGCCCGACTGGCTCACGGCGAAGAAGAGGGAGTCGCGGCTCACGATGGGGTTCCGGTGCCGGTACTCGCTGCCGATGTGTGCGGTGGCCGGCACCCGGGCCAGGCTCTCCACGGCCATGCTGCCCACCAGCGCTGCGTGGTAGCTGGTGCCACAGGCCAGCATCTCGACGCTGCCGATGCCCAGCAGATCCCGAGCGGTCAGGTCGAGGCCGCCGAGCTTGGCGTTGCCCCGCTCGGGCAGCAGGCGCCCTCGCAGGCAGCGCCGCACGCTGGCGGGCTGCTCGTGGATCTCCTTCTGCATGAAGTGCTGGTATTCGCCCTTTTCCGCGGCACCCCACTCGTGGTCGATCTGCTCGACTTCTTTGTCGGTGGGCGCGCCGGACAGCAGCACGGTGACCGCAGAATCGGCGTCGATGCGCGCGATCTCACCGTCGGACAGGTAGATCACGCGGCGGGTGTAGTTGACCACTGCCTGGGTGTCGCTCGCGAGCAGGGTCTCGCCGTCACCCAGCCCGATCACCATGGGCGAGCCGTTGCGGGCCGCCACCACCAGCTCGGGATGATCGGCGAAGAGCACGGCGATGCCGTAGGTGCCCTGCACCCGCTCGAGGGCCCGCCGCACCGCCACGACGGGATCTCCGGTGTAGAAGGCCCGCACGAGATGGGGCAGCACTTCGGTGTCGGTCTCGGAGAGGAATTGCACGCCCTCTCGCTCCAGCCGCCTGCGCAGCTCGGCGGCGTTCTCGATGATGCCGTTGTGCACCACCGCGATGCGCTGCGTAGCGTCCAGGTGGGGATGGGCGTTGGGCTGCGTAACGCCGCCGTGGGTGGCCCAACGGGTATGCGCGATGCCCACATTGCTGCCCAGCTCCTCGGGTACGGCCCGCGCCAGATCGGCCACGCGACCCACCTCCCGGTGCAAGGCCAGCCCGTCGCCCTCCAGCACGGCCAGCCCCGCCGAGTCGTAGCCGCGGTATTCGAGGCGCCGCAGGCCCTCCAGCAGCACGGGTGTGGCCTTGCGGTGTCCGATGTAGGCGATGATTCCGCACATGGTTCCTTCTCCTGTCAGTTCTGCAGCAGAGCCCTGGAGGCCTCGTCGATCTCATCCACCTGTGAGGGTGAGTAGCCTCGTAGCCTGCGGGCCACCTCTCCCTGGGAGTCCAGCAACCAGGTAGTGGGCAGCAGACGTAGATCGAGATCCTCGGCCAGGTCAGGTGACCAAGCAATTTGAATGCCAAGCTGCGCATAGCGCCTGGCGGCCCGCCGGTAGTCGGCCTCACGCTCGTCGACCGAGATGGCGATGATGCGCAGCGGAAGGTCTTCTTCGCTCCAGCGCCGCTGGAGACCCGCCAGGGCCGGGAGCTCCTCAGCGCAGGGAGCGCACCAGCTGGCCCAGAACGCCACCACCACCGGCTGGCCAGTGAATTCTGCGATAGACAGCGGGCCCGCGCCGGTGGATAGCTCAGCGTCGAGCAGCAGCCGATCGGGGGCCGAGGCGCCCGGGCCGCGGGCGTCTAGTACCCGGACCGACCGCCCAGCCGAACCCAGCCGGGTTCTGGCCGCTTCCACCAGGGCCGCAGGAGCCGCCGGGCCCCGGTAGAGGCGCTCCAGCTGACCCCAGGCCTCGGGCGAGCCAGCGGCCGCGGCCTGCGCCAGGCTCTCCATGGCCGCTTCGATGGCGCCCAGCTGCTCCTGGCGCTCCGCCAGCTCCAGGAGCCCGTCCACGCCCGGGGCGAGCTGCTGCTGCATGAGCCACGCGGTGAGCGCCTCCTGCGGGCGATCCAGGGCTCGCAGTGCGCGGGCCTGCAGGGCGAAGGACCGGCCCAGCACGAGGGCGCGCTGCTCCTGACTGAGCCCGCTGCTGAGCGCTACCGCCAGGCGCGCCTGCCGGGCTGTGTCCAGGGCAGCGACGGCGTCCAGCCCCAGCTGCAGCGCGCCCAGCTCGAGCAGCAGCTCGGGCTCGAAGGGCTCGGACCCCAGCGCTGCTGGCCAGGTGGCCAGGCTGCGCTCCACCAGGCCGTCCGCCGCCAGGCTGCGCGCCCGGGAGAGCGCCACGGCCTGGCGCTCCGCCAGGCTGAGATCGAGCTCGTCGAGCTCACCGGCGGTCATGGCCAGGATCTCGCCGAGGTGGCGGGTCATGGCCCCGCCGTAGGGCACCCGTGCGGGCAGCCGCAGGCCCGGGACCAGCCCCGCCAGCGCTGAGGCCGCCAGCTCCGCGCCCTCGCGGTCTTCCGCCAGGGCGAGCACCTCCCAGGCGTGGAACAGCACGACCGCATCCGACGACCCCAGCGCGGAGCGCGCGCTGCTCGCCGCGCGCCTCCTGGCGCGACGCAGGCCGCGCTGATCCGCGTCGCGCCCCCACAGGGAGACCGCGATGTCGGGACGGTCTGGATGCTCCTCGAGGCCGCGCAGCACCAGCGCCGCCGCCTGCTGCGGCTGCCCCGCACCCAGCAGCGCCCGGACCTGCAGGCGAGCCGCCAGCGGTCCATCGAGACCCTCCAGGGCCACCAGGGCCCGCTGATCGTAGCCCGCACCCAGCAGCGCCTGCCCCAGCAGCAGGCTGGTGCGGGAGGAGCCGCTCTCTGCGCGCAGCTCGAGGCGGCCCAGGGCCTGGTCCAGCTCCTGCCCCCGGGCGCGCAGAGCGGCCGCCCAGGCGGCCAGGTCCGCGGCCAGCTCGGGATCCTCCGCTGTGTCCGCGAGCCAGCTGTACTCATCCACCACGCGCCAGCCCGCCTCACCGGCCAGGCAGGCCTGCACGTACGCGGCGTGGGCCCTCCAGCCGGCGCCCTCGCGCTGCAGCAGGGCCCGGGCGTGGTCGAGGGCGGCGCGCTCGTCGCCCAGCAGCAGCCAGGCGCCCACGAGATCGGGAGCGAGCTGCTCGCCCGCAGGATCAGCCGCGGCGGGGCCCGCCGACAGCCCCAACAGGGCCGCGAGGGTGACAGCGAGTCCTGCCGCGGAGAGGTTCATCCCTTGCGGCGCCGGTGAGCCTGACGGAGGGCGTCCAGGGTGGCCCCGGGCACGTAGGGGGTGACATCCCCGTCGTTCATGAAGATCTCCTTGACCAGCGAGCTGGACACGAAGATGTGTCGAGGAGCGGGCAGCAGGAAGACGGTCTCGATGCCAGGAGCCATGTCGCGGTTGGCCAGCCCCACCTGGAACTCGAACTCGAAGTCGGTGACCGCGCGCAGCCCACGGAGGATGACCAGCGCGCCGATGTCACGGCAGAAGTCCACCAGCAGCCCTCCGAAGCAGGTGACCTCCACCCCGGGCAGCTCGGCGGTGACCTCCTTGAGCAGCTCCACTCGCCTGGTCTTGTCGAGGAGGTAGCTCTTGGAAGGGTTGTCTCCGACCCCCACGACCACCCTGTCGAAGATGCTCAGGCCTCGACGGATGATGTCGAGATGACCGAAGGTCACGGGGTCGAAGCTTCCGGCGTAGACCGCCAGCGGACTGGACATGTGCTACCTCCTCAGACCCCGTCCCATACCGTGTGTGCACCGTCGTGCAACGATCCACTCCATGCCCGTGGTCAGGCGGGGGGGATCAGCGCTGGGGACGAGGCGCCGCGGCGCCCAGCTGGCGGACCAGCATGGCGCGCATGCGGTCATCGCTGCGCAAGGGGGCGAAGGCCGGGTCCAAGGCGATGTCTCGGCGCAGCTCCACCTGGTACTCGGGCGACAGCGACTCGCGCCGACTCGCCACCAGCTCCAGATGGGTCAAGGCCGCTTCGTCCAGGCCCTGTTCGGCCGCGACCACAGCTTCGAACAGGCCCAGGTAGGCATCGGCCGGGTCGAGCGCCGTGGCGCGTTCGATGCGCTCACGCGCTTCGTCGTAGCGTCCCAGCCGCGCCATCACGGTGGCCTGCGCACCGAGCACGCGGGCATTGTCGGGATCCTGCTCCAGCAGGCGCTGGTACAGGCCCGCCTCGACCACGTGCCGCCCCAGCCGGCGTTCAGCGCGCGCCAGGCGCCACACCAGGTCGGCAGATCCGCCCACACGGAGCTCCTGCTCGTTCTCGATGAGCCAGTGGAAGTGGCGCACGGCCTGATCGAAGCGATCACCCTCGTAGGCCGCGTGGGCCAGCAGCTCGTGGGCGCCGGCATCGACCGGGTTGCGCGCCAGGCGTTCGCGGGCCAACGCGGTGAGCGCGGAGTCGTCGGGGACCGCGTGGCGGTACCAGGCGTGGTAGGCCATCCCGGAGCGATGGTCGTCGCTCAGGGCCTCGGGACCTTCGCGCATGGGGTTCCGGTTGGCCTCGGTGCCCGGAGCGTCGCCATGGGCCGAGACGCCGGCGGTCCTGCGGTCCGACGCCAGGCCCCAGCCCGGGCTGCCCTGGCCCGGGAGCAGCCCGCGGGCCTGCAGCCGCACCAGCTCGCGCGTCACGAAGCCCCGGCTGCTGCGGGCTTCGAGCGCTGAGTCGATGGTCTCCAGCCAGAGCCCCGCCACGGTGACGAGCAGCGCGGTGGCGAGGAAGCGCAGATCGAACTGGCCACGCCAGGCCGCCGGGACGCGCGCCCGAGCGGTGTGCTCCAGCCAGACCCGCACCGGGCCGAGGGAGACTCCGATGCCCTCGCCTTCGGCCAGGCGGCGGCCCCGCAGGGCCAGATCGCGTCCGATACGGACCACCGCGATGTCAGCGCCGGGAAAGGAGACCCGAGCCGCGGTGGACTCGCCGATGCGCACCGCGCTGCGCACCCGCAGGACCCGGTCTTCTACCAGGGTGCCGTGGAGCCGTACGCTGCACCGCAGATCACCCATGGTACCTCCGGCACAATCGCCGAGGGTGGAGGTTCAGTTCTCCGGGTATCACGCGCAGCGGGCGGCGCACTCCTCCGGGCGCTGCCAGGCCCTCTGCTCGCGGCTGCTGTTCCACGTTCCTCCGGACACCCCGCGGCCCTGAGAGTTCCAGGAACCATGTTCGTTCCTGTCCTTATTGTAGACGAAGCGCGCTGGACCCGAAGCAGGGATTGCATCTGGGGGGGGCGACGATACGGAGCGCACTCCGGAGGTCCCATGTCCACTGCCGGCGCGCTGATCATCGGCGACGAGATCCTCGCCGGGCACGTACAGGACGTCAACGGCCCCCTGCTGGCGGGGCGGCTGCGCGATCGAGGCGTGGCGCTCCGGCAGCTCAGCTGGCTCCCCGATCTGATCGCGGTCATCGCTGAGGAAGTATCTCGCCTCTCCCCCCAGGTGGACTGGCTGATCACCTCGGGGGGGGTCGGCCCCACCCACGACGATGTCAGCTTCGCCGGCATCGCCCGCGCCTTCGAGCTACCCCTGGTGCGCCATCCCCAGCTGGTGGAGGTGCTGCAGCGTCGCCTGCGCTCGCCCATCAACGAGGCCGCCCTGCACATGGCCGAGGTGCCCGAGGGCGCCCGCTTCTGGTGGGACGGGCACATCGCCTACCCCGTCGTGGTGGTGCACAATGTCATCGTGCTGCCCGGCATGCCTTCGCTGTTCTCCTCCAAGCTCGACGCGGTCCTGCACCGCCTGGGCGGCAGCGTGCTGCTGCGTGTAGAGCTCGTCACGCGCCAGCGAGAGACGGTCTTCGCCGAGCAGCTCCGGCGCGCGGCCCTGGCCCACCCTGCGGTGCACATCGGCTCCTACCCGGGGCGAGATGCGCAGGGCAACCGCGTGGTCGTGGCGCTGGAGTCCCAGGACGACGCCGAGCTGGCGGCCTGCCGTGCGCTGCTGGAGCGCGAGCTGCAGCTGGCCGCGCCCGACGGCGAGAGCTGAAGCACACAGCAGGCGGTAGCCAGCGCCAGCAGCTCGCGCGGTGGGGTGCGCGGGCGGGCCTTGGGTTTCGGTGGCCAGGTGCGCTAGGATCCCGCCAGGCCATCGGGAGTCGCCCGAGCCTGTCCACCCAGCAGCGCCCTGTCCGGGCGTGGAGCGCCAGCATGTACGGCCCCCCACCGCACGCGCGCCAGCTGATGGTGGCCGCGGGTCCCCTGGACGAACCCCTGGCCTGGGGGCTCTGCCTGGGCGCGGCCTCGCTCCTGCTGGTGGCTGGGCTCGCGGCGCGACGTCGGAGCCCGACGGGCTGCGCCCTGCTGCTCATGGCCGCCCAGGTGCTGGCCCTGACCGCCCCCGCCGCCGCCCTGGTGGAGCGCTGTGTCTACGGAGCCTGGCCCACCATCGACAAGACCGGCAGCTTTCTGTTCTACCAGCAGGGGGTGCACAGGCGCCTCTTCGCCGCCGGAGCCGCGCAGGCCGCCGAGCTCAAGCTCATCGGGGTGCACGTGGGCCACCTCTGGCTCACCGAGCTCTTCGACCTGCTGCTGTCACCCCAGGGCGCCTTCAACGCCCAGGGGCTCGCGCAGCTGTGGCTGGCCTGGATCTGCGCCTGGCTGCTGTTCCGCGAGCTGGGATCGAGATCCTGGGCCGCCATGATCACTGCCTTCCCCTTCGCCCTGGGGCTGCACGTCTTCCGGGATCTGAACTACTACACCATCGAGAAGTCCGCGGTCTTCGGCATACCGCTGTTCCTCTGGGCCATGAACCGAGCCCGCCTGCGCGGCGGTCGCTGGATCGCCGTGGCGGCCGTGGTGATGCTGGGCGCCGCCTGGCTCAACCTCTACCTGGCCCTGGTCAACGCCGCCCTGGCCGGGCTGTGGCTGCTGGGAGCCCGCAGCCGTCGCGCCCTGGTCACCGTGGGCTGCTGCGCCCTGTCGGTGGTGCCCCTGCTGGCTCTCCAGGCGCTGCTGCTCCAGGACGCCGGCGCCCTGGCCGATCCCCAGCGCTTCCTGTGGGAGCGCGCCGCGCAGGACGTGCTGAGCCTGTGGCCGCCCCAGTGGTACCACCTGGAAGCCTGGCGCGCGCTGAACCTGCCGCTGATGCTGCTCGGCGCCTGGGGGCTCTGGTCCCGGCGACAGCAGGACGAGGCGCGCTATGCCGCCGGGGTGGTGGTGACGCTGGGCCTGCTGGCCATGGGTCCGGTGCTGCTGGGCAGCGCCGAGCGGGGCATCCCCAACCTGGTGTTCAACTACGCCTGGAAGCTGATCCCGGGCTTCTGGCGGGTGGCCCGCCCCGAGTTCTTCTTCGAGGGCGCCGTGCTGGTGCTGCTGGCCTCCGCCGCGCTGTGGATCAGCCGGCAGCTGCGCGGCCGGGGCCAGCTGCTCGCCCTGCATGTCCTGCTGATCCTGGGCTGGTGCTGGGGTGTGCGCGGCCACCCCGCCTACCCCGGCTTCGCCGAACCGGTGGAGGTGGAGCTGCGATCCGGCTGGGAGCAGGGGGTCTTCCAGGAGCCCTGAGCGGTCGCGTTGACGCCCAGCCGCGTTCCCCCTACGTTGCCCGCGCAACCGGGTGCGCGCTCCCCGAGGTCAGAATGGTCTACTACCGCCCCATCGCCAACGAGATCCAGCTGTTCGAGACCGCCGCGGCCCACAAGCTACCGGTGCTGCTCAAGGGCCCCACCGGCTGCGGCAAGACCCGCTTCGTGCGCTATGTGGCCGAGCGCCTGGGCCGCTCGCTGATCACCGTGGCCTGTCAGGAGGATCTCTCCGCCGCCGACCTCACCGGCCGCTTCGTGCTCGAAGGCGGCTCCACGGTGTGGCGCGATGGTCCCCTGACCCAGGCGGTGCGCTCCGGCGCCCTCTGCTACCTGGACGAGGTGGTCGAAGCCCGCCCCGACGTGCTCACCGTGATCCATCCCCTCACCGACGATCGCCGCATCCTGCCCCTGGAGCGGCTGGGCGAGGAGCTGAGCTGCCCCGATGACTTCCTGGTGCTGATCTCCTACAACCCCGGCTACCAGTCCGTCACGCGCGAGCTCAAGGAGTCCACGCGCCAGCGCTTCGTCTCCATCGCCTTCGACTACCCCGAAGAAGCCGTCGAAGCCGAGATCGTGGCCCACGAGACCGGCTGCGACCTGCCCCTGGCCAGCACCCTGGTGCGGCTGGCCCAGGCCACCCGCAAGCTGCGCAGCCACGGGCTGAAAGAAGGCGCCAGCACGCGCCTGCTGATCTACGCCGCCTCGCTGGTGCAGGCGGGCCTGCCCCTGGCCGAGGCCTGCGAGGCCACCCTGGTGCACTCGCTGACCGACGACGCCGAGCTGGTGCGAGCCCTGCGCGACCTGCTGGGCTCGGTGCTGGGTGGAGACCGCCGATAGATCATGGGTGCTCCCACCTGGCCCCCCGATCCTGAGAAGGCCTTCGAGGAGACCGCGAAGGAGTACGGGCTGCGGCCCTCGGACATCGGCGCTGACGAAGAGGACGAGGAGTTCGAGCGCGCCCTGCTGGCGGCCTTCCTGTTCAAGTCCCCCGAGCGCCAGCTGGTCTCCGGGGAGATCACGGGCACAGCCCTGCCCCAGGTGCACAAGGCCCTGCAGGCCTACCTGCGCATGCTCACCGCCCAGCGGGTGGATCTGGCGGCCTCCGATCCCGCCAGCACCGACGGGCGTTCGCTCTTCCTGCCCAAGGCCGTCCCGGCGCCGGTGCTGCCCGGCGACCGCATCCTGTTCCGCTGCATGGGGCTGGTGCAGCTTGGGTTGATCCAATTCGGTCTGCTGGACGGCGAGCGGCTGCTCACCGACCTGTACCGCGACTGGGTGCTGCGCTCCTGCTACCACCTGCTGGCGGCGCGCTACACCGTGGCCCGCTGGAGCAGCGCCTTCCCGGGCCTGCGATCGGACTTCGAGCAGATCCGCACCATGGACAAGGCCGGCATCATGCGCATCAACCTCACCGAGGTGCCGCGCGAGGGTATGCCGGGCGCCTTCCAGCCGCTCTACCAGGGCCTGACCACCTGCGCGGACTGGTCGCCCCCCGGACGCGAGGCCCAGCCCGCCCGCCAGGCCGGCGCCGCGGTGCTGGAATTGCTGGCGCGAGAGGCTCCTCCAGTGCACGGCGCCCCGCCCTCCGCCCAGGAGCAGGCCGCCGCCCGAGCGGTCATCCTGGGCCAGGCCTCGAAGCTGCGCCGTGAGTTCCGCGGCATGCGGCTGGGTCCCCCTCCCCTGCCCTACTACCTGGGCATCCTGCGCCCCGAGTGGCTGCTGGCCCATGGAGCGCGAGACCTCGAGGCCGAGAACGCCTGGCGCAAGGGCCCCACCCCGCTGCGCCAGCTCAAGGCGGCCCAGGC
The DNA here is from genome assembly GCA_964512185.1 of uncultured Enterobacterales bacterium. GTDB lineage: Bacteria > Myxococcota_A > UBA796 > UBA796 > JAFGLY01 > CAZEJJ01. The sequence goes on along the minus strand of CAZEJJ010000049.1, from coordinate 5,772 downwards.
CCGCCCGGGGCAGGCCGCCTTGGATCCCCTCGTGGAGCCTCCCCCGCGCCCCCGCTCGGGCCTGCGCTCGCGGCTCAAGCGCGGCCTCAGGCGCGCCCTGCAGGGGCCTGGCGACCCCCAGGAGCTGCGCGATGCCCCCGCCTACGGCGCCCTGCGGGACGAGCACCAGCGCCAGCAGCGCCAGCAGGCGGAGTCCACGCCCCACTGGAGCCAGGACCTGCCCATCGAGCAGGTGCTGGCCGCCGCCGACGCCGACCTGCCCCAGGTGGAGGAGGGCACCGCCCACGACGAGTGGGACGACGAGGCCGGGGTCTACCGGCTGGGAGCCACCCGGGTCATCGAGCGCCCCGCGCCCTCCGGCCCCCTGTCCGGCTACGAGCGCCTGGTGGCGGCCAACGGCCGGCGCATCGCCCAGGTCCGCAGGCAATTCGAGGCCCTGCGCCTCGAGGAGCGCTGGCTGCACGGCCAGCTGGACGGCTCCGAGCTGGATCTCGACCGCGCGATCACGGCTGTGTGCGACATGGCCGCTGGCCAGGACCCGGATCCGCGCGTGTTCAAGCGCTACCAGCGCCAGCGCCAGCAGGTGGCCATCCTCACCCTGGTGGACCTGTCAGGCTCCACCCAGGGGCACACCATCCACCTGGAGCAAGAGGCCCTGGTGCTCTTCGCCGAGGGGCTGCGCTGCCTGCGCTTCCCCCACGCCTTCTACGGCTTCCACAACGACGGCGCCCAGGCCTGCTGGCTGGAGCGCATCAAGGGCTTCGAGGACGGCTACGAAGAGGCCACCCTCAAGCGCATGGCCAGCCTGCAGCCTGGCGGCGCCACCCGCATGGGCGCCTTCGTGCGCCACGCCGCCATGCTGCTCGAGAGGCAGCCCCAGAGCCGCCGGATCCTGCTGGTGCTCTCCGACGGCCGCCCAGAAGACCGCGATCCCTACCGCGGCGCCTACGGCCTGCGCGACACGGCCATGGCCGTGCAGGAGGCCGCCAGGCTGGGCGTGCGCTGCTTCTGCATCAGCCTCGACGCGGGACACGACGCCCCGGACTACCTGGCCAGGGTCTTCGGTGTGGGCCACTTCCTGGCGCTGCAGAAGGTGGACCAGCTCCCCCAGCGCCTGCCCGAGGTCTTCCGCCACCTCATCCGTTGATCACAGGAGTCGCCATGACCTCTCGCTACCACGTCTTCGAGCTGCTGCAGAGAGAGCTCTCGGGCAGCTGCCCCGAAGAGATCCTGCGCGCAGTGGCCGAGCGCCTGGCCCCCTGGGGGCCGGAGCCCCCCTTCTTCTACCGCTACAGCGCCTACCCCGCTCCGGACGCCGAAGATGGCCAGGCCTGCGAGCTGCACGTGGCGGTGCTGGTGGGGGGCGGGCTGGGCGCCCTGCTGGACCTGCGCGCCGCCACCGACGGCTTCTCCGAGTCCCTGCTGCCCCTGCGCTCCGTGGACCGCCTGCGGCTGCTGCGCAAGCCCGACCGCACCCAGGTTGAGATCCGCCACGGTGACTGCATCTCGTGGCTGGAGCGCAAGGAAGACGACCAGGCCGGCAGCGAGCTCGAGGCCTTCCTGGTGCACCTCGAGAAGGCGGTGGCTGGTTAGTCCCTGGCCAGCAGCTCCTCGATGCGCTGCAGGGAGTCGCGGATCTCCGTGAGCAGGGCGCTGTCGCCGGCCACGGCGGGCTGCCCGGTGGGGACGGAGGTCGCCGGCTGGAGCTCGGCGCCGGACACCACCCGCTCCCGCTGGTCCAGCACCGCGTCGCGGAAGGCCACGGCATCTGTGAGCCCCGCCAGGTTGGCGTCGGGGGTGCCCTGCTGGGACTGGCCCGCGGTCTCCACCGTGAGCGCAGCCAGCCCCAGCCTGCGCAGGATGGGGCCTTCGCGCAGCGACAGGTCCTGGATCTTGTCCAGCGGGATGTGCTTCTCCACCTTGAACAGGTAGCCGACGCTGATGTGCAGCGACTTGGTGGTCAGCCGCGCCTTGTGGTGCTCGAAGCGGCGCGCCGAGACGTACTGCCCGAGACCCAGCAGCCAGATGGGGATGAGGGGCAGGCCGATGCAGGTGATGGCCAGGATCCAGAGCCCGCTCAGGAACCAGTAGGTCTTGAGCTTCTCGTCGAAGCGGGCCTCCAGCAGGACCTCGTCGCGCGCCATGGATTGCCTCCAGGGAGGGGAGACAAGGCCCTATTCCGGGAGTGGTGGAGGGGCGAAGCGCCCCCCTTTCCCCGCTAGGCTTCGTCACCCGGCGGCTCCTGCGGCTTGCCCGCCAGCACCTCGGCCCACCTGATGCGCCCGGTGAGCTGCATCAGGCCGAAGAGCGTGACGACGCCCAGGATGGTGACGGTGAGCCCGGTGTAGCCCTCCCAGAAGTGCGCCAGGGAGAAGCCCACCAGGTACAGCAGCTGTGCCAGGCCGGCCTCCATGAAGGCGAAGCGCGGGCCCACCACCAGCCGCAGGTAGGACACCACCAGCAGCACGCTCACCGCCGCGGACACGCCGAAGGCCCACTCCACGGGCAGGTGGTCGGCGACATAGCCGAACAGCAGGTGGAAGGCGAAGAACGCGGCGGCCAGGAACAGGTGGTTCACCGGGTGCACCTCCACTCGCTTCAAAAGGCCGATGACGAAGATCCACACCATGAAGAAGCCCAGCGAGATGGGCGCCGTGAACGCCATGTGGGCCCCCAGCACTCCGGGCTGGATGCGCTGGGGCATGACCATGCCGATGCCGTGGCCGGTCACCAGGCCGGCGAAGTCCCAGTCCAGCTTCCAGCCTTCGCCGCTGCGCTCGCGAGCCGAGGGCGACATGGTGAAGGCCGGGTAGTCGATGTCCTGGAAGTCGGTGCTCATGGACAGGCGGAAGTCCTTGACCTCGCCCACGGTCTCCGTGGGCAGGTACTTCCACTCGTCCATGCCTCGCGAGTGGTAGCCGATGGCGAAGGTCAGCTCCTGGCCAGGCTGCACCTCCACCGGCACCTGCACCTGGCCGCTGCCCGGCGCCACCGAGCCCGTGCGCCGCTCGCCGTCCACCAGCACCTGGAAGCCGTCGTACACCCCCTGCTGGCTGGGGAAGTCGAAGCCGATGGTGAGCACTCCGTCCACGGGCTCCTGGTGCAGGTAGCTCCAGCTGCCGTCCATGGTCACGTCGTAGAGCGAGAACCACAGCAGGCCCTTGCGGCGCTGATCCAGCTCGATGTCCACGTCCAGCGCGGTGCTGTCGGCGAAGACCCGCTTCTCGTGCTGGTGCTGCACCTCGTAGCTGCGCACCTCCACCTCGCCTCGGGAATTGGTGTGGGTCTCCTTCTTCAGCTCCACGGTGGTCCAGTGGAAGCTGAGCGCGGGGGCGCGCTGGGTGAGCGGCTCACCCCACAGGTCGGCCACGTCGCCGTAGAGCGAGCCCTGCTGGCTGGAGCTGCGCCCCTGCATGACCCCGCCCAGGCTCACCCAGGCGACGGTGGCGACGAGGAAGATGAAGATCAGGGCCAGGATGCGGGGGACGGCCTTCATGGGGCTCTCCTTGCTTTGGAGCGGGGTTCAAGCGACACCCCTGCGGGGCGACGGACAGCTGCTTCGCAAGAGCGGTGCCAGCCCCAGCCTGAACCGCGCTCTGGCGCCTCCCGTGCAAGCCCCGTGCAGAGGCTGCGCAGAAGCCACCCAGCCCGGGCGCAGGCCGCGCGCTGCGATCCTCTGCGATGCCCACGGAAGCCCGCTCTCCGGACTCCGGCCCCCTGGATCGCTCCGCCCCGACGCCGAATTCCCTTGGCCGAGCGCCACCCGGCCGCCAGCGATCCCTGGTAGCAACCAGGCTCCTGGAAACAGATTCCAGGAGTACGTGACATACATCATGTCCTGTATGTTCGGAATCGACTAAACTCGGAAGCCCGGTGCTGGACAAGGAGGCCCCATGCCCCTCGCTGCGCGCTACGACCAGAGCCACTTCATCGAAGAATTCGGCCTGCTCTTCTCCCAGCTGGGCCAGCCGCGCATGCTCGGTCGCATGCTGGCCTGGCTGCTGGTCTGCGAGCCCTCCCACCAGTCCTCGGCCCAGCTGGTCCAGGCACTGCGCGCCAGCAAGGCCACGGTCAGCACCATGAGCCGTGAGCTGATCAAGATGGGCCTGGCTGAGCGCGTCGCCCTGCCCGGTGATCGCAAGACCTACTTCCGGGTCAAGCCCGGCGCCTTCCCCCTGCTGGTGCAGGCCAAGCTGGAGACCATCTTCCACTTCACCGAGGCCATCTGCCGCGCCCTGGCGCACGCTGAAGCCGAGTCTCCCCGCAGCGCCGGTAGGCTGCGCGAGGTCCACGGCCTCTACGCCTTCCTCGAGCGGGAGCTCCCGGTGCTGCTGCGGCGCTGGGAAGAGCAGCGAGAGCCCCCAGCACAGGCGCAGCGATGAGCCCTCTGGTGATCCTCGCGCTGCTGTCGGCGCCGCTGCGCGCCACACGCGTCGTGGAGGCCGAGCACTGGGAGCTGGACCTGGGCGGCGATCTCAAGAGCTTCGCTTTCTCGGTGTGGCCCTACGAGTGGCACCTGGTGCCCGACGAGTCCCTGGCCACCATGGGCCTGGAGCCCGAGCCGCTCATGCCCGAGGATCCCCTGGCACAGGGGGCCCTTGACATGCGCCTGAAGCTGGAGCTGGAGCTGGGCGAGCACATCTCCCTGAGCGCCCACGGCCGCACGGCGGCCAGCTACTACTCCCAGTCCCTGGAGGCGGGGGCCCTGTCCTTTGGAGCTACGGGCCCGGGCAGGGGCCAGGCCATCGACCTGTCCTGGGATCCCATCTCCGCGCCCAACTACGACATGCAGGGGCGCATGGATCGGCTGGTGGCCAAGCTGTCCATCCCCCACCTGGACCTGGCCCTGGGCCGCCAGCCGGTGTCCTTCGGCTCCAGCTGGATCTTCAACCCCATGGACCTGGTGGCCCCCTTCAGCCCCACCGACGTGGACCAGGAGTACAAGCCGGGGGTAGACGCGGCTCGCGTGGACGCCTACTTCGGCATGGCCGGCCACGTCACGGCGGTGGCGGCCTATGCCGACGACTGGAGCCTGGAGGGCACGGTGCTGGCGCTGCACGGCAGCTACACGCTGGGGATCACCGATCTGGGCCTGCTGGTGGCCAGCAACCACGCCGAGCCCGTCTTCGGCCTGGACGCCGCCGGCTCCATGGGCCCCGTGGGCTGGAACAGCGGGGTCACCCTCACGCTGCCTGGAGACGAGGATCCCTTCGTGCGCGCCGTGGTGGGCGCCATGTACATCCTGCCCCTCGACATCACCTGGATGGGCGAGCTCTATCTGCAGACCTTCGGCGCCACCGAGGCCAGCGACTACCTCGCCGTCTACGACAGCGCGCGCTTCGCCCGCGGCGAGCTGTGGGCCGCCGGGCGCTACTACGCCGCCAGCAGCCTGGCTCGCGAGATCAACCCCCTGGTGACCGGCAGCGTCTTCGCCGTGGTGAACCTCGGCGACCCCTCCGCCATGATCGGGCCAGCCCTAAGCTGGTCCGCCGCCCACAACGCCGAGCTGGCCGCCGGTGCCTTCTTCGGCGCCGGGCAGCGGCCCCACGACGTGGAGATCCATGCCCAGGACCTCCAGCGGGAAGACGGCACGTGGATCACCGACGAGGCCGAGGCCGAGCTGATCATGGAGCAGCTCATGCTGGATCGCGTGGACACCGGCTCGGAGTTCGGCATGATCCCTGCTGTGGCCTACGTGCAGATCAAGCTGTATTTCTAGAGCAGGCGACAGAACAGGTCGCCGTCAGGCGGCCGCCCCGAATCGTAGCGAGG
>CAZEJJ010000048.1:26226-43694 GCA_964512185.1 uncultured Enterobacterales bacterium | reverse complement strand
TGCTGCCTCCCATGATGTCTCCGAAGAGACCTGGGGGGATATGCATGGAAGGTCAGACAGCACACAGAGTGGCGCTCGGCGTACGCGATGCTCCAGCAGAGTGGTTGGCGAAACGAGGAGCTGATGGCTGCGGCGGATGCCTTGCAGGGCAGTCATGTCGTCCTGAATGACTCCCTGGGCAGGCTAGGGTGGATGGGCGATGCGATGTACGCATACCAGCGCCGTTGCGACCTGTGGGGACGCTGGGGTGTCGATCCTGATCGGTGGCTCTCACTCTGTGAGTCGGTCGCTCAGAGTGAGCAGGTGGCTGTTCTCCTCCGGCTCTTGCTTCGAGAACTGTACCTTGGCAACTCGGCGGTGGGCCGCACCCTGCGTGCACGGACAAGCCCCATGGTCACCTGGTCCACGTTGTCCCGGGACCGCAGGAGGCTAGCCGGTGTCGTAGCCTCCCATGGACGACCGGTCACCACCCACGATGTGGGGATGGTTCTCCGTGGTGCCGGCCTGCAGGTGTCCGACGACGTGGCCGAGCAACAGCTTGCCGTTTTGGAGCGTGAGGGCGTGCTTCGCCAGGATGGCGGTAGTTGGAGCGTCGTTCCAACTTTCTACAATCTGGCCAGATCGGCAGACGATTTGACTATCACCGAAGGGGTCGAGACTATGCATGAAAGGTCGCCGCCATCCAGGGTACCTGATCCGAATGGCGTGATCGCATCTGCTTCGAGAATGATCCGGTTCGCCGTACCCTTGGCAGCAGATGCCGGCATCGAAATCGGCCAGCCCATCGTCATGGGGAATCGGGGCTTCATGTGGCCGATCCGCCAGGGCGGCCGGACTGTGTGGATCTTCTTCAGCCGCGTTCGTGGAACAGTCCACCTTGCCTCCTCACCCGACGGTGAGGCGACAGAGGTGATGTCAGACCTCGTGGCGTGGGTCCAGGAGGAACGGAGCCATAGGTCCATTCCTGCAGACAAGGCGCTCGAGGCGGCCTTCGTCGTCGGCTTGGAGCGCGTTCTCGGCGGCTGAATCAAGCCGGCTCTCCGGCCATCGATGCGGTCAAGGAGGGCTCGCCGATGTCGAAGACCGGGCAGCTCGCGACGCGACGAACGCCACCGGGCACTGTGCCCGAAACGGGCGGGCACAGGCCCTCTCGGGCTGGGCACAGCCGATCACCCCACCACCCCGATCCCCATAGAACCTACAATACCGGCCCTGTTGCTTCCCCCCCTTAGAACTGGAAGTAGAAGAACGGGCTCGCGAAGCCCGCGAACTGGGCCAGCACGGCGCCGGCCACCACGATGGCCAGGCCCAGGGCCCAGGCCGGCGCGTCCACGAAGGCCTCGCGCAGGGTGGCCTTCCAGCGCTGGGGGGTGGCGTGCAGGGCGATGGCCGCCACCAGCGTGACCAGGCCCAGCGGGGCCAGGGCTCCGGTGAAGGGCGCGGCCACCCTGCCCAGGGAGAGGATGACCGCCCAGGCGTCGCCGAAGCTGCGGGCGTGCAGGAACACCAGGCCCAGGCACAGGGCGTTGTAGGTGGCGAAGATGCGCAGGGCGCGGCCCCACCAGCTCGTGGCCGGGCCCGGGCCGAGGCGGCGCCAGGCCACCAGCAGCAGGCCGTTGTACAGGCCCCACACCACGAAGGTCCAGCCGGCGCCGTGCCACAGCCCGCCCAGCAGGAAGGTGACCACCAGGTTGAAGGCCACCCGGGGTTCTTTGCGGCGCGAGCCCCCCAGCGGGAAGTACAGGTAGTCGCGCAGCCAGGTGGACAGGGAGATGTGCCAGCGCCGCCAGTGCTCCATGGGGGTCTGCGACCAGAAGGGGCGGTCGAAGTTCTTGGGCAGGCGCAGGCCGAACAGCAGCGCGGCGCCGATGGCCACGTCGGAGTAGCCGGAGAAGTCGCAGTACACCTGGAAGTTGGCGGCCCACAGGGTGATGAGGGTCTCCCAGGCGTTGCGCCCCAGGGGTGCGTCGAAGAAGGGGTGCACGATGGACACGTACATGGAGTCGGCCAGGATCATCTTCTTGGCCAGCCCCGCCAGGATCAGGAACAGGCCGGCGCCGATGGCCCGGGGATCGGCCACGGGCCTGCCCACCAGCTGGGGCAGGAAGTGGCGCGCGCGCACGATGGGGCCGGCCACCAGCTGGGGGAAGAAGGCCACGAAGACCGAGAACTCCAGCAGGTTGCGCGCCTTGGGGATGCGCTTCCAGTACAGGTCCAGGGTGTAGCTGATGGTCTGGAAGGTGTAGAAACTGATGCCCACGGGCAGCTCGGTGGGCAGCCGCGGCAGGCTGGAGCCCACGCCGGCCACGCCCAGCAGGGCCTCGGCGTTGCCCACCATGAAATTGCCGTACTTGAACACCCCCAGCAGCAGCAGATCGCCGGTGATCGACAGGATCATCAGCAGCTTTCGGCGGCGACCCTCGGCCTCGTGGATCAGCAGCCCGAAGCCATAGGAGTTGATGGTGGAGAGCGCGATGAGCGCCAGGTACCAGGGCTTCCAGCAGCCGTAGAAGAAGTAGGAGATGAGCAGCAGCCAGATCAGCCGCGGCCAGCGCCAGCGCTGCAGCAGGCGGAACACGGTCCACGCCACGACCAGGAAGACGACGAACTCGAAGGTGTTGAAGAGCACGCTAGGTCCCGCCCTCTCGCCCATCGCGAGCGCGCAGCAGCGGAGCCAGCAGGTCCTGGCAGGCCTCCTTGGAGAATACCTGCGCCCCGCGGGCGTTCAGGTGCTCGATGTCGACGTAGTATTCGCGCTCGTCGGGCCAGGGATCGTGCGTGCCGTCGTAGTAGATGGCGCCGTGGTCCTGGACCAGGCGATCGATAGCGGAGGCGTAGTCGGAGCGCACCTGGGACGGCAGCCGATCCTCGAACTCCGCGTGGCGGGGCAGGTCCACCAGCACCAGCTGCGCGTCGTTCTCCCGGGCCCAGCGCGCCAGCTGCAGCATGTGGCGGTGCACGGGGCCGGCGCCCACCGTGTAGTGGGAGAAGCGCTCCCGCTCCAGGGCGGGCACGAACACGTCCATGGCGGTGACCCACCAGCTGGCCAGGGAGCGACTCAGGGCGGCGTTGTTGGCGTCGCAGTGGCGGTGGCCGAAGCAGAACTGGCCGCCGCCGTGGTGTAGCATCATCCAGCGCAGCCCGGGCTGGCTGCGCCAGCGCCCCGAGAGGTACAGGCCCAGGGTCTCGCTGCCGCGGGCCAGCGGCCGCAGGGCCGCCAGCAGGGTGGGCAGATCGCGCGCGGCCACCAGGGACCCGGGGATGTCCGCCAGGTCGGCGGAGGAGGCGACGTTGACGGACTGGCGGTGGTTGCGCTCGTCGAAGAACTCGGGGCCGATGGCCAGCACCAGCAGCTGGGGCCGGGTCTCGGGCCGGAGCAGATCCTCCACGATTCTGTGGGCGAGCGTGGCGGTGGTGAAGGTGCGAGCCAGGTTGACGCTGTGGGTGGGGCGGCCGATCTCCTGCTCCAGGCAGCTGTCCAGGGCCGAGGGCGGCAGGGCGAAGCTGGCGCGGCTGGAGCCCAGCACCAGGACGTCCAGCGGGCCGGTCTCAGCCTGCTGGAAGGCGTAGAGGTCCGAGGGCCACACCACGCCCTGCACATACTTGAGGCCCGCCAGGCGCACGGCCATCGTGGTCATGGCGCTGAACAGCAGCGCCCAGAACATCACCGCGAGGCCGCGCCTGCTCATGGCTCGCGCTCCTCGCCCGGGGACGGCGGGGGACGGTGCCCGCGCCCGCTGGGAGGCTGGCCCCCGTCGTGGGCAGGCTGCGGCGGGTGCTCAGCCCCCTGCCGGCGGTGCTGCTGGATGTTCTCGATGGGCGGCAGGACGGTGGGCGCCGGGGGTGGGCGCGGCTCCTCGGGGTCCAGGCTGCGGTTGTCGATGCCCCCGCGTAGGGCGGGCGGGGGCGGGCTGGGCAGCGCGGCCCTGCCCGCCTCGCGCTCGGCGAGCATGGCGGCCTTGTCGCGCGCGGGCAGCAGGGAGGCCGCCGCCAGCGCCGCCAGGTAGACCAGCAGCAGCGCGGGCCCCAGGCCACGGGCCAGCAGGCGCGCGGCGCCGGGGTGGGGCTGGGGATCGCCTTCGGCCAAGTGTGATCCTCAGGCCAGCAGCAGCAGGCTGCCGGCCATGACCGCCATGCCCGCGATGAGGCCATAGATGGCCAGGTGCCCCTCGCCGTATTCCCTGGCGGCGGGCAGCAGCTCGTCCAGCGAGATGAACACCATGATCCCCGCGACGCCGGCCAGCAGCCAGCCCATCACCGCCGGGGTGAAGTGGTCGCGCAGCACCAGCCAGCCCAACACAGCGCCGACGGGCTCCGAGATCCCCGACAGGAAGGACAGCCAGAAGGCCTTCTTGCGGCTGCCGGTGGCGTAGTACACGGGGATGGAGACGGCGATGCCTTCGGGGATGTTGTGGATGGCGATGGCGATGGCGATGGCCACGCCCAGGGTGGGGTCGGACATGGCCGCGGCGAAGGTGGCGATGCCCTCGGGGAAGTTGTGGATGGCGATGGCCAGGGCGGTGAACAGCCCCATGCGCATGAGCTTGTCTGGCCGCCGGTCAGCGCTCATGGACTCGATGCTGCCGGCCTCGTGGGGGTTGCTGGGCTCGGGGACCAGGCGGTCGATCACCGCGATGACCAGGACGCCCAGGAAGAACGCCGCGGTGGTGCGCAGCGCGCCGCCCGCCTCGCCGTAGGCCTCGCCCAGGGCGTGGCCGGCCTCCCCGAGGATCTCCGTGAAGGACACGTAGATCATGACCCCCGCGGAGAACCCCATGGCCCCCGAGAGGAAGCGGGTGTTGGTGCGCCGCGCGAAGAAGGCCATGGCGCTGCCGATGCCGGTGGACAGGCCCGCCAGCAGGGTGAGCCCCAGGGCCATCAGCACGTTTCCTTCCACTGTGTCCTCGCGCGTTCAGCTCAGCGCTGCGTGGTGGGTGGCACGGTCCAGGATACCGGAACCCGGGCCGGATCGAAGTCATGGGGCAGGCGCGCTCCCAGGCGCTCCACCACCCGGGCGGCCACCCAGGAGCCGGCCAGCGCCGCGGTGGCGGGGTCGGCGCCCTGGCAGAGGCGGGCCAGCACGGCGCCGGCGAAGAAGTCGCCCGCCCCCGTGGTGTCCACCAGCCGCGCCGGGCAGGCGGGCACACGCCAGCGATCGCCAAGGCGGTTGGCCACCAGCGAGCCCTGCCCGCCGCGCTTGAGGATGACCAGCTCGGCCACCTCCAGCGCGCGGTCCAGGGCGCGCTCGCCGGCCCCGAAGGCCTGCTGCATCTCCTCCTCGTTGCCCATGATCAGAGCGTAGGGGCGGTCGAGCAGGGCCTGGAGCTCGGCCTGGTGGGCGCGCATGAAGGGGGCGTTCTCCAGGGACAGGGCCACCCCGGTGTCGGTGCGGGGCGCCCGGGCCATGGCCGCGCGCACCACCTCCCGGGTGCCGCTGGGCTCCAGCAGGGTGGTGGAGGTGGCGTAGAGGTAGCGGAAGCCGCCCGGCCAGCCCGCTGGCAGCTCGCGCAGCCGATCGGCCACGCCCATGTGCAGCGCGAAGCTGCGCTCACCGTCGGGCGTGACCACCGCCAGGATGGAGCCCGAAGGGCCGCTCAGGCGCTGCAGGCGGGACTGCACGCCCGCGCGCTCCAGCTCCGAGCTGAACAGCTCGGCGAGATCGTCATCGCCGGTGGCGCCCAGGAAGGTGGCCCGGGCGCCCAGCGCGGTGGCCGCGGTGCACATGTTGCGGGCGTTGTCCCCGGGGCAGCGGAGGGCCACGCCCATGCGCTCGGCCAGCGCCATCAGCTCGGCGTGGGCCTCTGCTTCCAGGAAGATGGTGCCCCCGCGCGCCAGCCCCGCCCGCTGCAGGAAACCATCGTCTGCCAGGACAAAGCTGTCCACCACCGCCATGCCGATGCCCAGGACGTCGCGGATGGGCATCAGATCACCCTGTGCAGTGGGGGGCGGCCCTGCAGCACCGCCACCAGGCCTTCGGCGGCCATGCGGGCCATGGTCTGCCGGGTGCGCCGGGTGGCCGAGCCGCTGTGGGGGGCCAGCACCACCTGGGGCAGCCGCAGCAGCTCGGGGTGCACCCGGGGCTCCTGCTCGTAGACATCCAGGGCCGCCCCGGCGAGCCGCCCCGCCTGCAGCGCCCGCGCCAGGGCCTGCTCGTCCACCACCGGCCCGCGGGCGGTGTTCACCAGGATGGCGCTGGGCTTCATCAGGGCCAGCCGGCGGGCGTCCAGCAGGTGGTGGGTGAGGGGCGTCAGGGGGCAGTGCAGGGAGACGAAGTCGGCCTGGGCGAGCAGATCGTCCAGGGGCAGCAGGGGGCCCACCTCTGGATGGGGGCTGCGCGCCGCGACCACCACCCGCATGCCGAAGGCCTCGGCCCTGCGGGCCACCGCCGCGCCGATGCGGCCCGGGCCCACGATGCCCAGCACCTGGCCACACAGGTCCGCGCCCACCATGGTGAGCGGTCCCCAGCCGTCGAAGCCCCCGGACCGCACCAGGGCGTCACCCTCCACCACCCGGCGGGCCGCCGCCAGCAGCAGGGCCATGGCCAGGTCGGCGGTGGCGTCGGTGAGCACACCGGGCGTGTTGGTGACCACCACCCCGGCCTCCCGGGCCGCGTCCAGGTGGATGTTGTCCACCCCCACCGCCAGGTTGGAGACCACCTCGAGGGCGGGGCTGCGCAGCAGCTCCGGCCCCACCCGATCGGTGAGCATGCACAGCAGGCCGCGGCAGCCTTGGAGCCCCTCCCGGAGCTCGCCGGCGCTGATGGGGCTGTCCTGGGCGCGGACGCGCAGCGGCAGGCCCGCCTGGCGCAGCACGGCCAGCCCCTGCTCCGGGATGGGGCGGGTGACGAAGATGCTCATCGTGCTTCTCCGGGCTTGTGCTCCCAGCTGCGGTGGGCCAGGGCATCCTCGGCGTTCCAGCGCAGGCCCGGATCGGGGCTCTGCAGCAGCGGTTCCAGGGTCGCCTCCATGTCCAGGGTCTGCGGCTGGCAGAGGCGCAGCAGGCGCGCGGCGGTCCAGCGCACCCGGTCGCGTGGATCGTGGATCCACGGCAGGTAGAGCTCCGAGGGGGTGTCGGGCCGGAAGTACAGGGCCTCCAGCGCGGCCACCACCAGGTCCTCTTCGGCGTCGGCTCCCAGCAGCCGCCGGCCGCCACCGTAGAGGGGGATGTGCTCGAGCTGCCGCTCGTGGGGCGCGGGCAGGGGCACGTTGTAGCGGCCGTGGCGGCTCTGGGGCGGCAGCCGCGCTCCGGTGGGGGCTGCCAGCGCGCCGCTCCAGATGCGCTGGATGCGCTGCACCGCGTCGTCGGGCGGGCCCAGGCCGGGGGCCGAGAGCAGGCGGGATGCTTCGAGGGCGAAGGCGCTGCGCGCCTGGGCGGCCTGGTCCTGCGGCGCTGCGCGGGCGGGGGCGGGCTCTGCCACCCCGGTGCCGAAGTACAGCCGGTACCAGAGGCTCATGCGGAAGGTGCCCAGGGCCTCGGCGCGGGCGGAGTCCTCCAGGCCCTGAGCCGCGGCCTGCACCTCGCTGGTGCTGCTGGCGATGGCCGGCAGGATCTCGTTGACGGGGAGGCTGCTGTCGAAGCCGGCCTCGGGCTGCAGGGCCCAGCCCGCGTGGGTGACGCAGAAGCGCGAGAAGCGCCCCGCGCGGGCACAGTGGCCGATGGCGGCCCCCAGCTCACCGGCCCGGGCCAGCTCTTCGCCGGCGCGGAAGTGGCACTCCTGGTTCCAGGTGCCGGCCTCCAGCGCGGCGCAGGCCGCCTCGGCGGCGGCCTCGTCACCGCTGCCGGCGGCGTGGGCTGCCGCGTCCACCAGGCACAGCACGCGCAGCTCGTCGAAGGGCTGCAGCTGGCAGTCCTGCGCGCTGATCGCGGCGCCCTCGGGTTGGCTCAGCAGGGCCTGCTCTGCGGGCTCGCCCTGCGGGGTGCAGCCGGAGGCCAGCAGCAGGGCCAGCGCGCGGATCACGGCTGCTCCTGTCCCGGTGGCCGGGGCGGTGAGGCCAGGTGGGGGCGGCCTACGACTCGCCGGCAGCGCTGGCGCGCACCCTCGGTCTCCACCTCCCGGCAGAGGGTGGGGCCCTGCTGTGGATCCAGGATGGCCAGGCGCAGGCGCACCAGGTCGCGGCTCGCCGGCGTGTCGATGGCCTGCAGCGCCTGGCGCCACTCGTGGTCACCGGCGCTGAAGAGCTGGGAGACGCGCTCGAAGAGGCAGTCCTCGCGGGCCACCGGGTCGCCGGCGCGGTCGCACTCGTCTTCAGCCGGACCTGGACAGCCCAGGACCAGCAGGGCGAGCAGCAGCGGTGGACGGAGCCGCGCGGTCATGGGATCTCCAGCGCCGGGGAGCCACCAGCCGGCGCCCCGCGGAGCCCTGCTCATAGCACGGCGGGTCAACCCACATTGTTCACCCCATGATCCGCCGCTGGAAGCGCAGGTGTTGCAGCACGCGATCTTCGCCCCAGCCTCGCCTCTCGTGCACGTCGGCGCCGGCCGAGATGATCGGCCTCTCGCGGGCGCTGAGCTTGTGGCTGCTGGTGATGAGCGCCCGTGGCTGGACGGACTCCAGCAGCTCCACCAGACGGTCCAGCTCCCGGAGCTGGGCACCGCCCAGCTCGTTGACCTTGCCGTGGTCCAGCACCAGCTGTACCAGGCGACCCTGCTGGGACAGGCTCACCGACAGCTGCTGGAAGTCCGCGCTCACAGCCCGCCTCCGTGCCAGTCGAGGGCCAGGACGCCCCCCAGCCAGCTGTCATCTTCGCCTGCGCGCTTGCCCGCCATGGCCGGGCCCGTGTAGGCGGCCGCACCCAGGCGCAGGGAGCGGCTCTGCTCGCTCTGGAGCAGCAGGCCGGCCTGGCCTGAGGCGCCAGTCTGCCATTCCTGGTCGGCGTTCCAGCACAGATCGAGGGCGGCGTACCAGCTCAGATCGCGCTCCCCGTGGGCCACCGCGCCCAGCTGGAAGCCCGGCCGCGGCGCGCTGGGGATGGCGTGCAGCAGCTCCCTGAAGCCCAGGTGGGGCCTGACCCAGGGCAGCTGCCAGCTGGCCACCAGGCGCAGCTGCTCCCGCGAGTAGCTGTCGGTGTTCAAGGGCAGGGTGCCCTGGTAGCGCACCCCGTCGGCGTAGTGGGCCGAGATGTGCGCCCACTCCAGGGTGGCGCTGAGCGCACCCCACTCCAGCGTGACCGGCAGGCGCAGCAGCCCGTCCACGGTGGTGATGCCGAAGGTCAGCTCCTCACCAGGGGTGAAGCCCAGGAAGATGCCCGCGCCCAGGTCCAGCTGCAGGCTGAGGGCCTCGAGGTCGAGCCGCAGCAGCCCACCGACGTCGGCGATCGCGCCTTCGATGCGGGGATCGCCGCTGCGCACGATCAGCTGATGGTTGGTCTCGCGAGGGTCGGCCACCAGGACAGGTGCCGCCCGCCCCGGGGGCAGCCAGCTGATCTCGGCCGCCGCAGCGGAGGAGGGCAGCGCGAGCCACAGCGCCAGGAGCATGCGCTGGCTACTCTTCGCTGGGGGCTTCGTAGAGCGGCAGCGGGGGTGTGACGCTGGGGTCCAGCAGCGCGACCCGCGTGACCGTGTTGCCCACCAGGGACGCGTAGCGCGTCATGCACTGTGAGAGGCGGTCGTCGGGCCGCTCGCCGGTGGTGGCCTGGATCACCACCAGGGCGCCCACCATGCGCGACTCCTCCCCCGGGCTGTCCAGCATGATGGCGCGCGCGGCGAGCCAGGCGGGACGCGCGCGCCCGGGAGCCTGGCTCTGGGTCGAGGGGTAGAACTTGCTGGGGTGGTCGTCCACCAGGGTGAGGTTGGGGCCGAGGGCCGCGCTTAGCTGCTCCAGGTCGAGGTCCTGCAGCTCGTCGGGGACCTCGCTGTTGTCGCCACCCGAGGGCAGGTGCAGCTCCCAGGCCTCGGTGTCGCCGTCTTCAACGTACAGCGCCGCGGCGCTGCCGTCCGCCTCGGCCATGGTGCGCGCCCCCACCTGGGAGAAGAGCAGCCGCAGCTGCCACCGGCTGCGCACGGTGCTGGCGAAGTCGAACAGCGCCACCGTGGACACCAGCCGAGCGTCGGCTTCGTGCTGGCGAGCGCGCTCCAGCGCCAGCTGGATGGCTTCGTGGATGCGCTTGAGCCTGAAGGGCTTGAGCAGGAAGTCGGCGGCGCCCTCTTTCAGGGCCGCCACCGCGGTGTCCACCGAGCCGTAGCCGGTCATGAGGATGGTGGGCACCGGGGGGTCCATCTGGCGGGCCACCCGCAGCAGATCCAGTCCGTCCAGGTGGGGCACCTGGTAATCGGTGAGCACCAGGTTGAACCGCGTGGTCTGCATCAGCTCCAGCGCGATGCGGCCATCGGCGGCGGCGTTGACCTGGTAGCCCCGCGTGGCCAGGTACTCCACCAGCAGCTCGCGGATGGAGCTGTCGTCGTCTATGACTAGCAGGTTGGTGGGCTTTCGCGGGGTCGACACGGCAGGCTCCGCCGCTGGTGATCGGCCCAGCCAGGATAACGGAGCGGGCGGTCCCTGGGCACCCGCTGCGTTGACGGTGTATGCTCCCCTGCACGGAGCGTGCATGGCTAAGAGGCAGCGTCTCGATCACGGACTCGCAGGTCGACTCGATCAGCTCGAGAGATCAGTGCAGCTCTTGAAGATCTACTACGAAAAGTACTTTTCTGGTATCGAGCGCCTCGAACCCGCCAAGGAACGCGAGGCGCTTCGCCGCAAGATCCGCGAGCTGGACCGCACGCATTTTCCCAATCGGGTCCAGCGATACCGCTACCAGACCATGCGGGCCCGGTTCGTGAGCCTCGATCAGTACATCCAGCGCAACCTGTTCATGATCGAGCGCGGCACGCACCCGCGCTTTCGTTTCCGCGCCGATCTCGCCGATCGTGCCCAGGGCCTCGCTGCGCGGCGCGTCTCCGACTACGAGCAGCGGCGCATCACGGAAGAGGCCACCTACCGCGAGGTCTACGAGCGCTACATCGACGCGCGGCGAGGCTGCGGCCAGCACACCGAGCTGGAGTTCCAGCGGGTGCGCACCGCCATCCGCAACCAGGTGCGGCTGATCAAGAGCCGCTACAAGTGCGGCTCGGTGAGATTCCGCGTCCAGGTGGAAGACGGGCGGGCGCGCATCAAGGCCTTGCCGCAGCGATAGCTCGCAGCGCGCGCCGGGCTGCCCAGCGGGGCCGGCCGTAGAAGTCCAGGTAGGCTCGCCGCCGGGCGCGCTCCAGCACGGGCCAGGGCAGGTCGGGGTGCTCGAACCACTCCCGCGCGGGGCGGTGGATGGAGAGGTCGGGATCGAAGTCCCGCTTCAGCTGCGGGCGCCAGATCTCCCACAGGGGCGTGCCCGGCAGCGGCATGGTCAGGGAGAACTTGGCCCAGTCCAGCTCCAGCGAGGTGGCGAACTCGATGGTGGCGGCGAGGGTCTGCCGGGTCTCGCCGGGGAGCCCCAACATGAAAAACCCCAGGGTGGTGATGCCTGCGGCGTGGGCGGCCGCCACGGCCCTCCTCGCTGCCTGGGTGCTGGTCCCCTTGCCGATGCTGCGCAGCAGGTGGTCCGAGCCCGTCTCGAGGCCGAAGGCCACCAGGCGGCAGCCGGCGCGCTTCGCCAGGCGGAAGAAGGCCTCGTCCACGCCGGTGACGCGCAGGCCGTTGGTGCAGGTCCAGGGCAGACGGATCCCGCGGGAGAGCAGGGCCTCGCAGATGGCCGCGGCGCGCCGCGGTTGGGTGGTGAAGGAGTCGTCTACCAGGTTGAAGGAGCGAAAGCCGTGCCGGGCGGCCTGCTGCACCCCCGCCACGAAGCGTTCCGCCGAGTAGGGCCGGAAGCTGCGGCCGAAGACCGCCTTGGTGCAGTAGACGCAGCGCGCCAGGCAGCCGCGCGAGCTCTCCAGGTCGGCGGTGGGTGTGTGGGGCGCCACCAGGGATCGCCGGCGGTAGGCCCGCAGCGGGAAGTGGTGCCAGGCGGGCAGCGGCAGGCTGTCCAGATCGCTGCTGGCCTCGGGGGGCCCGCTCTCGCCGTCGGCCCAGGTGAGGCCGGCGATCTGTTCGCGCGCCTCGCCGTCGGCCAGGGCCACGATGGGGCCCTCGCCCTCACCGCGCACCGCCAGCTGGAAGGGGCCGTCGGTGACCGTGGAGCGGGGCAGGGACGAGGCGTGGGGCCCGCCCGCCGCGACCAGCGCCTCGGGCAGGACCTCGCGGATCATGCCCGCCAGGCGGCAGGCCTCCCGCCACTGGGGCGTGCGGAAGGTGAGGCCGGCGATGTGGGGCTCGAAGCGGCGCAGCTCCTGGCGCAGGCCGGGCCTGGCTGCGGGTTCGAGATCCCAGACGCGCACTTCGTGGCCCCCGCGCTCCAGGGCGGCGGCGAGCATGGCCAGGTTCAGGGGAGGGGAGGTGGTGACCGCCAGGCCGACGCCGACGCCGCGGTAGTAGCTCCCCAGCCCGGGGCGTATGAGCAGGACGCGGGACATGGCTCTACGAAGCGGTGGCGTCCGGCGGAGGTGGTGGGGCCCAGTGGAAGCGGGCGTACCAGCGCCAGGTCTCGGCCAGCCCATCGGCCAGGTTGCGCTCGGGGCGCCAACCCAGGGCCCGGATGCGGGCGGAGTCGAGGGACTGGGAGGTGATCTCGCCCGGCGGATCTCGATCAGGCAGCTCCACCGGGTTGCGGCGGCCCGAGGCCTGCAGCAGCTGATCCACCACGTCGCGCACCGTGGCGCACTCGCCGCTGCCCACGTTGTAGACACCGTGCTCCAGGTCGTGAGCGCGGTCCAGCAGCAGCAGGGTGGCGTCGGCTGCGTCGTCCACATGCAGCCACTCGCGGCTCATCTTGCCCAGGGACCTGAGGCGCACGGGCTCGCCGTGGACCAGGTTCATGCACACGCCGGGCACCAGCCGGTCGGGGTTGAGATCGCCGGGGCCGTAGAGGTTGGCGCAGCGGGTGACCACCACGGGCAGCTCGAAGTGGCCGGCGTAGCTGCGGGCCAGCATGTCGGCCGCGGCCTTGGAGACATCGTAGGGGTGGATGGGGTCGAGCTGGGTGTCCTCGACACAGGGCACCGGCACCTGGCCGTAGACCTTGTCGCTGGATGCCACCAGGATGCCGCGCGGGCGGTGAGCGGTGCGCCGGCAAGCCTCCAGCAGCAACCAGGTGCCGCGCATGTTGCTCTCGAAGGTGTCCAGCGGGTCGCTGTTGGCCTCGGGGACCTGGGACTGGGCGGCCAGGTGCAGCACGCGGTCGGGGCGGTAGCGGTTGAGCAGGCGATCCATGGAGGCCAGGTCGGCCCGCACCTCGACGCAGTGGTCCACCAGGCCGTCGGCGTAGAGGCAGGCCCGGGGGTTGCGGTCGCGGACCAGGGCCACGATGCGCTCGCCGCGCTCCAGCAGGGCGCGCACGCAGGCACCGCCGAGGAAGCCGCAAGCCCCGGTGAGCAGCGTGGTGCCCTTGTTCACTCTGCGCTCCTTTGGCACGGGATAGCTTGTCGCCTGCGGCTATCAGCTCGCTGGCCACAGCCTCCACGAGGGTTCCATGCAGTTCTACACGGCCACCATCACCTTTTCCACCAGCCGGGTGCGCGAGCTGGTGGACATCACCGGGCTCGTGCGGCGCGAGCTGCGGCAGGCGGGCGTCCAGGACGGGCTCTGTGCGCTGTACGCCCAGGGCGCCACCGGGGCGCTGATGATCCAGGAGAACGACGACCCCGCCATCGCCGAGGATGTGCTGGACTGCCTGGACGGGCTGGTCCCCGCGGGGCGCTGGCGGCACGATCGGGTCGATGACAACGGGGCTGCGCACATCCAGGCCGGGCTGGTGGGCCCCTCGGAGACCGTACCCATCCGCGGCGGGGCGCTCGGCCTGTCCACCTGGCAGAACATCTTCTTCTGCGACTTCGACGGCCCGAGGCGGCAGCGGCGGGTGATGGTCACCATCATCGGTCGCTGAGCGCCGCTCCCAGGACGCCCTCGGCGTCGGCGGTGAGCCACGGCTGGGCGTGGAAAAAAACCTGGAAAGAGAGGGCGGTCCGGGTGCCCGGTGGCATAATAGCGAGGTGCGAACCCGGGCCTGGTCCGGGGTGCCGCCGTGCACCTGCTCCAGGATCGCGCTGGGTCTGCAGCTCATGCTGGAGGTGGTGATGGCTGAACCGCGGCGGTATCCAGGCGAGGACCTGGTGGAGCGCCTCTGGTCCCGGCGGGGCATGCGCATGCGCGTGGGGGTCAGCTCGGCCTTCTGGGCGCGCTTCGGGCTGTCCGATCCCTGGGCCTTCGATCAGCCTCCCTGGCCAGGCGATCCACGCCGCGGTGGACTCCTCTCGCGGCTCGACCGTGGCGCGCTGGGCTCCTTCTGGCACCTGCTCTCCGAGCGCATCTGGCGACACCTGCGCATGGGCGTGATCTTCGGGGGTGGGCTGGGCTCCGAGCTGGACTCCGGCTGGGCCGAGTGGCTGCCCTTCCTGCAGCGCAGCGCTCCTGGCTGGCTGTGGGACGAGCGGCGCTTCGCCGCCCTGGCGCGCATGCCCGGCTCGGCCTTCGGCCGCCGTCGCTCCCCCTGGGGCGCCTTCACCATGCCGGCCTTCGTCTTCGCCGAGCAGCTGCTCGAAGAAGAAGAGCCCGAGCAGCCCAGGCGAGCCCGCCGCTTCCGGCGTCGCCGGCGTCGCCGTCGGCCCCAGGTCCAGGCGGTCCTGCCCCGGGCCATCGCCAGGCGGCCTGCCGTCGAACCAGCCCTGCCGCAGGTGGCGCCCGCCCGGCCGCGCCCCCTGGCTCCCGCCCGCACCGCTGTGCAGCGCGTGCTCGCCCGCCAGGTGGAGCCCGCGGTGGGTGGCCCCGTGCTGCGCCGCGCCAGCTTCCACGCCGCTGCTTCGAGCCCCGTGCTCCCACGGCGCCCGGCCTCCGAGCCCTACCTGCCCAGCACCGGCGCCGCCCGGCCCGTCTCCCTGCTGGCCCCTCTGGCCTGGGCCGAGGCCCGGGTGCAGCAGGCCGACTTCGAGCAGGAGCGCGGCCTCCAGCCTTCGCGGGCGCGCCCTGCGGGTCCCTCACCTCGCGCCGCGTTCTCAGCGCTGCTGCGGGGCACGGCGCCCGGCGCCCGCGCCTCCCTGCCCCCCAGCGCCGGCCGGCCCATGCGCCCGGTGCTGGCGCGCTCTCCCTTCCTGGCCTTCGTCACGCCTGTCGAAGACGAGCCCGAAGCCGAAGCTGTCGAGCCCGCCCGGCGTCGTCGCCGCCCGTCGCGGGTGCGGCGGGCACGCCCGCCCCGGGTCTCCACCGAGCCCGTTCCCAGCCCGCTGGCCCCGTCGCGCCCCGCGGCCATCCCCGCCGATGAACCTCCCATCCCAGCGCGGACGGTCCGGCCTGATCCGGGCCCTGCGTCGAGGATCAGAGCTGCAGCGCGGCTCACCCCGCCCGGAGCGCTGGATCCACCCAGCCTTCCCGCTCTGCCCAGCGAGCGCGTCGCGCAGCGCCTGGTGCGGGCCCAGGCCCGCGGGCCGGTGGCGGAGCTTCATCGCCAGGTGCGCTCCGTGGTGCCGCGGCCCGCCGGTCGAGCGCCGCTGCTCGGCGCCGATCCGGTGGAGCGCGCCCAGCTGCGCATGCCGGTGCTCGCCGATCCCGCGCTGCCGCCCGCCGCGCGGTCGGAGCGCGCGCGGCGCTCCCTGGACCATCTCTTCGCCAGGCCCCTGGCCACACCGGGCCTGCCCGGGCGCGTGCAGCGCTGGCAGGGTCCCCAGGCCACGGTCGGGATGCAGCGAGCCACGGCGCGCACCGCGCTCCCGCCCACCCTCTTCGGGCTGCGCTCGCCCCTGCTGTCCTTCCTCGACCTGGTGGAAGAAGCCGAGGCGGAGATCATCGAGTCCGCCGCCCAGCGCCCCCGCGCCCGGCGTCGCCCCAGGCGGCGCGCGGCGGCGGCGGATCCCTCCCTTCCCGAGCCGACAGCGGCGGTCCACGACGAGCCCCTCGCGGCCCTGCCCGGTGCGCCCGAGCGCAGGGTGCCAGCCGCCATCTCCCGCCAGGCGGCGCCCGCTCCCCGGGCCATCCACCGGCCGGTGCTGCGCGCCGCTACCCGCGCCCTGCTCAGGGCCGGGCTGCCTGCCCAGCCTGGTGGCACCGCCATCCCGCGTCCCGTGGCCCGCCTGGCGCCGGACACCCTCCTCCCGCGGCTGTCCGCCGCCGCCTTCCCCGGCCGGGAGCAGGTAGAAGCCGTCCAGCCAGCGCTCCGCCGGCACGGACTGCGCCAGCCTGCTGCCTTCCGCAGCATGCGCGTGCCCTGGCTGCCCACCCAGGTCCTGGCCCTGCCCGAGCAGCTGGAGGCCCAGGAAGAAGCCGCGCCCGCCGTGCAGCGCCGTCCCAGGCGGCGCGTCGAGGCACGCCGTCGCACCGAGCGCGAGGCCCGACCCGTCTCCCCCGTGGCCCCCGCCGCCGCCCCGTCCGTGGCGCGTCCCGCGGCGCCGCCAGCCGCCGCTCCGCGTCTGCGCGCCAGCGCGCGGGCTGCCGCTCGCCTGGCGGAGCTCGCGCCCCAGCCCGTCGCGGCCAGGTCAGGGGAGATCCCGGTCTCCCATGCCGCCCCCCGCGCGGTGTCCGCTGTCGCCGTCGCACCTCCGGCTGCTGCCCGCTACGCCGCTCCCCAGGTGCCCGTCTCCATGGCCGCCCCCAGGCCTTCGGCTTCCGAGCGCGCCATCGAGCGCGTGGTCCCCACCGGCGCGCCCGCCGCGGTACCCCTGGCGCAGCAGCCTGCCGCCGTGGCCGGTCTGCTGCGCGCGCTGCGCACCACCGGCCGTGCCCCCGCCACCCTGTGGCTGCAGCTGCGTGCTTCCAGCCCCGAGCTGGCCGCGGCCCTGCCCGTGCAGGCCCTGGCCGATCCCAGCCGCCTGCCGCCAGCCGCCGTCGAGGTGCTGCGCAGGCTCGCGGGCCCCTCCGTGGCGCGCTCCCCTGTGAGCGCCGGTCCCCTGGCCAGCCTGTTCCCGGCGCCAACGGCCGCGGCGGCGCCCTGGCGCGGCGCCTTTCCCGCGCTGGCCACTCCTTCCCTGGTGCTCCCCATCTTCCAGGAGCAGGATCTCCACGAGCCCGAGCCCGCCGCAGCGCCGCGAGCCCGTCGCGCGCGGCCCGAGCGGGTGGAGCCCCTCCCAACGGCGCGACCCACCCGCGCGGCCCCCCCGGCTGGGCGGGTCATGTCTCGCCTGCAGGCTCCCGGTGCGGCGCTGTACCGGCCCATGGCCCGGGCCGCGGCCCTCGAGGGCCTGGCCCCCGAGCAGTGGCCCGAGTCACCCGCCGCGGTGCGGGCCCGCAGGTCGCAGCTCATCGCGGCGCCCGGCGTCACCCTGCAGGATCCCACCCTGGCCGAGCCGGCTGCACCCGCTGTAGCAGCTCGCCCGCGGGTGGCCGCGGCGCTGCCCGTCGAGCCCACCCGGCGCGCGCCCCGGCGCGCGCGGGGCCCCCGCGCCGCCCCCGCCGCGCCCGCCCCCCCCCCCCCCCCCCCACCCCCCCGGCCCCGGCCACGCCCCCCCCCACCCACCCC
>CAZEJJ010000048.1:3722-26216 GCA_964512185.1 uncultured Enterobacterales bacterium | reverse complement strand
GCGCGCTGGTCCCCGGCGCGGCCCCTGCGGCTCCCGAAGCCGCCCGCGCCCCTGCTGCCAGGCGGCGCGGTATTCGCCCCGCTGCTCCCACCCCGCGGGCCGCGGCGCGCACCTCGCGCATCGACGCCCTGCTGTCGCGGGCCGACACCCGCAGCCTCGCCCGCGCCATCGCGCGCGCCGAGCGCCCCGACGAGGTGCTGCAGGTGGTGCTGGAGCGCAGCTTCGGCTGGACCGGCTCGGGTGCCATGCCCACCCCGCTGCGGCGCTTCGTGGAGCAGGTGCGGCAGGCCACCAAGGCCAGCCCCCAGGCCACCCCGCTGCAGAAGCCCTCTGCCAGAGCCATCGCCCAGGAACCGCTGCGTCGCGCGCGTCGCCCCCAGCGCCGGCGCGTAGCGGCCACCCCGCTCACCTCCCCGGCGGCGCCCACCGTCCACCACGTACAGGCCAACTATCGCATCACCGGCCTGATGAAGAAGCTGGAGCAGCTCATCCACCTGGTGGACGTGGAGCACAACCTGGCTGCCGCCCGCGCCCAGGTGCGCATGGCCGAAGACTCCGCCGCGGCGCGGGCCGAGGGTGCCACCACTCCCGGCGAAGGCGGCGACGCCGAGCAGGCGGGCAAGGACCTCGACGCCCTGGTCAGCCACATCGTGGAGTTCGTCTCCGAAGAGATGAACAACTGGTCCATGCGCCGTCCCGAGGCCGCCGCCCAGCGCGATCCCTGGTGGTAGCGGGCTACTCCTCCCCCACCGCCTCCAGCAGCAGCTCGTACCAGCCGTGGGCCGGGCGCGTGCCCAGATCCTGACCCGCGTGGTAGCCGGGGCCCTGGGCCAGGAACAGCCCGTCGCCCTCGTGCCAGATGCTGAACAGGCCCGTGCCCTGGATCTGCAGGCCGTGGTCGGAGATCAGGAAGGTGGTGGTGTCCGGGCCGGCGGCCTGCAGCAGCCAGGCCAGGTCCTGGTCCAGGCGGGCCAGGTAGCGCTCGTAGAGCGGGCAGAGGCGCGCGGATTCCTGGTCGTCGAAGCCGGGCACCCGGCAGTCCTCGTCGGGCAGGAAGGCGTGCCCCGCCAGGTCGGAGCCCATCAGGTAGACCACGGCGTGCCGGGGGCGCTGCGCTTCGAGGATCCAGCGCGCTGCGGCCAGGCAGGAGCGGTCGTTGAGCCAGGCGTAGTGCAGGTTGGAGAAGGGCTGGCCCTTGGGGGTGCCCAGGTCGTCGCGCAGGGCGTCGTGAAACGCCAGCACCTCGGGCTCCAGCATGGGCGCCAGCGACACCAGCTGCGGATCGGGTGACTCGCTGGGATCGCGCCGGAGCTGCGCCAGGATCTGCTCCAGCTCCGGGGGCCAGGTCTGGTGGGGCAGGTCGGATCGGTAGTGGAACAGGGTCTCGGTGCGGTCGGGGGGCCAGCGATCGCTGACCAACACCCCGTCGATGGGCGCGGCTGGCCAGGTGGCGGGCCAGCAGGCCACGCCCAGTGTGCCCTCGGCCCGCTCCCAGAAGGGCTCGCCCTGGCGGTGCAGGCGGGTGGAGGGCAGCACCGCCAGCCACTGTGCCCGCCAGGCCAGGACGGCGGGCAGGATCAGCAGGGCGGTGGCCGGATCCGTGTAGAAGCGGTCGATGGCCAGCGTGCCCAGGGCCGGGTGGTCGCTGTACAGCTCGTAGTTGCTCACCCCGTGCTCGTCAGCAGGCAGGCCCGTGGCGATGGAGGTCCAGATGGCGGGGGACAGGTAGGGGGGCTCGGGCACCAGCACGCCGCGGGCGGCCTGCTCGGCGAAGGCCGACAGGGTCGGCATGCTGGCGCCGAAGCGCTCGAAGGCCTCGACCCCGATGGCATCGATGCCCACGATCAGGGTGCTGGGGGGCTCCTGAGGGCCGGGCTCCATGGCCGCAGCGGTGGCGTCGGGTTGTTCTTCGGCCGCGCGACCGGCCAGCAGCGCCGCGATGGGCAGCAGGACAGCCAGGACGCCCACCACCGGCCAGGCTGCCAGGCCGCGTTGGGCTGCGATGCGCGCCAGCCGCCTGAGACCCCAGGCCAGGCCGATGGCGAGCGCCGCCAGCAGCAGGGGCCGCCACCCCGAGGCCAGCCAGCTCTCCTGGGCCAGCAGTGAGCCCGCGACCGCCAGGCGCCGCAGCGCCAGGTGGGCCAACAGGCTGGGCAGGGCGAGGGTCAGGGCCGCGGTGGCCAGGCCGGATGCCGCCGCTTCGAGGGGATGCTCATGGGCCGTGGAGCGGCGCAGCAGGGCCAGCAGCGCCCAGGGCAGGGCGCACAGCGTGCCCAACAGCAGGGCGCCCAACAGCAGCCAGCTTGCTGGGAGGGCGTGCAGCCGCGCCAGGGCCAGCAGGCCGCAGCCGGCACCCCCGAGGAACCCTCCGGCGGCGCGCGCCACGGCCAGCTGGGGTGCTCTCATGTCGCCCAGGGTGGGCGGCCCAGCCGGGCCCTGGCCATGCCCTTCAAGAACTCCACCACGGTGTCGGAGCGCACCTTGCTCACGCCGCCCTGACGCGGGTGCATGGCGGCCTGCACCTGGTCGATGGCCATGCCGGCGCGCTCGGCGCCCCACACCACCTCGAGATCCAGCAGCCAGTCGGTGGAGCGGGGAGCCAGCTGTTCCAGTGCGGCCCGCGTGAAGATCTTGGGGCAGCCGTTCACGTCGCGGGTGCGCACCCCCAGCAGGGGGCAGGCCAGCCGGTTGTAGGCGGTGCTGATGAAGAGGCGCTGCAGGCCGTCGTGGCGCTCCATGCGGCGCGCCTTGACCAGCTGCAGGTCGCCGCGGGCCATGCGCTGGCAGGCGGCCACGACTATCTCAGGGCGCACCTGGCCGTCGCCCCAGTGCCAGCCCAGCCAGGGGGTGTCCAGGGCGGCCAGCCCCGCCAGGATGCCGCCGCCGTAGCCCGCGTTGGGCGACAGGTGCACCGCCAGCACGCCGTCGTGGCGCCGGGCCAGTTGGTCCACCAGGCGACCCGTGGCGTCCTGCGAGCCGTTGTCCACCAGGGCCAGCTGGTGGGGGATGCCCGCCTGCTCCAGGGCCGCCAGCAGGGCCTCCACCTCGCGCACGCAGCCCTCCTCTTCGTTGTACAGAGGGATGGACAGGCCCAGGCGTCGCATCGACGGCTACCTACAACAGGGAGCGCTGGCGCAGCGCCTGCACCGTGCCCCAGCGCTGGCGCACGTAGGGCGGCAGGGGATCGTCGGTGGCCAGCAGCTGCGAGAGGTGCGCGCGGGTGACGGGATCCGAGGGATAGCCGCTGCCCACCGGGCCCAGGGCGTGGATGGCCGCATCGCGGTTGACCTTGGCGAAGCAGCTTGCGGCGCCCACCACGCGGTAGTTCAGGTCGGCCTTGGGTTCCACCACCAGCTCGGGTACGTGGTCCAGCAGGGCGAGCAGCGCGGCGACGAAGCGCGGGATGGCCTTGGGGTGCACCGGGGCGTCGATCCACACCTCGCTGGGGCGCCCGGCCCGCACCAGGGCGGCCATGGCCTGCAGCTCCAGGGTGTTGATATTGCCCGCGTCGATCTCCGCCGGCGTGACGTAGTGCAAGGTGGCCGTGCCCAGCTCGGACAGCGGGGGTAGCAGGGCTTCGCGGCGCTTCGCGCTCAGCTTCTTGGAGTCGGTGACCCCCGTGGCGGCCAGGGCCTCGGCCTGCTCGGGTTCACACTGGAAGGCGCCCACCACCAGGGGGCCCAGCACGCAGCCGCGGCCCGCTTCGTCGATGCCCATCCAGCTCACGCGCTCACCTCGGCTGCGGTCGGGGGCGCATGTATCCTGGTGGCCGCCCCTGGCGCCCCCAATCCTACCAGCAGCACGGTCATGCCGTGTCCCGCAGCGGCGACGCGGATAGGCTGAATCTCCCTTTTGCCGGAGAGGAGCATGGACGAGCCGGAGATCTACGAGCTGGCGGTGGGACCGGGCCGCGATGCCCTGGCCGAGGTGCGGGGATAGTCCACCTGCGAGCGAAGGCAACCAGCCACACACCTCACGAGGTCAGCTTGTCGAACGAACCCTCTGCGTTGCTGGCAGGCGAGCGCTACCGGCTGATCGAGGTGATCGGCTCGGGGGGGATGGCCACGGTCTACCGCGCCTGGGACGAGACGCTGCAGGTGCACCGCGCGATAAAAGTGATGATCCCGGCGATGGCCAGCCGCGAGGGCCTGCGGCAGCGGTTCCTGTCCGAGGCGCGCGCGATGGCCCGGCTGCGGCATCCCAACACGGTCACGGTCCACGACTTCGGCCAGGAGGGCGACCGCTGCTACATCGTGATGGAGTGGCTCGAGGGCGGCAGCCTGCTGGACCTGCTGGAGGTGAGCGGGGCCATGCCGCCCCGCCGAGCCGCCGCCTACCTGCTGCCGGTGCTGCAGGGCCTCGCCGTCGCCCATGACCTGGGCATCGTGCACCGGGACATCAAGCCCGACAACGTGCTCCTCAGCTCCGCTGGGGTGCCCAAGATCACGGACTTCGGCATCGCTCGCATGTCCGACACGGGCGTCTCCATCACGCAGACCGGGACCACCATGGGCACCTGGGCCTTCATGGCCCCCGAGCAGCGGGACAGTTTCAGGGACGCAGACCACCGCAGTGACATCTACTCGGTGGGGGCGACGCTCTACATGCTCGTGGCCTGCAGGCTGCCCGCCGACCTGCACGCCACCAACGTGCGTCGCAAGCTGCTCCAGGGCTTCCCCGAACCCCTGGCCCTGGTCATCCGGCGCGCCACGGAGTACGAGCCCGAAGATCGCTACCAGCTTGCTCTGCAGATGCACGAGGCGCTCGCGGCTGTTCAGGATCAGCTCCCCTCCTCCGTGTCGGAGGTGTTCGCCCGGGGACCGCGAGCCGGCCCGGTCTCCAGCGTCATCACGCCCGCAGCAGGACGCCCGGAAGTGGCGGTCGTCGAGCAGGTGCCGGCCCTTCCCACGGGAACGCTCGGGCCCATCGACGAAGATCAGGCCGCCGAGCCGGCGGTCCCCTGGGCCACGGTGAGCGAGCTGGATCACAGCGATGGATCGCGATCGAGCAGGCACATCGGCGCCAGGCCGCTCCGCTGGTTCGTCGTCGCGGCGGTCGCCGGCGTGGTGGCCGTGGGTGCACTCGTCCTGGTCGCCACGGCCGTCCTCCGGGACCAACCGGAGCAGCCACCTCCACAGGGAGCACCCAACGCGCGCCCGCCGGCCCTGGACCAGGCCGCCGTTGAGGAGGCTCGGGATGAGCGAACGGTCGAGGGAGCGATGGCCCATGACGGGTCAGGCGGCGACGCTGTCGTGGAGGGCGCTGCTGGCGCTGCCCAGGCGCCGCCCTCGGCTCCTCGCGAGCAGGATGTCCCCGGCTCTACGGCGCGCAGTCAGCGATCCAGGAAACAGAGCCCGGTTCAGGCCCAGGGAGGTGGCGACGGGCTGGCCTCGGCTCCCGTGGCGGACGTGACAGCCACCTCCGCCGCGGCGGTGCCGAGGACCGCCGACCCTGTCAGCACGCCAACCGAACACACCGTGGCCCCAGCCGCGGTGCGAGCCAACGCGGTTGCACTCCAAGCCACGGCGTCGATCACCGGCGGTGGCGCTGTCCCGCGCAGGCTGAACCTCCAGAACGACGACGACTTCCGATGGACCAGGTGCCGGGTGCTGCTGGACAACCGCTTCTACCACCGCCTCGGAGCCCTCCAGCCAGGCGAGAGCGAGGACGTCAAGCTCGCTCACTTCGAGGATCTCGGCGGTGGCGGCAGCATCGACGGCTCGATCGTCCGGAACCTTCTGGTGAAGTGCGAACAGGGCGAGACGAGTGTCGCTTTGGACTGAGCATGGGCGCTCAGCGGACCATCATCACGCCCAGGCCCAGGCTGCTCCACAGCAGCAGCTCGGGGCTCCCGTCACCCTCCAGGTCCAGCCATGACGCGTGGGGCCGCAAGCAGAGCTGAGCTGCCCAGGCCTCACCGAGGAGCCAGTCGAACCCCAGCGATGGCCCAGTGGCCCACAGGTACCAGCCGTCCTCGGACGGGTGTGCACCCGGAGGGGGGCTGTCTTCGGGCTGCCCATCGAGCCAATCCGGCGGGATCAGCGCCGCATCCACGCCCCAGCCCAGCCGGTACCGCAGGCGCGATCGCTCGCCCTGGTAGCCCCCAGAGGCGTTGAGCCAGTACAGCGGCCTGGCGTCACGCACCACGCCGGCCTGTTCGGGCTCTCGCGCCGGGATCAGCCCGGCTCCCAGCGAGTAGCCCGCATAGGGGCCATGACCTGGTGCCTCGCCGAGGCAGCGAATGCCCGCCAGCTCCACGCCCACCGCGCCCGCGCCTATGGCCATGTCCATGGGGGGGCTCGCCAAGCCGACGAGCCGCAGGCCGAGCGAGGTCCTGCCGCCGTCCGGCTCGTCCAGGCCCGTGAGGACGAAGTGGGTCTCGTTCGCGAGGAGCTGGAAGACCTCTGCGTACAGGGTCTCGTCCCGCGACAGCCCGACCTGGAGCACGTGCAGGCCCTCGGTGGCCGTCGCGGGGAGGGTGATCTCCACCCCGTCCAGCGTGACCAGCAGCCCATTGGCGGGAGGGTGCACGCGGATGGTCCCGTCCTTGCGCCAAGCCTCGCCGCTGGCCAGGTAGATCCGGTGCAGCTCCGGCCCATAGATCTCCGGCCACTCACCCGGCGCCACCTGCAGGGCAGCGGAGAACGATAAACCAGCCCCTGCCTCGTCCCCACGACGCACAGCGGCGACGCCATCGGCGAGCCAGAACCGGGTCAGCAGATCGGGTGAGATCGCGGGACCACAGCCGAGCGCCTGTTCAGCCGCCAGCCTGAGCTGGGCGACCTCCTCCGGGTGGTCCCCCAGGGCCTCCACCTCCATCTGCCGAACCAGGCCGGGGAGGTCGGCGCATTCGCCATGAGCCACCCCCATCAAGGCAGCACTGAACAGCAGAGTTCCCATCGCCACTCCAGGTGCTCGGGTCAGCACACGGAGTATCACAGTGTAGCCTCCGGGTGGGTGGTGTTCACCGCTCGACCCCAGCCCGCGTGCAGCACCACAGCCACCTGCGTCGGCGGACCAGGAGCAAGGGCACCGCCAGGACCAGGTTGTAGGTTCCACCTGCGCCCCGGCCGATGCAGCTGCAGCCGCCGTCGCCCCCCTGCTGCTCTCCGTGCAGGCCGCTGTCGTCTCCCGATGGCCCGCTGTCGTCTCCAGGCGTCGAGGTGTCGTCACAGCCCTCGTCGGTCTGAGCGTCACAGTCGTTGTCGACGCCGTCGCAGTCCTCGCTGGCGTCGGGGTGGATGGCGGGATCCTCGTCGTCACAGTCCTGGCCAAGGTCGAAGTCATCCTCGTCCTGGTCCATGTCGTTGCCGTCGCAGTCCTGGTCCACGCCGTCGTACCAGATCTCCTGGGCGGCTGGATTGACCGAGGCGTCGCCATCGTCGCAGTCGCCATCGTCTGCGACGTAGCCGCTGGGTTGGTCGCAGGCGGTGGTGCTGTCCGAAGCCAACCCCCAGCCGTCGCCGTCATCGTCCTGGAACCAGCTGCTCGCGTCGAGCGCGTCGTCCTCGTCGACCGCTCCGTCGCAGTCATTGTCCGCTCCGTCGCAGACCTCGTCGGCTCCTGGGTTGATCGCGGCGGCGTCATCGTCGCAGTCCGTGGCCGCGCCCGAGGCGACATAGCCGCTGGGCTGGTCGCAGGCGGCCTGGGTGTCGGAGGAGGAGCCCCAGCCGTCGCCGTCGTGGTCGATGTTCCAGGTGGCAGCGTCCACCGCGTCGTCCTCGTCGACCACCCCGTCGCAGTCGTTGTCCACCCCGTCGCAGAGCTCGTCAGCGCCTGGGTTGATGTCCGCGTCACCGTCGTCGCAGTCGGTGGCCGCGCCGGAGGCGACATAGCCGCTGGGCTGGTCGCAGGCGACCAGGGTGTAGCCCGAGGAGCCCCAGCCGTCGCCGTCGTAGTCGATGTTCCAGGTCACGGCGTCCAGTGCGTCGTCCTCGTCGACCATCCCGTCGCAGTCGTTGTCCACGCCGTCGCAGAGTTCGTCGGCGTCAGGGTTGATCGCGGCATCATGGTCGTCACAGTCCTCTTCCTCGTCGAAGCCGTCCCTGTCGCGGTCCATGTCGCCATCGGCGAAGGCGCAGGTGGGCGCGAGCGCCACGGCGAGCAGCGATAGAGAGGCAGAGAGGGCGAAGGCGCGGGGGTTCATCGTCGCTCCGTGTCCGAGCTGCCCCGCAATTCTACTGCGAGTCACCCGTACCCGCCGGTGGATCTTCGAACCGGGCCTGGACCGTGAGCGTCGGCACTGCCGTGGCGACGCACAGGCCGTCGCCAGAACGGACCTCGCCGAGGCCCGGAGCTCACCATCTCCGACCGGACCGCGAGCTCAACTGGGAGCACTGCGTCGGTGCCAGCTCGCCGTCCCCCACCCCTCGAAGCACCCTTCGAGAGGCTATACTGCTCGGGATATCCGGCTCGACCGGGCCGGGTGTCGTCCCTCTGCGGGAGGCTGCCATGTCCCTGGCCAAGAAGCGCGTGCCTACCACCCAGAGCTCGGCGGAGTCCACGCCTGTGGTCAGCTCCCAGCCGGAGTCCACCCAGGACGCCCTGCTGAGCCAGGGCGCCCAGGTGGAGACCCAGTCCGAGCAGGCCAGCAGCGAGGCGGTGTGCGTGGCTCCGGTGGGCGGCGTGGTGCCGGGCCCGCTGGATGTGAGCAGCGAAGAGTCCTCGGTGGAGGGCGGCAGCGACGTGGCGGCGGAGGGCGCCGGTGAGGGCGGCTTCTTCGGCTGGCTGGGCAGCGCCTTCGGCTGGGGCGAGGACGCCGCCGACGCCAAGGACTTCACCGGCGAGTACAAGCCCATCGAGGGCAACCTCGATGTCAGCGAGCACGTCAAGGCCGACACCCGCTTCGACGAAAAGAGCCGCTTGGTCCGCACCGACGAAGAGACCCGCGACATCGATGGCGGCAGCGAGACCGAGAAGCGATCGGTGGAGTTCACCGGCAAGGCCAAGGGTGACCACGAGCACTACGACATCCACTCGGGCCTCACCGGCTCCAAGCGCATCACCAGCACGGTGGAGGACGAGACCGGCCGCCACGTGGACTCGCTGGAGGTCTCCGGTAAGGTGGAGGGCGGAGCCGACCGCGACCACGGCGAGACCCAGTCTTCGTACGGCAGTGGCCAGGTGGGCGTCTCCGCCACCCAGGCCGACACCGTCACCGAAGGCGACACCAGCACCACCCTCACCACCAAGGAATCCGCCAAGGTCAGCGCTGGCGCCAAGAGCGACAAGGACGGCCAGGCGGCCTACGACCTGGGCGGCGAGGTGGGCGGCTCTATCGAGGAGCGCACCACCACGCAGGCGGGCGACGCCAAGGTGGTGGACACCGTGGGTGTCGGCGGCAAGCTGGGCGGCAAGGTCACCCGCAAGGACGGCGTGACCGAGGCCAAGGCCAACACCGAGCTGGGGGTGTCGGCTTCGCGTGCGACCACCACCCAGCAGGGCGACGTCACCCATGTGGACACCATCGGCGGTGACGTCAAGCTCAAGGGCGAGCTGGACAAGGAGAAAGAGGGTGTGCGCCGCATGGGCAGCCTGCAGGGCAACCTGCGCGCCGAGCAGAAGGACACCGAGAAGCGCGACGACGGCCACACCATCACCACCACCCACAGCCAGGGCTTGAGCGGCCACGGCGATCTCGAGCGCGAGAAGGACGGCAGCTTCAAGAAGAGCACCGGGGTGCGCGGCACCGTGGGCGTCAAGCAGGACGACAGCTGGACCGAGGACGGAGTCACCACCACCGACACCCGGCGCTTCGAGGGCTCCACTGCCCTCGAACGCAGCGCTGGTAATACCACCGGCAGCGGGGGGCTCAAGTATGGCACCGATCACAAGACGGTGACCACCGACGAGCAGGGCCACAAGATCACCGACAAGTCGTCGGACGACTACTCCGTCACGGCTGACACCAAGCGCTTCAAGGACGACAAGGACAAGAACGAACAGGGCATCGGCGCCGGCTACCAGCACCGCGACACCCACACCGAGGAGCACACCACCGAGGACGGCACCAAGGTCAAGACCTCAGAAGAGGACCTGCGCGAGATCAAGGGCGACTACCGGCAAGGCAAGGGCCTGGGCGTCTCCCTGAGCACCGGCAACATCGACCGCGAGGAAGAGACCCTGGCTGACGGCACCAAGATCGTGCGCCACCACGAGGACAAGACCACGCTCTCGGGCGACAAGGCCGGGGTGGGCCTGCGCCACACGGTGAGCGGTGTGTCTGAAGAGGAGAAGAAGAAGCTCGGCAAGGACACCACCCTCACCACCTCCACCGGCAAGGTGAGCGGCGGCGCCGGGGTCAAGGTGGGCAAGGACAAGGAGGGCAACTGGTCCGCCACGGCCGACGCCGATGGCAAGGCGACGCTGTACGAGCAGCGCCTGCAGCACAAGTTCGGCGACGGCGGCCTGGCCGAGGCCGGCTACGAGGCGCTGTCGGCCGAGGGCAAGGCGGCGGCCACGGCGTCCATCACCAAGGACGGCGTCAAGGTGGGCGGCAACGCCAGCGCCAAGGCCACGCTCATCGGCGGCAGCGCGCGCATCGAGGCGCCCGTGTTCGGCTGGAAGATGCTGGGCGAAGAGGTGGACGTGGCCATCACCGCCGGGGTGAGCGCCGCGGTGCTGGCTGAGGCCAACGGCAACATCAACCTCGATGTGTCCAAGGGCGAGGATCTGGGCGCGGAGCTAAGCGGCGGCGGCAAGGCCTTCGCCGGCGCCAAGGCCGGCGCCGAGATCGGGGCCAAGATCCGCTGGAAGCGCCAGCCCGACTACACCCAGCTGGTCAAGGGCTTCGCCAAGTCCCTGCCGGGCGGCTTCGACGACTGGCTGGTGGACAAGGTGCCCAACGACGTGTGGGGCCAGGTGGCCCAGGTGCTCATCGGCACGGGTCGCAGCGACCTGGTGGCCGCCAAGGCTGGGGTCGAGGCCAGCGCCGGCATCGGCGGTGAGGCCAAGTTCGGGCTCAGCCTGAAGGGCGGCAAGATCAACGCCACGGGCGCGCTGTCGGGCACCGTGGGGCTGGGCGCGGGTGTGAACACCAACATCCTGCTGGACGCCATCGACGGTGTGCGCTTCATCGGCGTGCTGGCCATGCGCGGCACCGAGTGGCTCAAGGACGCCATCGCCGAAGCCGCCGACTGGTACGATCAGGCCATCGACATCGTGCAGGACGAGATCGACGAGTACATGGAGGCCGAAAAAGATGAGGGCGGCGTCTCGGGCGCCGTGGCCACGGTGGTGGACTTCTTCGGCGACAGCGTCTTCGGTCTCTGGTAGAGACACCAGGCGGGGCCGCGGGCCCACGCTTCGGAGGCTGGCATGGCACCCAACGAGCTGATCTCCACCTTCGACAGGCTGCGCGTGGCGGCAGCCCTGGGCCAGACGGAGGCCGTGGACGACCTGCAGGCCCTGCTGCAGGAGCAGGGCCACGCCCTGGCCGCGCTGGGCAGGGCGGCGGCGGCGGCCGGGCGCGATGACTGGCCTCAAGTGGTCGTGTCGCTGCGGCTCGCCTCCTCGCTCGAAGGCGAGGTGGCCCGCTACGCCTCCTTGCTGCAGGCCGAGGCATTCATCTCCACGGGGCAGCCAGACCAGGCCCTCGACGCCTGCGACCGCTGGCTGCAGGTGGAGCCGGGCGATCTCGACGCCCAGGTGGCCCGCGCCCGGGCGCTGTTCCACCTGCGCCGGCTCGACGAAGCCGAGCCCATCCTGAGCGCAGCGCTGCAGCGCGCCCCGGGGCACTTCCAGGCGCGCTTCGGGCTGGGGCTGCTGCTGCTGGCCCGCGGGCGTTTCGACGAGGCCCTGGCCGAGCTGCGCCAGGCCCAGGCGGCCAACCCACTGGATCCCGGCCCCTACCGGGCCATGGTGCAGCTGTTCCGCATGACCGGCAAGGTAGGGCCGGGGGCGGCGCTGCTGCGCGACCTGCTGAAGGATCCGCTGGTGCTCACCCCGGCGCTGGTGCTGGACCTGGCGGAGCTGGAGCTCTTGGCGGGCGATCCCGACGCCGTGAAGCCCCTGCTGCAGACCGTGCGGGAGCACGCCGCGCTGGAACCCCTGCACCTGCTGGAGCTGGCGCGGCTGTACTGCGAGCTGATGGACGGCGAGGCGCTGGCCAGCCTGGCCCAGCAGGCCGAGGCCAGCGAGCATGCCCAGGCCGAAGGCGTGGCCCTGGTGCTGCGAGCCCTGGAGCTGGAGCTGCAGGGCAAGGGCGAGCAGGCCCGCGCGCTGCACGGCCATGCCTGCACCAAGCTGCCCGGCCACTGGTTCCCCCACGTGCGCGCCGCCATCCTCTACCTGTACCACCCCACCGAGCGGAACCAGAAGGCCGCCCGCGCCCACTGTCGCGAGGCCGCCCGCCTGGCGCCGCAGACCCCCGACGTGCGCCTGGTGCAGGCCATGCTCGCCACCCTGGAGCGCCGCTACGAGGCCCGCGCTCCCCTGGAGGTGGTGGCCAACCACCCCGGCATGCGCCCCAGCCTGCGGCGCATCGCCAAGGCCACGCTGGTGGTGCTGGGCAACCTGGAGGCCGCGGATCGCGCCGCCGCCCAAGCCCGCGAGGCGGCGAGCCTGCCGCCGCTCGAGGAGGGCTAGCCTCGGGTTTCGCCACAAGGGTGGCCGGTCCCCGCAAGACAGGAAGAGACAGGAAGACAAGAGACAGGTACCTGGATGATATGATTACATTTTATAAAATGTAATCATATCATCCAGGTACCTTCACACAGGGAGGTGCGGTTTCGGGGGTCTCGGTGGCGGGCTGCTGCTCGGCCAGGGGTGCGGCGGGAGGGTCAGCGCGCAAGGCGAAGAAGGCACCGGCGCCGGCGAGCAGCAGCCCGGCGGTGACCAGCGCTGCGGCGGTCTCTGCGGAGTCTGCCACTGCTGGCCTCCTCTTCGGGACCCCGCCCTGTATGCCGGCGCCGCATCTTTCACCTGGAATCCCCGCGGCAGCGACCGATCAGCTCTACAGGCGGCGTGGTGGCGCCGCCGGCCGACCCTGCGAGGAGAGCATGACGACCAGCACCCCCGTTCCCAGCGCCGTGCGCCAGGTGGCGCTCTGCATCCTGTGCCTCGTTGCCTGGCTCGCTGCCGGCGTCCAGGCGGCCAGCGCTGAGGTGCCCGACGGCACCGAGCTGCCGCAGGGTTTCCCGGCCGAGCTGGCCATCCCCTTCGACGCGCCCATCGTGTTCTTGACCGGGAGCGAGCAGCGCGAGGACAGCCAGGGCGAGTTCGTGCCCTTCGCCAGGATCTGCGAGTTCCAGCGCAACGACACCGAGGACGCCCAGCGCCTGATGAGCTGGTACACCGACCTGTTCGAGCGCGAAGGCTGGGAGGGCGAGCTGGAGCAGCTCGGCGAGGCTCAGCTGGGTCGCTTCCAGAAGGCTGGAGTGAGCGCCAGGATCTCCCTGGCCCCCCGCGGCGAGGTGCTGCGCTTCATGATGCGCCTGCGGGTGACGGAGCAGGTCGAGGAGTAGCAGCCCAGGACCTGGGGTATATTCCAGCGGCGAGGCTGCGCGCCTCGCCCACCTGCGGTCCAGGAGCGAGCCATGGCCTTCAGCGAGCAGTCCACTCTGCGCGAGATCATCGAGGACGAAGACGCGCGCGCGGTCCTCGACAAGCACATCAAGGGCGCCTCTACCCACCCGCGGCTGACCGAGGGCTTGCAGCTGACCCTCGCCGAGATCGCGGCGGTGCCGGAGACGGGCTTGAGCCCGCGCAAGCTTCGGGCCATCCTGAAGGGCATCGTCAAGGCCAAGGCCAAGCGCGCCGCCGCCGAGGCCAAGGCCGCCGAGGCAGCCGCCGCCAAGGCCGCCGCCGCCGCCGCCGCTGCCGCCGCTGCTGCCGAAGCTCCCTCGGAGTGAGCGCCAGCTCCCAGCGGGGCCCGCGATGAGCGCCCCGGTGCTGGTGGCGGGCCTGCAGCCCACCTACCTGCCCGAGTCGGTGGTGCACCTGCCCATCCTGTGGGGCTACCTGCGCTGCTACTGCCAGCAGTTCCCAGAGCTGGGTCCCGGGATCTACAGCTGGCCAGCGCCGCTCTGGCGTACGCGCAGGGTTGAGGAGATGCTGGAAGAAACGGGAGATCCAGCGGTGCTGGCGGTGTCCAGCTACGTGTGGAACCAGCGCAACTCCCATCGCCTCGCGCGCGCGGTGAAGGAGCGCGACCCCGGCTGCCTGGTGGTCTACGGCGGCCCCAACGTGCCCAGCCAGCCCAGCAGCTACCTGGCGGATCACCCCTGGATCGATCTGCTGGTGCACGGCGAGGGCGAGCGGCCCTTCGCCGGCATCCTGCGCGAGTTCCGCCAGGCGCGTCCAGACTGGGGCAAGGTCTCGGGAGTCAGCTTCCAGCGACGAGGCCAGCAGCACTTCACCGAGCCCAGCCCGCGGCTGGAGTCGCTGGACTTCCCCAGCCCGGTGCTGGAAGGCCTGATGGATCCCTTCCTGGAGCAGGTGCGCCGAGAGCAGCCCTACGCGGTGGTCATCGCCGGGCTGGAGACCAACCGCGGCTGCCCCTACTCCTGCGCCTTCTGCGACTGGGGCATGGCCACCCACTCCCGGGTGCGCCGCTACCCCAAGGACCGAATCTTCAAGGAGCTGGACTGGGCAGCGAGCAAGGGCATCAGCGTGGTGTGGCTGCACGACGCCAACTTCGGGCTGTTCCCCGGGGATCCCGACATCGTGCGCCACGCGGCCGAGCTCAAGGCGCGCACCGGCTTTCCCCAGGCCTTCTACGCCCTGGGCTTTGCCAAGAACAACAAGGATCGCACCTTCGAGATCAGCCAGCTGATCGCCGACAGTGTGCTGGATCCATACGTCGACTCCGTGAACTTCTCTCTGCAGACCGTCAGCCAGGCCACCCTGGAGGCGGTGGGCCGCGACAACATCCCGCTCCAGAACTACCGCGACCTGGCTGATCGCTACGCCCGTGAAGGCTACAGCCTGCACCCGGATCTCATCCTGCCGCTGCCCGGCGAGACCCTGCAGTCCTTCAAGCAGGGCTACGCCGACCTGGCCAGCTGGCCGCACGTGGAGCGCATCCAGGTCTACGCCGCCACCGTGCTGCCCAACGCGCCCATGGCCCAGCCCGAGTACCGCGAGCGCTACCAGCTGCGCACCCGCGTGGCGCCCCTCGGCGAGCCCCTGTCCCCCGAGCTCGGCATCGCCGAGGAGCGGGTGGAGGTGGTGGTCTCCACCAGCACCATGAGCGAGGCAGAGCACGTGCAGGGCAAGCTCTTCGTGGCGTTCGTGCG
The DNA here is from genome assembly GCA_964512185.1 of uncultured Enterobacterales bacterium. Lineage (GTDB taxonomy): Bacteria > Myxococcota_A > UBA796 > UBA796 > JAFGLY01 > CAZEJJ01. Next base: position 10,980 of record CAZEJJ010000048.1, on the reverse strand, counting down.
CGCCCTGGAGCTGCACCGCCTGACCCGGCAGCTGCGCCGCTACGCGGCCCGCCTGGGAGGGCCGCCGGTGCACGAGTTCTACGACGCGCTGGCTGCCAGCCAGCTCGGCGGCGAGGGCTTGTTGGCCCCCATGCTGCGCGCCATCCAGGCGGAGATCGCCTCGGGTCTCACCGGCGACGAGCTGGTCTGGCCCTGGGATGTCGCCGCTCGAGACGGGACGCGGCTGAAGTACCACAAGGCGCTGGCGCTGGACGTGGTCACCGAGCCCGAGCGCTTCTCGAGCGAGCTGCGCGCCTTCCTGCTCGAGCTGCTCTCCCAGCGCCGTCGCCCTGCCCTGGACGAGCTGCTGCGGTACCAGGCTGACTTCTGGGTGCTGCCGGACTTCGATCCACGCGACCCGGACTGCTACCGCTTCGCCTACGAGCACGACTGGCCAGGGTTCCTGGAGCGCGGGGAGGGGGATGAGCCGCTGGCTCGCCCTACGCGTGTGGTCTACCAGCCGCCACCGATGTGGTCCCAGCTTGGCTACCAGGGCGGCGTGGACGAGTGGCGCAAGTTCGTGCTGGCCGAGCACATGCCCCACCTGGACTTCTGCTGCCACGGCCTGGAAGGCCGCCAGGTGAGCTACCTGTGAGCGGGCTCCTCACAGCGCTGGTGCTGCTGTCCTGCAGCGCCCTCAACCGCCCCTTGCCCGCTCCCGAGACCGACAGCGGCCACCCCCAGCAGGACTCGCAGCCAGCCGACAGCGGCACCACCGAGCGGCTCCCCGGCTGGGACACTGCCCCGCCCACCGGCCTGTGCACGGTCTCGTTGCAGTGCGGCCAGTCCATCCCCAGCGAGCCCAAGATCCCCTGCCAGCTGCGCGTCGAGGACGAGGATGGCTATCTCTGGTACGAGGGCTGGGCGGGCGTGGAGACCCGCGGCCGCTCCACCGGCGGCTACGACAAGGCCCAGTACGCGGTGGAGCTGTGGGACGAGGATCAGCAGGACATCGAGACCGACCTGCTGGCCATGGGCTCCGAGAGCGACTGGGTGCTGAACGGCGCCATCGTGGACCGCGCCCTGCTGCGCAACCAGCTGGCCTTCGATCTGTACCGGGCCTTCGATCCCGAGCGCTACGCACCAGAGTCCGCCTACTGCACGCTGACCCTCGATGGCGAGTGGCGCGGCATCTACTTCCTGACCGAGCGCATCAAGCGCGCCCGCGAGCGCATCGACCTGGACGGCGACGCCACCGACGCGGGCCACGCCTTCGTGGTCAAGCTGGACCAGTCGGGCGGCTTCGTGGACAACAGCGCGGTGGGCTACGGCACCTGGTCGCTGGTGTCGCCGCGGCAGTCCACCGCCAGCGCCGAGGCCCTGAGCAACGCCGGAGCCTGGCTGGGCGGCTGGCAGACCGCCCTGGTGTCGGCCGATCCCTCCGACCCCGAGACGGGCATCTTCGCCTGGCTGGACATGGACGCCGCGGTGGACTTCGTTATCCTCGAGGAGTTCACCAAGAACAACGACGCCTACTACCTGAGTGTGGCCCTGTGGCGCCGCCAGGACGAGCCGCTTCACCCGGTCCCCTGGGACCTGGATCTCACCCTGGGGCAGCCCACCTACAACAACAACGCCTCACCCGAGGAGTGGGTGCTCTACCGCCCCGCCTGGGTGGCCAACTGGGGCGCGGTGCCCGAGTTCGGCGAACGGCTGGAGGCCCGCTGGCGGGAGCTGCGGCAGGGGGTGCTGGCCGAAGAGGCGGTGCTGGGGCGCATCGACGCCTACCGCGCCATCATGGGCGACACGGTCTACGACAACTTCGAGGTGTGGCCCATCGAGGAGATCCAGTTCGGCAGCTACCTGCCCGAGCGCGAGAGCTACGACGAGGAGTACGACTACGTGCGCGCCTGGATCCTGCTGCGCCTGGCCTGGGTGGATGCCCACATCGGGGACTGGTAGCCGACTATCTCGTCTGCTTTCGGGCCTTCTCCACCAGCTTCTCGAGCTCCGCGCGCGTGATGGCGCCGCTCCAGGTGGAGCTGATGTCGCCCTTCTCCGTGAGCACCACCGTGGTGGGCACGCCCTGCACGCCGTAGTCGGCCAGGATGCGCTGGGTGGCGGCGTAGATCTGGTAGCGGATGCCCAGGCGCTGGCGGATGCCCGCCATGTCGCGCGGCTGGCCGGAGTCCACCGTGACCCCCAGCACGGCCACGTCGGGGTTGTCCTTGGCGAAGGCGGACAGGGCCGGGATCTCCAGCATGCAGGGTGCGCACCAGGTGGCCCAGAAGTTGAGCACCACCGGGTGACCCGCGTGGTCCGCCAGGGTGACCACCCGGCCCCCGCCGTCCCGCAGCGTGAAGGCAGGAGCGCTGGCTCCGGCCAGCGCACCGGGGCCTGGCAGCAGGAGCAGGAGCAGGAGCAGGGCCAGGGCGTAGCGCAGGCGCGCCATGGGGGCTCCACGGCCGGGGTTCATGTCGTCGACCCCCGAGGCGGCCGCTTTGTTACGCAGCAGGCGACAGAACAGGCCGCCCCCAGGCGGCCGGCCCGGATCGTAGCGAGGGCCAGCAGACGCGTAGCGAGGGTGATTCTGCGAAGTAGTGGGCGAGAGAGGCGTGTTTTCAACACGTTGACCGAGAACGCTGCGAGCAGGACCAGCCGCAGTCGCGACTGCTGGGCCGCAGTAGATTCGGGGTTCTGTCGCCTGCTCTCAGGTAGACCCCCACCAGCAGGCCAACGTCCGGTTGCAGCGAGTGGGCGGCGGTGGTGAAGAAGCTGGGCATGTCCGGCACCTCGCTCAGCCCCTCGTCGCCCAGGGCGTAGGCGTGGAAGCCGTTGATGCTGGACAGGTCGGAGCGGTAGCCGAAGACGTACAGCTGCTCGCCTACGGTCAGCAGCTGGGTGAAGCGGTTGTCTCCCGGTGGATCGGGGTGGGGCAGCTGCTGGTGGACGACGAAGCTGCCGCCCGCGTCGCTGGAGCGGTACAGGAACGCGTTGACCGTGGAGTTCTCGTAGTCGTCGTAGCTGCCGCCGCTGCCGCAGGCGTACAGGTCGCTGCCCACCGCGGCCGCGTCGTGTACGTGCCAGGCGTACTCCAGGGTGCGGCTCTTGAACCAGCCCGCGCCGCCCTCCGCCTTGCTGTAGACATTGCCCAGCAGGTCGTCCTCGGTGGCGTCCACGCCGGGGATCACCAGCGCATCTGCTGTCAGCCGGTAGTGGCTGATCTGCTCCTCGTCGGTGGTGAACTCCGCCTGCCAGCCGTCGGGCTCGAGGGAGGTCCAGGCCCGCACCTCGATGGGGGTGATCCGCCCCAGGTTGAGGTTGGCGTCGCCATAGCCCAGGTAGAGCCGGTCCTCGAACACCGCCAGGTCGTGGATGCCCTGCAGGAAGTCGTCGTGGCCCAGCTGGTCACGATTGGTCTCGATGTAGTCGTCGATGGGTCGCGCCCAGGGCTCGAAGGACGCGAATTCCAGGTCCTGCAGATCGGGCCAGGCGGGTGCGGTATCGGCCGGTGCGGCGCTGTGGTCGCCAGCTCCGCAGGCCAGGGCCGCGCAGGCGAGGAGCGGGGGTGCCAGTGCGCGCATGGGGATCCTCCACGCTGATGCCCCCCACGGTAACATCGGCGGTCGGGTTTCCGCCTACAGGTCCGCCCGGCGGGTCCGATGGGTCCGCTCGGCGGAGGGCCGCACGGACTGTGCGGACCCGAGCACGCGTTGATAAGGTAGCCCAGACGCGAAACAGGCCATGAGCAAAAAGTTCTCCCAGCGCTTCCTCGGACGCATCGGACGCAGCGCCACCAGTCCGCAGCGACGCGATGGCGATCACAGCACCGACGGCGAGGGCAGCACCCAGGAGCTGGCCGAAGAATTCCACAAGCTCGACTTCGCCACCGCCGACGACATGGGCGAGCCCACCATCGAGCGGCGGGTGAACCGCGCCCAGGTGAACGGCCGCAGCTACTACCCGGTGGTGCGCGTGGTGGCGGGGCCCGATCTGGGCGGCTTCATCAACATGGCCCTCAAAGACGAGGTGGTGGTGGGCCGCGACGTGAACGCCGATCTCGAGCTGTCCGATCCCCAGGTCAGCCGGCGCCACGCGGTGATCCGCTGGCTCAAGGACGAGCGCTTCGAGGTGATCGATCTCGACTCCACCAACGGCGTGGAGGTCGGCGGCGTGGCGGTCAAGCGCGCGGTGGTGGATGCGGGCACCAAGGTGGACATCCTCAACGTGAGCCTGGCCCTGGAGCTGCTCGAGATGGGCCAGATCGACCACCTGCGCCGCGTGGAGCATCGCCTGCAGATGGCCGAGGGCCGCGATCCCCTCACCAGCCTGCCCACCCGCCTCTTCCTCGAGGATCAGCTGCCCGAGATGGTGGCGGAGGCCCAGCGCAGCGGGCTGTTCCTCTGCTGCCTGTTCCTGGATCTCGACCACTTCAAGCTGGTGAACGATCGCTTCGGCCACGCCGTGGGCGACGAGGTGCTGCGGCAGGCCTCGCGGTTGGCGGTGCAGGCCTGCCGGCGCGACGACGTGTGGGTGCGCTACGGCGGCGAAGAATTCGTGGCCTTCCTGCCCGCCACCGACGAAGAGAAGGCCTGGACCGTGGCCGAGCGGGTGCGCCACTACATCGCCACCTACGACTGGTCGCTCACCCACAAGGACCTGAGCGTCACGGCGTCGCTGGGCAGCTCCCGGCTGCGCCCCGGCGAAGACGTGGCCTCCTGGATGGGCAGGGCGGACCAGGCCCTGTACATGGCCAAGCGCGGCGGTCGCAACCGCGTGGAGCGCGCCGACTGACCACTCCCGGGTTGGCGACCAGCCGCCGAGAGCGGATACTGTGTCGCCGCAAGTCCCGCTTCGAGGTGACCATCGTGCGTCCATATCCTGTGATCTTCCTGACGATCCTGCTCGCCGCTGGTTGCCCCGACGACGTCACCATCTCGCGGGTCAACACCCCGCCGGCCGCCGAGATCCTCTCGCCGGGCGACGACGCCGCCCCCTTCCAGCTGGGCGACACCATCGAGTTCGACGGCCTGGTGGAGGATCAGCAGGATCCGCCCGCCGACCTGGTGGCCACCTGGATCTCCAGCCTGGACGGCACCCTCTACGAGGACGTGCCCTCCACCACCGGCCGCGTGGAATTCGCCACCAACAGCCTGAGCGAAGGCTCCCACGTGATCACCCTGCTGGCCATGGACTCCTCCGGCGAGACCGCCGAGGACTACGTCACCATCCAGCTCACCCGCTCCAACGACGGGCCCGCGGTGCAGATCGAGTACCCGGCCAACGGCGACAGCTTCGAGCAGGGCGAGGTGGTCACCTTCACCGCCGCGGCCAGCGATCCCGACGACGAGGACAGCCCCGACAGCCTCGCGGCTGAGTGGCGGTCGGATCTCGACGGCTTCTTGTGCAACGATCCCCCCGACGCCGCCGGCGCGCTGCGCTGCGACGCGGCGGCCCTGTCGCTGGGCATGCACATTGTGTCCGTGGCGGTGAGCGACGAGCTGGGGCTCGAGGGCAGCGACCAGGTCGTGGTGGTCATCGAGGAGCCTGACGAGCCGCCCGTGGTGGCCATCCGCTCGCCCAACAGCGGCGACACGGTGCTCAACACCGTGGCCTGGTTCCAGGCCGAGGTGAGCGACGATCAGGATCGTGCCGACGAGCTGTCCCTGGAGTGGTCCAGCGACCTGGACGGCGTGTTCAACTGGGATCCGGCCAGCTCCAGCGGCTTCGTGGAGTTCACCACCTGGCTCTCCGTGGGTGAGCATGAGATCACGATCACCGTCACCGACTCCAAGGGCCAGACCGCCCAGGATCTCATCCAGCTCACGGCGCTGGACGGGGGCGACTGGGACAGCGACGGCGACGGCTACACCCCCAACGAGGGCGACTGCGACGACGCCAGCACCTCTGCGTATCCGGGCAACCCGGAGGTCTGCGACGGCATCGACAACGACTGCGACGGCACCACCGACAACAACGACGCCACCGACGCGCTCAGCTGGTACCGCGACTCCGATGGTGACGGCTACGGCGACGGCTCCTCCAGCACCACCGCCTGCACCCAGCCCAGCGGCTACGTGTCCGATTCCTCGGACTGCGACGACTCCCTGTCCACCTCCAGCCCCTCTGGCACCGAGGTGTGCAACGGCGAGGACGACGACTGCGACGGCGTGGTGGACGAGGACGACGCGGCCGATGTGCTCAGCTGGTACCGCGACTCCGACGGCGACGGCTACGGCGACCCCTCGGTCACCACCGACGCCTGCGACCAGCCCAGCGGCTACGTGGGCACGGCCTACGCCAGCGACTGCGACGACGGCGACGCCACGGCCTACCCTGGCGGCACCGAGTACTGCGACGGGGTGGACAACGACTGTGACGGCACGGTGGATCCCTCCAGCTCCGCCGACGTGACCACCTGGTACCGCGACGGCGACGGCGACGGCTACGGTGAGAGCAGCGCCACGGTCGACGACTGCAGCGCACCCAGCGGCTACGCGAGCAGCAGCGGCGACTGCGATGACGGCGACAGCGGGGTCAACCCCGGCGCCACGGAGAGCTGCAACGAGGTGGACGACGACTGCGACGGCGACATCAACGAGGGCCTGGGCGACGGCTACGAGCCCAACGAGTCCTACCCGGGCACCGATCTCGGCAGCATGGACGGCGACGGCTACTGCATCTACTACTACGGCTACATCTCCGGCAGCGCCGCCGTGCAGGCCATCTCGGGCACCATCCACGAGCCCGACGACGTGGACTACTACCTGTTCGAGACCGCCGACGACTGGTACGACTGCTTCGACGAGAGCGGCTACGGCGTGCAGGTCTCCCTCACCAGCATCCCCAGCGGCCACGACTACGTGCTGGAGCTGTGGCACGTGGACAGCGGCTCCCTGGTGGCCTCATCGGACAACTCGGGCAACAGCAGCGAGTCCCTCAGCTACACGGGCAGCTACAGCTTCTCCACCGACAGCGACGACGGCGGCGAGTACGCGGTGGTGGTCTACGCCAACCCCAGCTCCGGCTACGGCTGCTCATCGTACGATCTGAGCGTCACCGTCTGGTAGCGCTCACACCGCCACCACCACCCGCTTGGGGTAGCGCCAGATCAGCGCATCGCCGTGGCGCTCCACCTAAGGAGGAGGTGGAGGAGGGGAGGAGGTGTCAGGTTGATATGATTACATTTGGAGGAGGTGTGTGGGGGGTTTTTTTTTAATATTTTTAAAAATTTAATAATTAAAAACCAAGCCAACCCCCCGGGGAGGGGGGGGGGGGG
>CAZEJJ010000048.1:0-3712 GCA_964512185.1 uncultured Enterobacterales bacterium | reverse complement strand
GATATGATTACATTTTGAAAAAATGTAATCATATCAACCTGACACCTACCCGACGTGATCGTGGGGGGCGCGTCATTCGTGGAGAGCTGGGCCCACTCTCGGACACAGAAGCGCTCTCCTGCTCTCTACACCCTGCGCACATCCACCAGCTTGTTGCGCTCGTCGAAGCGCACGGCGAAGCGGCCAGCCACTCCATCTTTGGTTACGAAGCGGCGGAAGATCTCGGCAGGTAGCTGCACGCGCAGGCCCTGGTCGGTGGTCACCAGCACCACGCGGGCGGCGCCGCGGTAGTAGCGCAGCAGCTCGTCGGAGCTGATCACCAGGCTGAACCGGATCTCGCGCATGGTCTCCTCGCTTGGATCGCCCCTGAAGGCTAATCGAATTGCTGCGCGATGGGCTTGCCACCCGCGGATCCATCGCGCATCCTGGGCTGCACCCTGCCATCCCCGTCTCGGAGGTGACCATGCGTCGCCTGTTGCTCCCGGCCGCTCTGCTGGCTCTGACCGCCTGCCGGGCCGACTACCAGATCCAGCCTCTGGACGACACCCTCGCTCTGGAGGTGACCGCCCCCAACTACGGCGAGTTCATGGGCGACGCCGCCGCCCTGGTGGAGGGCCGCGTGCACCCGGCTTGGGCCACCGTGGTGGTGGAGGGCGTGGAGATCACGCCGGGAGACTACGGCGCCTTCCTGGTGGAGGTCCCGGTGGACCACGCCTACCGCATCATCGATGTGGAGGCCTCCTACGGCGATCAGTGGCTGCGCGAGCGCGTGCCCGTCTTCCAGGGCCACGACCCGGCCGACACCTGGCCCGATGGCGTCACAGGCCGGCTGCTGCCCGAAGGTCTGGCGGTCCTCGGCGAGCAGCTCGGCGGCATGATCGACGAGACGGGCTGGGCCGACAGCCTCAGCGCCTCGCTGCCCAGCTTCGAGAGCGAGTTCGTCTCCGTCAGCGCGGTGGGCATCAGCCACGAGCCCACGGTGGTGGTGCTGGATCCCGCCGTGGGTGGCATCGAGGCGGGCATCGACCTCAACGCCGTCACGCTGGCCTACGAGGTGCTGGTGGACATCTACGGCTACAGCTGGACCACCGACATCACGTTCGCCTACGGCACCGTCGGGCTCACCGCGCTGGCCACCCCCGAGGTGGACGCCGACGGCATCGTCTGGATCACCCTGTCCGAGACCGAGGTGACCCTGGACGACCCCGACGCCGAGTTCGGCGATCTCGAGGGCTGGGTCATCGAGTGGATCCTGGATCTGCTCAACGACTACGTGAGCGAGCCGCTGGCCGAGTACCTGCTGGACTGGCTGCTGTCCGAGTACGGCACCTTCGAGCTGGGCGGGCCCTTCGCCTTCGAGCAGGACCTGATGGGCACCCTCATCGCCGCGGAGCTCTACTCCCTGCTGGGCGACGAAGAAGGCCTGGCCCTGGGAATGGGCGTCGCGCTGGGCGAAGAGCTGCCGGCCGAGCCTCCGGCCATCGCCACCCCGGGGGTGGACCACGCCCCCGAGGCCCACGCGGCCATCGGCCTGCACGAGGGCCTGCTCGATCTCATGGTGGGCGACACGGTGCTCGACATGCTCGACCAGGGCATGGATCTGTCGGGCTACCTGGGCGACCTCATCGGCGGCTTCATCGTCAACCTGCCCGGCGGCGACGAGGCCCCCGAGGGCGACGGCTGGTGCTTCTCCATCCAGCCGGGCAGCGCCCACGTGGTGCGGCTGCAGCAGGGCATCGATCCCCTGGCCGTGCTCTACCTGCCCGACCTGCGCATGGACGTTGGCGTCATGGACGGCTCCAGCTGCGACGACTGGCTCGAGGCCTCTCTGGCGCTGGAGATCGGCCTCACCGTCCAAGACGACGGCAGCCTGATCGGCATGGACCTCGAGGTGGTCGAGGGCGCGGTGCTGTCCTACGGCGCCGAGCCCGGCTGGGACGAAGCCGAGGTGGTGGACGGTCTCGGTGGCTTCCTTGAAGCCGCCATGAGCCTGCTGGGCGGCAGCTTCGAGCTGGACCTGGGCGAGCTGATGGGCAGCAGCGGCGACCTGTTCGGCGGCGCCTTCACCCTCGAGCCCCGCATCGTGGACTCCGTGGTGCTCGAAGACGAAGAGGGCCTGTGGATCGAGGGTCTGTACGCGGTCTCCATGGAGCTCTTCGCCGACGAATAGCGGCGTGATCCCGCGCAAGGCTGCCGGCCGCGAAACGGGCTAGAAGGGGGCTCCTTCAAGCCTCCGCGAGGTAGCGATGCGCAGCCAAGAACTCCTGGACACCATCAGCGCGGTAGACCCGGGCATGGCCGAGCTCATCGGCAGCGAAGACGCCCGCCAGCAGCGCTGCATCCGGCTCATCCCCTCCGAGAACTACGCCTCGCCCGCGGTGCGCGCGGCGCTGGCCAGCAACTTCACCAACAAGTACGGCGAGGGCTACCCGGGTCGCCGCTACTACCAGGGCCAGCGCTTCACCGACGCCATGGAGTCCGAGGTCAAGAGGCGCGCCTGCGAGCTGTTCGGCTACCCCTACGCCATCGCCCAGGGCCTGTCGGGCGCCCCCGCCAACCTGGCGGTCTACGCGGCCTTCCTCGAGCCCTTCGCGGGCCGCCTGATGGCCATGCGCCTGGATCACGGCGGCCACCTCACCCACGGCTCACCCGTGTCCGTCACCGGTCAGTGGTTCGAGATCGCCTCCTACGGCTGCGACACCGACGACGTGCTGGACATGGAAGCCATCCGCCGGCAGGCGCTGGAATTCAAGCCCGACATCCTGGTGTGCGGCTACACCGCCTACCCGCGCGCCATCGACTTCGAGGCCTTCGGAGCCATCGCCAGGGAGTGCGGCGCGCTGTCGCTGGGCGACGTGTCCCACATCGCCGGGCTCATCGCCGGCGGGGCCCACCCATCGCCCTGGCCGCACATGGACATCGTCACCTTCACCACCCACAAGACCCTGCGCGGCCCGCGCGCCGCGCTGATCCTGGCCAAGGAGGAGGAGCACTACCTCAAGGTGGAGAAGGCCCTGTTCCCCGGCCTGCAGGGTGGCCCGCACTTCAACACCATCGCGGCCGTCGGTGTGGCCCTGGCCGAGGCCGCCACGCCCCAGTTCCGGGCCTACGCGGCCCGGGTGGTCGAGAACGCCAGGGCGCTGGCTGCGGCCCTGGGCGAGCGCGGCTTCCACGTGAGCAGCGGCGGCACCGACAACCACCTGCTGCTGGTGGACACGCGCAAGTCGCGCGAGCTGCCTGGGCGCCGGCTGGCCATCGGCCTGGAGCAGGTGGGCATCGTGCTCAACTTCAACACCGTGCCCAACGCCTCGCCCCTGCAGAAGCCACTGTTCCCCGATGGTGTGCGCATGGGCACCCCCTGCGTCACCAGCCGCGGCATGCAGGCCGAGCACATGGCCACCCTCGCCGACTTCATCGATCGCTGCTGCGCCCTGCTCAAGCGCGGCAGGATCGAGCGCGGCACGGGCATCTGGACCGACACCGCGGCGCGCGACGCCCTCCGGAGAGAGGTCTTCGCGTTCACCGACGGGTTCCCCACCTTCACCTACTAGTGCCCGTGCCCAGAAGTACCTGCCCACCCTGCTGGGCGGCCAGATACTTCGGCCGTACGGTCGCCAGCGACCGTACATGCCGCTCCGCGGCACACGGGCACCAGGTTTTTCGGGGGGCCTCGCCCCCCAACGCGCCTTCGGCGCGCCCCCCAGGCGACCGC